>NZ_JBICZC010000015.1:0-334814 GCF_043201715.1 Streptomyces sp. NPDC048291
TCCACCAGCAGCGGCAACGGCTCCGAGACCGTCACCAACTCCCGCAACGGATACCGCGCGAGGACCTTCTCGGCCTCGGGCGTGAGGGCGGCGGCTAGGCGCCAGGGGGCGGGCCGTTCTTCGTCGCGGAGGGCGGCGGACGCGGCGAGCAGGATTTCCCGTTTCTTTGCCTTCGGGACCCCGGCGGCGGCCCGTTCGTAGAGCCGGGCGCCCTCCTCCAGTACCAGTTCGGTGTCGATCCCCGCGGTTATCTTGATCTTCGCGTGGTGGCGCCAGGTGGCGACCGGATCTCCCCATGCCTCGACCTGGTAGGTCCAGCGGCCCGGTTTCCCGTCGACGGTGACGGTGGCGCCCCAGCGGTCGGTGCCGGGGACCAGCTCCCGCATCGGCGTCCACGGGCCCGGGCGGCCCGCGGGGTCGCACAGCACCACATTGGCGCCGACGGCGTCATGGCCCTCGCGGAAGACGGTGGCGGTGACCTCGAAGGTCTCGCCGGGGACCGCCTTCGCCGGCCGCCCGCCGCACTCCACGGCGGGCCGGACGTCACGCACCGGAACACGGCCGATGGTCTCGGTCGCCTTCATGGGTCTCACCTCCGCCGTGCGCGGAGCCGGGCCCGGGGCCCGGCTCCGCGGTCCGTAGTGTGCCGGAAGACCGGTGTCTTCCCGCGGGTCCGCCTGCGGGATCACTGCCTCGCGGAACGCCGTTCCACCGGCGGCCCCTGCCGGACCTTCCCGCTCAGCTGGGACCGCCCACCCTGTTCCCGCACATAGGTGACGAGGCTGGTGCG
Organism: Streptomyces sp. NPDC048291; assembly: GCF_043201715.1. Lineage (NCBI taxonomy): Bacteria > Bacillati > Actinomycetota > Actinomycetes > Kitasatosporales > Streptomycetaceae > Streptomyces > Streptomyces sp. NPDC048291. Next base: position 791 of record NZ_JBICZC010000015.1, read on the forward strand.
CAGGTAGCGCTCGGCCGCGTCCACCGCCTCCCGGGCGCAGCGCTTGCCCATCAGCACGCACAGCGTGTAGCCCGAGTCCTCGAAGGTGGACCGCACCTCGCGGTCCTGTGGCGAGGCGAGCATGACGCGCTCCCACGCCCGGTAGCGCCGCAGCTGCCGGGCCACCTCGGCCTTCGCGGGTAGCAGCATGGCCGTGTCGTTCCTTCCGACGCTCTCGAATGGGCACGTGTCCCCGGATCGGGGGAGCGTCCGGGCACGGAAGGGCACGGAGCCGTTACGGCGAATCGAGGCTTTCACTCATGGTGCACGCACGATGACCGAGCGTCTTGTTGGAGCTTCAACAACCTCATGAAGCTCTCAGGTTGCACGAATGGCGTAGCGCCCGCACAGTGAAGGTGACTCAGGAGCGACCAGCGCTCACGCTGCGCGTCCGGAACGGATTTCCGGAGGGGTGAGGGGGAGCGGGAGCTTCGCGGGTGAGGAGCTAGCGACAATGAAGACCGCAGTGCCCTGCTACTACCACCTCGACGTCGAGGTCAGCCCGGAACGGGTGGGACAGGTCAGCCGCATACTGGCCGCCCATCTGCGTTACTGGGATCTCGACAATCTCGTGGACCCCGTCTGCCGCGGTGCCGAACTGCTGCTGACCGCCATCGACCAGCACGCGACGGACAAACACACGTCCATCGAGATGTGGTGGAACGGGCAGCACCTCATCACCGCCATCGGCGACGACGACCGGGATCTCCGCCCCGACCAGGATCTGCGCGGGTGCCTGGCGCACCTCGCCGCGACCAGCGACGGCTGGGGCTGCTGCGCCCCGGAGACCGGCAGCAAGATCATCTGGTTCTCGCAGCGGGCCCGGTCCGGGGAACGCGTCCCGTTGGTCCCGACCGGTCCTGAGCCCCGGCTGCGCCGGGTCCTCAAGGTGCCGCGCGACCTGCCGGTGGCCCAGTTGGCCGCATCCGCCGACGGCGCCCTGGCGGGCGCCCGGTGACGGCGAGGAAATCCCGGAAAGGGGTGCCCGTGTGGAGCGGGCACCCCTACCCGTTGGGAGCCTCCTTCGACGGGCAGGGCACCAACTTCGCCCTGTTCAGCGAGGTCGCCGAGCGGGTCGAACTGGTCCTGGTGAACGACGCCGCCACCGAGACCACGGTGCCGATGACCGAGGTCGACGGCTTCGTCTGGCACGCCTACCTGCCCGGCGTCGGGCCGGGACAGCGCTACGGCTACCGGGTGACCGGCCCCTGGGCCCCCGAGTTCGGCCACCGGTGCAATCCGGCGAAGCTGCTCCTGGACCCGTACGCCCGGGCGATAGACGGCCAGATCGACAACCACGCCTCCCTCTACGAGCGCACCCCCGGCGGGCCCGCCCCGGCCGACAGCGCCGGGCACTCCATGCTCGGCGTGGTCACCGACCCCTACTTCGACTGGGGCGACGACCGTCCGCCCCGGCGGCCGTACTCCGACTCGGTGATCTACGAGGCCCACGTCCGCGGCCTGACCCTCACCCACCCGGAGGTACCCGAACGGCTCAGGGGCAGCTACGCCGGCCTCGCGCACCCCGCGGTCCTCGACCACCTGACCTCGCTCGGCGTCACGGCGGTCGAGCTGATGCCGGTCCACCAGTTCGTGCAGGACGGGGTCCTCCAGGACCGGGGCCTGTCCAACTACTGGGGCTACAACACCATCGGCTACTTCGCCCCGCACAACGCCTACGGTGCCTTCGGCACCCGCGGCCAGCAGGTCAACGAGTTCAAGGCCATGGTGAAGGCGATGCACGCGGCCGGCCTCGAAGTGATCCTCGACGTGGTCTACAACCACACCGCCGAGGGCAACGAGATGGGGCCCACGCTGTCCTTCCGGGGCATCGACAACGCCTCCTACTACCGGCTGGTCGACGGCGACTGGGCGCACTACTACGACACCACCGGCACCGGGAACAGCCTGCTGATGCGGCACCCCTACGTGCTCCAGCTGATCATGGACTCGCTGCGGTACTGGGTGACCGAGATGCACGTCGACGGCTTCCGCTTCGACCTCGCGGCCACCCTGGCCCGGCAGTTCCACGAGGTGGACCGGCTGTCGGCGTTCTTCGACCTGATCCAGCAGGACCCGGTGATCAGCAGGGTCAAGCTCATCGCCGAACCGTGGGACCTCGGCGAGGGCGGCTACCAGGTCGGCAACTTCCCGCAGCTGTGGTCGGAGTGGAACGGCCGCTACCGGGACGCCGTACGCGACTTCTGGCGGGCCGAGCCGGGCTCGCTCGGCGAGTTCGCCTCCCGGCTCACCGGCTCCTCCGACCTGTACCAGGCCAGCAGGCGGCGACCGAGGGCGAGCGTCAACTTCGTCACCGCGCACGACGGTTTCACGCTGCGCGACCTGGTGTCGTACAACGACAAGCACAACCAGGCCAACGGCGAGGGCAACCGGGACGGCGAGAGCCACAACCGGTCCTGGAACTGCGGGGCGGAGGGCGAGAGCACCGACCCGGCCGTGCTCGAACTCCGGGCCCGCCAGCAGCGCAACCTCCTCGCCACCCTGCTGCTGTCCCAGGGCATCCCGATGCTCAGCCACGGCGACGAACTCGGCCGGACCCAGCGCGGCAACAACAACGCCTACTGCCAGGACAACGAAGTCTCCTGGATCGACTGGGAACTGACCGACGAGCAGCAGAGCCTCGCCGACTTCACCAGGTACGTCATCGGGCTGCGCGCCGCCCACCCCGTGCTGCGCCGACGGTGCTTCTTCCTCGGGGACACCGCCACGCGTCCCGGGCAGCCGCTGCCCGACCTGGTGTGGCTGCTGCCCGACGCCCGCGAGATGACCGACCGGGACTGGCAGCGGCCCGACGCGCACTCGGTCGGCGTCTTCCTCAACGGCGACGCCATCGCCGAACGCGACCCCTACGGGCGGCGCCTGATCGACGACTCGTTCCTGCTGCTCCTCAACAGCCACTGGGAGCCGGTGGACTTCCGGCTGCCCGACGACTCCTACGGCGAGCGCTGGACGACCCTCATCGACACGGCCGACCCGGAGGGGGTGCCGGACGAACGCGAGCGCAAGGCGGGCACGAGGCTCCGCGTGGAGGCGCGGAGCCTGATCGTGCTGTCGCGGCCGTCGAGGTAGTACGTCGGGTGCGGGTGCGTCGTGGCTGGTCGCGCAGTTCCCCGCGCCCCTGAAGGGGCACTCACCGCAGCGCCCTGCTTTTAAGGGGCGCAGGGAACTGCGCGAGCAACCCCCACGCACCCGCACCCGACGACGGCGCCCCCGGAACGGGTCATCGCGCCCCCCGCGCCGTCGTCACCGTGAACTGCGCCCCGTCCGGATCCCGGAGGATCGCCTCGGTGCCCTCCTCGCTCAGCACACTGCCACCGTGTTTCTCGGCGATCCGCGCGCAGGCCGCCACGTCGGTCACCGCGAAATGGATCTGCCAGTGCGGCCGTACCGACGGATCGGGGGCCGCCTCCACCGCCCCCGAGTCGATCCGGGCCACGGCATCTCCGCGGCTGCGCAGCACGACCTCGCCGCCCTCGTACTCGACCTCGCAGCAGCCCGGTCTGTCGGAGGCCCAGCCGAGGACCTCGCCGTAGAAGATCGCCGAGTCGAAGGCGTTGCGGGTGTGCAGGCGGATGAAGGTCGGGGCGGCCCGCCGCCAGGTCTCCCAGTTGGCGACCAGGTCGCCCTCCCAGATGCCGAAGACGGCACCGTCCCGGTCGGCGATCAGCGCCGCCCGGCCGGGCGGGAAGGACAGCGGTCCCACCGCGGGGGTGCCACCGCGTTCACGGGCCCGGGCCACCGCCTCGTCCGCGTCGGGCACCGCGAAGTACGGCGTCCAGGCCACCGCCATCTGCCACATCGAGGCGACCGCGGCGATGCCCGCCACCGGCACCCCGTCCGCCAGCGCGATCCGGAAGTGGTCGCCGAGCCGGACGCTGCGCCATCGCCAGCCGAGCACGGAGCTGTAGAAGTCCTCGGTCGTCTGCAGATCGCGGCTGGTCAGGCTCACCCAGCACGGGGCACCGAAGACCGAGTGCGTGGAGACCACCGACCGCTTCTTCTGCGCGGGTCCGGGGGGAGGCGTGTCGTGGTTCATGGCACTCGCGTCCTGGTGTCGGGACCGGCGGGGGACCGGTCTGCCACCAGTCTCCAACCGGAAGCGGTGGGAATGCCTGCCGAGCACCCCGGTGGCGCGGGGCCGGACGGGTGACACGATGGATGGATGGGAGAGCGCGAGCCGGACCGGATCTTCCGCCTGCAGGAAGAGGTCGACCAGCTCAAGGAGGCCGTCGCCTCCCATGCCGTGGTGGACCAGGCCATCGGGATGATCGTCGCGCTCGGCCGGGTGACGCCCGACGCGGGCTGGGAGGTGCTCAAGGAGGTCTCCCAGCACACCAACATCAAGCTGCGCAGCGTCGCGGACCTGATCCTGCTCTGGGGGCGCACCGGCGACATGCCGGCCGAGATCCGCGTCGAGCTGGCGGAGGCCCTCGAACGGTACGGCCCCACGCAGATCCCCGGCGCACCGCCCACCGGGTGAGCCTCAGCCGGCCTCGGCCGGCAACTCCTGGCGCAGCCGGTCGAAGCAGGCGGTGAGCAGGCGGGACACGTGCATCTGGGAGATGCCCAGCTGCTCGGCTATCCGGCTCTGCGTCATACCGCGGAAGAACCGCAGGTAGAGGATGAGCCGGTCGCGCTCGGGCAGGCACTGCAGACAGGGTTGTGCGGCCGCGCGGTCGACGACCAGGTCGTAGCCGGGGTCCGGGCCGCCCAGGGTGTCGCCGAGCGCGTAGCCGTCGGCGCCGGGCATCTCGGCGTCCAGTGACAGTGCCGAGTAGCACTCCAGGGCCTCCGTCCCGGCCCGGACCTCGTCCTCGGTGAGTTCGGCCCGCGCGGCGATCTCGGCGACGGTGGGCGCGCGCCCCGGGGTCGTCTGTTCCAGCTCCTTGAGGGCGGTCCGTACCCGGTTGCGCAGCTCCTGGACCCGGCGCGGCACGTGCAGGGTCCACATGTGGTCCCGGAAGTGCCGCTTGATCTCGCCGGTGATGGTCGGCACGGCGTAGGCCTCGAAGGCCCGGCCACGCGCCGGGTCGTAGTGGTCGACGGCTTTCACCAGCCCCAGCGCGGCGACCTGGTACAGATCCTCCAGGGTCTCCCCCCGGCCGCGGAACCGCACGGCGATCCGCTCGGCCATGGGCAGCCACAGCTCGACCAGCTCGTCCCGGAGCGCCCGCCGCTCCGGGCCCGCGGGCAGCTCGGCCAGCCGTACGAAGGCCTGGGCCGTGTCGGGGGCGTCGTCGTGCGGATGGGACCTGGGTGTGCAGGTGGCACGCATGGCGCGCACCTCCCTCAGCGGTGCTGGTGGACGGACACCGTGGGAGAAACGCGCTCGGACCCTGGCGAGGACTCGGGGCGACCGACGGAAGCCGGCTCCCACGCACGTGCCTCCGGTCCGAAGCACTTAGCTACAAATGCCCTGAACGGCGTATAGCGAAACAATTCACTCGAAAAGGTGGATTGATTGGCTTTCGCCTGTCGCCCTTCGGGGCGGCCCGTCCTTTGACCGTTCCTTGGGGGGGATATACCTCTGAAGCAGAGGTAATCTTCGAGGCGTGGAATCGGAGACCTTCCCGGAAGAACTCGCCGACGCGTTGGTCGGCCTCCAGCGGCTGATCCGCCGCAGACTGCGCCGCGGGCTCACCCGTCCGCGGCTGCGCGGCGCCGAGGTGGAGCTGCTGCGGCTGGTGGAGTCCCGGCCCGGGATCGGCATCTCGGACGCCGCCAAGGAGCTGTACCTGGCGGGCAACTCGGTGTCGACACTGGTCAACCAGCTCGTCAAGGACGGCTTCATGCGCCGGGAGACCGACCCGGCGGACCGCCGGGCCGCCCGGCTGCTGCTCACCGAGGACGCCGAGAAACGACTCGCCGACTGGCACCGCCGCCGCGCGGAACTGGTCGCCGGTCATGTCGCCCGGCTGGACGAGGCGGACCGGGAGGCGCTCAGGGCGGCGCTTCCCGCGCTGCGGAGACTGGCCGACACCCTGCACGAGGAGGCCGGGGAATCATGACGCCGGACACCACGCCGGACACCACCGCAGTCGCCTGCACCGGGCTCTCCTACTCCTTCGGGGAGACCAAGGCCGTCGACGGACTCGACCTGAGCGTCGGCGAGGGCGAGGTCTTCGGCCTGCTGGGCCCCAACGGCGCAGGCAAGACCACCGCCATCCGCTGCATCACCACCCTGCTGCCCGTCCCCGCCGGGATGGTGCGCGTCTTCGGCCACGACACCGGCCGGGAGCGGATGGCCGTACGCCGGCTGCTCGGCTACGTCCCGCAGCAGCTGTCCGCCGACAGCGGGCTCACCGGACGCGAGAACGTCGAGCTGTTCGCCCGCGTCTTCGACGTCCCCCGGCGCGAGCGCGCCCCGCGGGTCGCCGAGGCGCTGGAGGCCGTCGACCTCACCGATGCCGCCGACCGGCTCGCCGGCACCTACTCAGGCGGCATGGTCCGCCGCCTCGAACTGGCCCAGGCGCTGGTCAGCGCGCCCCGGCTGCTGATCCTCGACGAGCCGACCATCGGCCTCGACCCGATCGCCCGCACCAGCGTGTGGGACCAGATCAACTCCGTACGCGCGGCGACCGGCATGACCGTGCTGGTCACCACCCACTACATGGACGAGGCCGACCAGCACTGCGACCGGATCGGCCTGATGCACCGCGGCCGTATCCGCGCCCTCGGCACCCCCACCGAACTCAGGCGGGGCCTCGCCGAACGTCAGGGCAGCGACGCCCTGCCCACCCTCGAAGACGTCTTCCGCGACGTGGCCGGCAGCGGCCTCGACGACCAGTCAGGAGGTTTCCGCGATGTCCGGAGCACCCGCCGCACCGCGAACCGTGTCGGCTGAGCGCACGGGCACGTCCCTGCTGCTGACCCCGCCCCAGCCGCGCTCCGGCTGGCGGCTGCTGCCCGCCCGGGTCGTCGCCATGTGCGCCGTGGAGCTGCAGAAGCTCCGCCACGACCGCACCGAGCTCTACACCCGCGCGATCCAGCCCGCCCTCTGGCTGCTGATCTTCGGCCAGACCTTCACCCGGATCCATGCGATACCCACCGGCGGCATCCCCTACATCGACTACCTCGCGCCCGGCATCATCGCCCAGTCCGCGATGTTCATCGCGATCTTCTACGGCATCCAGATCATCTGGGAGCGCGACGCCGGCATCCTCAACAAGCTCCTCGTCACCCCCACCCCCCGGTCGGCCCTCATCACCGGCAAGGCCTTTGCGGCCGGCGTGAAGTCCCTGATCCAGGCGGTCGTGGTGATCGTGATCGCCGCCATCCTCGGGGTGTCCCTCACCTGGAACCCGCTGAAGCTGCTCGGCGTCGGACTCGCCGTCGTCCTCGCCTCGGCCTTCTTCTCCTGCCTGTCGATGAGCATCGCCGGCATCGTCCTCAGCCGCGACCGGCTGATGGGCATCGGACAGGCGATCACCATGCCGCTGTTCTTCGGCTCCAACGCCCTCTACCCGCTGGCGATCATGCCGGGCTGGCTCCAGGCGGTCAGCAGGGTCAACCCGCTGAGCTACCAGGTCGACGCCCTGCGCGGCCTGCTGCTCGGCACACCCGCCCACCTCGGCCTCGACTTCGCCGTCCTGGCGGTCGCCGCCGCGCTCGGCATCACCGCGGCCTCCTCGCTGCTCGGCCGCCTCGCCCGCTGAGCCGGCGACAGGTGCCGGGTACACCGACGTGATGTGCGGCACGCGCCCGCGACCCGCCCCGGACCCCCGGGGCGGGATAACCGCTGCGCAACGCTTGATCAGCGATCAAAGCGGGCGAACCCCCTGGCCACAGCGCATTCCACTCATTTGACAGTGCGCTGAGCGCACAGATAAACAGCGTGGGTCGAGAGGGGCACTGTGTACGAGCCGAGCGTGGTCGGGGACTGGCACGAGTACGACGAGCATGCCGGTCTGCGCGTCCGCGTCCACCGCCTGGAGAAGTCCGAGCCGCCGCGCGGCCGGGACGACGCCGCGGCCGGGCTGACGTACTTCAGTGCCCGGGTGACCATCGAGAACCGCGGCTCCGGCCACTTCAGCGTGCAGCTGGAGGACGGCCAGATCGACGTCCGGGTCGGCCCCGACGGCGAGGGCGCGTTCATCGACTGGCGCAACTCCCAGTTCATCGAGGGCTTCGACGTCTACCCCCTGCGCCGCGCCACCGCCGTCCTCTACGCCGCGGGCCCGGAGAGCGCCCTCACCCAGGTCGACATCCAGGTCCAGCTCCGCGTCGACGAGGAGTGGACCGAGCGCCGCCTGTGGGCGGGCGGCATCGGCGTCCTGGACTCCACCACCGCCACAGCCTGCCAGACCGCCACCCCCGGCAGCCTGTCCCACCAGGTAACCGCCTTCCTCAAGGACCAGACGGAACCCGGCCCCACCACCCCGTGAGCCACAACGCGCCCCGAAAGGGGCGCGAGGAACTGCGCGACAAGCCACGACAATGCTGCGGACGGGCGACGGCGTGGCCCGGCACAACGCGCCCCCGAAAGGGGCGCGGGGAACGGCGCGACAAGCCACGACGGTCCCGCAGTCGGACAACGGCCTGGCCCGGCACTGCGGCTCCCGAAGAGGCGCGGGGAACGGCGCGACCAGCCCCCACGCCGCAGCAGACGCACGACGACCCGGCGCGGCACCTCCAGCGGAGCGCCTAGTGGGGGATGCCGTCGATGATCTCCCGGGCCCCCTGCCGCAGCAGCGCCACGGCGACCGACGTGCCGAGGGTCGCCGGGTCGAGGCGCCCCGCCCACTCGTGGGCGTTCAGCCGGGTCTTGCCGTCCGGCGTGAACACGCAGGCACGCAGCGACAGCTCACCACCGCCGTCGACCCGCGCATAGCCGGCGATGGGGCTGTTGCAGTGGCCCTGGAGCACATGGAGGAACATCCGCTCGGCGGTGGCCTCCCGGTAGGTGGCCGGGTCGCCGAGCCCGCTCACCACGTCGATCAGCTCGGAGTCGCCCTCCCGGCACTGCAGGGCGAGGATGCCCGCGCCGATGGGCGGCATCATCGTCTCCGGGTCCAGCACCTCGGTGATCACGTCCGTGCGGTCGATCCGCTCCAGCCCCGACATCGCCACCAGCAGCGCGTCGGCCTCGCCGGCGGCCAGCTTCTCCAGCCGCCGGTTGACGTTGCCGCGGAAGGGCACGCACTCCAGATGCGGATGGGTCGCCGACAGCTGGGCCACCCGGCGCACCGAGGAGGTGCCGATCCGGGTGCCCGGCGGCAGCTCGTCCAGGGTCAGCCCGCCCGGGTGGACGAGGGCGTCGCGGATGTCGTCCCGCTTCAGGAACGCCGCGAACACCGTCCCGGCGGGCAGCGGCCGGTCCGCGGGCACGTCCTTCACACAGTGCACGGCGAGATCGGCCGCCCCGGCCAGCAGCGCGGCGTCCACCTCCTTGGTGAACGCCCCCTTGCCCTCCACCAGGGACAGATCGCCCAGCCACTTGTCGCCGGTCGTCTTCACCGGCACGACCTCGGTGCGCACCTGCGGATACAGCGCAGCCAACTCGGCCCGGACCCGGGCCACCTGAGCGAGCGCCATCGGAGAGTCGCGAGAGACGATACGGATCAACTCGGGTGCGGACATGGGGACACGATAGACCTTCCTGTCGACCGCCGATTCCGACATCCTGTCGGCCGCGGGCCGTCAGCCCGCCTCCTCCGGCAGGTCCGCCGCGGACTCCTCCGGGGTGAGGTCCGGGCGCAGCCGCAGCCAGGACGGCTGGCGCAGCAGGCCGGCCCGGGTCCGGGTGCTGTAACCGACCTCGCCGACCAGCCGGGGCAGCACCCAGTGGGCGCCCTGGACCGGCGGGACCGGGTCGAAGGGGCAGGAGCCGGTCGCGACGGCCCGCAGCAGCGCGGCCAGTTCGGTCCGTTCCGCCGCGCTCCAGCCGGTGCCCACCCCGCCGACGTACCGCAGCCGCCCGTCGGCGGACCGCTGGCCGACCAGCACCGCGCCCGGCAGCCCGGTCAGCCGCCCCTTGCCCGGCAGCCAGCCGCCGACGACCACGTCCGCGGCGCGCACGTTGCGGATCTTGATCCAGGCGCGGGACCGCACCCCCGGCTCGTACACCGAGTCGAGCCGTTTGCAGACCAGGCCCTCCAGGCCGTGCTCCCGGGTCGCCCGCAGCGCCTCGGCGCCGTGCCCCACGACGGCCCTCGGCGTCGACCAGTGAGGCCCGTCCAGGGAGAGGGACTCCAGGCGCGCCCGGCGGTCCGCGTACGCCAGGGTGAGCAGCGGGTCCGACAGCAGCAGCGCGTCGAAGACCACCAGGTGGACGGGGATCCGGGCCGCCATCCGTGCCGCCCGGGCCGGCGCGTGGGCCAGGCCCATCCGGCTCTGCAGCAACTGGAAGTCGGCGCGCCCGTGTTCGTCGACGGCCAGTACCTCGCCGTCCAGGATCGCCGGCGTCCGGCCCAGGGCCTGCGCCAGCGGGCGCAGCTCCGGATAGGCGGCGGTGATCACCTCGCCGGAGCGGGCGCGCAGCAGCACGCTGCCGTCGCCGGGCAGGTAGACGACCACCCGCTGGCCGTCCTGCTTGGTCTCGTAGGCCCACCGGGTGTCCTGGGCGGCGGGCGGCAGCCGGCCGGCGGTGGCGAGCATGGGCGGGATCACGGGGAGGGCGGTCACCCAGGAGTTGTGAACCCGGCACGGCTGCCGCACGCGCCTTCCGGGACCGGTTCCCCCGAACAGGCCTCAGGGCGCCGGTGCCGGCGGCGGGGGCTGCACCAGCCCCGACTGGTAGGCCATCACCACCAGTTGGGCCCGGTCCCGGGCGTCCAGCTTGGTCATCGCCCGGTGCACGTGGGTGCGCACGGTCAGCGGGGAGACGAACAGCTTCCCGGCGATCTCCTCGTTGGAGAGGCCCTCGGCCACCAGTGCCATGACCTCGCGCTCGCGCGCGGTGAGCACGCGCAGCTGTTCGGGTGCGGCGAGCCGGGCGCCGGGCGCGGGCGTGGCCAGGAACCGGGTGACGAGGCTGCGGGTCGCGGTGGGGGAGAGCAGCGACTCGCCGGCGGCCACCGTCCGGATCCCGTCCAGCAGCGCCTCGGCGGTCACGTCCTTGCCGAGGAAGCCGCTGGCCCCGGAACGCAGCGCCTGGGCCACGTACTCGTCGACCTCGAACGTGGTGAGGATCAGCACCCGTACGCCGGACAGTTCCGGGTCCGCGCAGACGGCGGCCGTGGCGGCGAGCCCGTCGGTGCCGGGCATCCGGATGTCCATCAGGACGACGTCCGGCCGGTGCTCGCGGGTGAGCACGACCGCCTCGGCGCCGTCGGTGGCCTCCGCCACCACCTCCATGTCGGCGCAGGATTCGACGAGGATCCGGAAGGTGGCCCGCAACAGGGCCTGGTCGTCGGCGAGGAGTACGCGGATGGTCATGGCGGCCCTTGTCCTTCGGGTTCCGTGGCGCCGGGGTACAGCGGCAGCCGGGTGGTGACCTCGTAACCGCCGCCGTCCCGGTGCCCGGCGGCGAAGGCGCCGCCGACCGACCGGGCCCGCTCGCGCATCCCGATCAGCCCGAATCCGCGCCCTTGGGCGGGCACGGGCAGGGCGGTGGCGGTGCCGTTGTCGGTGACCGTGAGGGTCACGTTGTCCCGGGCCCACCCGATCCTGACGTACGCGGCCTCGGCGGCGGCGTGTTTGGTGACATTGGTGAGCGCCTCCTGAACGATCCGGTACGCCGTCAGGTCGACGCCCGCGGTCAGCGGCTGGGGGATGCCCTCGACGTGGACGTGCACGGTCAGCCCGGCGGACTCGCAGGCTTCGGTGAGCTCCGGCAGCTGGGCCAGGCCGGGGCTCGGCGCGAGCGGCAGGTCCTGGTCGTCGGTCTGCCGGAGCAGGCCCACGGTGGCCTTCAGCTCGCGCAGCGCGGCACCGGTCGTACCGGCGAGGTCCCGGAGGATCCGGTGCACCTGGTCGGGATGGGTGCGCGACAGGTGGGCCGCCGTACCGGCCTGGGCGTTGGCCAGGGCCAGATGGTGGGCGACCACGTCGTGCAGCTCCCGCGCGATGCGCATCCGCTCCTCCGCGACCCGGTGCCGGGCCTCCTCCTCCCGGCCGCGCTCCGCGTACTCGGCCCGCGCGTGAACCGCCTCCAGATACGCGCTCTGCAGCCGTACGGCGTTGCCGGCGACGACCGGCAGCAGCAGCCAGGCGGCCGGGCTGATCGTCTCCAGCGGCCAGGGGACGCCGGCCGGGGCGAGGGCCACGGCGGTGGTCACCACGAGGACGAGACTCCCGAAGTAGAACCTGCGCGCGGTGGGGCGGTCGGTGACGACCGCCAGCCGGTACAGCGCCAGCATCAGGCCGCCCAGCAGCAGCGGGGTCGGCAGCTGCCCGAGCCCCGCGGCCGCCGCGGTGGCCGCCGCGGCGACGGCGACCACCGTGCGCGGCCGGGTGCGCTGCCAGAGCAGGGCGCCGCAGCCGACGGCGGCGAGGGCGATGGTCGGCCCGGCCGCGCTCGGCCGGGACCCGGGGGGCATGGTGATCTCGCTGCCGAGCAGGAACGAGGCGAACAGCAGCACGGCCGCCATGGTGTCGACGGTACGGGCGTGCTCTTCGGCGTAGCGCTGCCAGGGAGTGCTCATCGTTCGCTCCGGGAGGTCTCCTGTGACCATGGTCCGTGGCCCCGGCGGCGGGGCGGGCGGCCCACCGGGGACCGCCCGCCCCGCCGCGGATCACCGTCCGCGTCCGCGGCTCAGTGCACGGACTCGGCCGTGGGCGCCGCCGGGGCCGGAGCGGCCTCCGGCTCCGCCGGACGGCGCCCGGGCAGGAACGAGGCGAGGACGAAGGCCAGCACGGCCGCGCCCGCGCCGATCGCCATGACCACCTTGAACCCGTTCTCGGCGGGCAGGGTGGCGCCGCCGAGGCTGATGGTCATCTGGGCCAGGATCACGCCGGCGACGGCGCTCGCCACCGAGGTGCCGATGGACCGCATCAGCGTGTTGAGGCTGTTCGCCGCCGCCGTCTCGGACGCCTCGACCGCGCCCATGATCAGCGCGGGCATCGCGCCGTACGCGAAGCCGACACCGGCGCCGATGATGCAGGAGACCAGGATCAGGTGCCAGACCTCGGACATCAGGACGATGTTGAGGCCGTAGCCCGCGGCGACGATCACCGCGCCGATCATGAGCGTGACCTTCGGCCCCCTGGCCTTGGTGATGGCGGCCGAGAGCGGGGCGAAGCCCATCATGACCAGACCCTGCGGGGCCATCACCAGCCCGACCGTCAGCATCGACCTGCCGAGGCCGTAGCCCGTCTGGGTCGGCAGCTGGAGCAGCTGCGGGAGCACCAGGGACATCGCGAACATCGAGAAGCCGAAGGCGATCGAGGCGAGGTCGGTGAACAGCACCTGGCGGCGGACCGTGGTGCGCAGGTCGACCAGCGGCTGGGTGGTGCGCAGTTCGAAGAAGCCCCAGGCGAGCAGCACGACGACCGCGAGTGCGAACAGGCCGAGCGTGGTGCCGCTCGCCCAGCCCCAGTCGGCGCCCTTGGAGACGGCGAGCAGCAGCGAGACCAGACCGACCGCGAGGCCCACCGCGCCGAGCGCGTCGAAGTGGCCGCCCGAGCGCACCTTGGACTCCGGCACCAGCATCTTGACCAGCGCGAACGCCACGACACCGAGGGCGGCGGAGGTCCAGAACAGCACATGCCAGTCGTAGTGGTCCGCGATGAACGCCGCGGCCGGCAGGCCGAGTGCGCCGCCGACGCCCAGCGAGGCACTCATCAGCGCCGTCGAGCCCGCGAGGCGCTCCGGCGGCAGCTCGTCGCGCATGATGCTGATGCCGAGCGGGACCACGGCGGCGGCGAGGCCCTGCAGGGTACGACCGATGATCATCGGGACGAGCGTGTCGCTCAGCGCGGCCACCACCGAGCCGCAGACCAGCAGCACCAGGCTGACCAGCAGCATCAGCCGCTTGCCGAACATGTCGCCGAGGCGGCCGGCCACCGGGGTGGCCACGGCGGCGGCGAGCAGGGTCGCCGTCACCGCCCAGGCCGCGTTGGACGCCGAGGCGTCCAGGTACTTCGGCAGCTCCGGGACGATCGGGATCACCAGGGTCTGCATCAGCGAGACGGTGATACCGGACAGCGCCAGCACCGCCACCACCGCGTTCGGGCTCGGCTGTGCCGGGCTTGTGGACCCGGCGGGCCGGACAGGGGCTTCGGACATGGGAGAGGGCCTCCGTAGGCAGAACAGGGAGCGACTTGGCCATTATTTAAGTCAGTCGCTTGACTTACTTTACTGGCAGGGGTGGCGGCACTGTGCGCCGCCGCCGCGTAGGCTTTTTCGGCTGGACCTCGCCGCCCCGGGCGAGGCCCCGGTACGGCTGGCGGGACCGGCCGGTCCGGGTGGTGCGTGGTCCCGGAGCGGTGGTGGGCATGACGGGCAGGACGGCGCGGGCGGAGCAGGCCGGCGCGACACGGGAGGTCATCCTGGCGACGGCGGAACGGCTCTTCGCCGAGCAGGGCGTCTACGCCGTCTCCAACCGCCAGGTCAGCGAGGCCGCCGGCCAGGGCAACAACGCCGCGGTCGGCTATCACTTCGGCACCAAGGCCGACCTGGTCCGCGCGATCGCCGCCCGGCACTTCGGGCAGATCGAGGAGATCCGGGCCCGCCTGCTGGCCGCCGTGGGCGGCTCCGACGACGTCCGCGACTGGGTGGACTGTCTGGTCCGCCCGATCACCGAACACCTCGCCGGTCTGGGCAGCCCCACCTGGTACGCCCGCTTCTGCGCTCAGGTGGCGACCGACCCTGCCCTCTACGAGATCATGGTCGAGGAGTCCCTGGCCTCGCCGTCGCTGCGGGAGGCCGTGGCCGAGCTGAACCGGCGGCTGCCGGAGCTGCCCGCCGAGGTCCGCACCGAACGCGGCCAGATGGCCCGGACGCTGATCCTGCACACCTGTGCCGAGCGCGAGCGCGCCCTCGCCGAGGGCACCGACACGCCCCGCGCCACCTGGGGCGACGCGGCCACCGGGCTCACCGACGCCCTGCTGGGGCTGTGGCTGGCGCCGGTCACCGCTACGCGTCGAAGGTGACGACGACCTTCTCGGCGGCGCCCGGTGTGAGGGTCAGCTGGAAGGCGCCCTCCACGTCGGTGAACGGGACGCGGTGGCTGATCAGCTTCGCGAACCGTTCGTGGTGCTCGACCAGTTCGGGGGTGACCTCGAAGATCTCGGTCGGGTAGCCCTGCGAGGCGATGAGCGTCAGCTCGCTGCGCAGCATGCCGCCCAGGTCGACCTCGCCCCTCTTCTGCACGGCGACCATGACCAGACTGGCGTGCCACTTCGCGTTGGCCACCACGGTGTCGAAGACGGCCGGGGCACCGGCCGCGTCGATGAAGATGTCGGTGTCCGGCCGGGGCTGGCCCAGCGCGTTGGCGCTCTGCCCGTGCAGTTCGGTCAGCCGCGCGGTGACGTCCTCCTCGGCCGAGTTGATGACGGCGTCCGCGCCCACGGCCAGCGCCTTCTCCAGCCGGGCCGGGATGACGTCGGCGACGACCACGTGCCGGACGCCGCGCAGCTTCAGCCAGATCGCCGCGCCCAGTCCGATCGGGCCCGCGCCGAAGACGACCACCTTGTCGTCAGGACCGGCCTCGGAACGGTTGACCGCGTGCCGGGAGACGGCCATCGGCTCGTTGAGGGCGGCGACCTCGAACGGCACGGTGTCCGGGAACACCGCGACGCCCCTGCCGACCTCGGCGTTCTCGATCAGCAGGTACTCGCTCAGCGCGCCGTACCGGCCGCCGCAGCCGATGATCCCGGTGGGCGCGTCCTGCGGGTTCACCACCACCCGGTCGCCCACCTTCAGCCCGGTGACCTCGGCGCCGGCCTCGACGACCTCGCCGGCCGGCTCGTGGCCCAGCGGCACCGGGACCAGGTCGCCGCCCAGGTGGGCGCGGGCGGGCATGCCGCCCAGGTGCAGGAAAGTGACGTCGGTGCCGCAGATACCGCCCGCGCGGATCTTCAGCAGTACGTCCTTCGGGCCGGGCACGGGACGCTCGACGTCCACGACCTCGATCCTGCCGACGCCACCGGTCTGTACGGACTTCATCGTGGCCATGGGGTGACTCTCGCTTTCTGGAGGTACCGGTCCGGGCGCGCCGCTGGGCTCGCCCGGGGGTGGTGCGGTTGCGGTGGATGCCCTCGGGCCGGGTGCCGGGCCGGGGGGAGTGGGCCGGTGGCCGGCCCGAGGGCTGCGCCGGTACCCGTCCCCACGGGTCCGGCGCCCGGGCCCGCCGTCGGGCGGGCCCTCGGGGTGACCTCCGCTCAGAGCGACCCCGATTACTTGAGTTAGGCAAGCATATGTGGCTTACTTGAGTCAAGCAAGCGAATTGCCCGGCGCTCACGAAGGAACGGCTCCCCATGTACGGCAGCTCCCCGGCACCCCAGGTGCTCGCCCGTGGCAGCGGACAACAGCTCCTGGTCGCCGCCGGTGACCCGGAGATCGCCGAACTCCTCGCCACCACACTGGAGTTGGCGGGATACCGGATGGCCTTGGCGGACAGCGGCGCCGAGGTGGTGCGGCGGTTCGCGGAGCGCCGGTTCGACCTCGTCGTCATCGACGCCGAGCTGCCCGGCCTCGACGACCTCGCCCGGGGCGGCCGTTTCAAGCCCGCCTACCGGCCGCCCGTCCTGCTGCTGGCCGACTGCGACTCCCTGGCCCGGCTGGTGCCCGAGCTCGGCGCCGGCGAGCGGGACTGCGTCACCAAGCCGTTCCGGATCGCCGAAGTCCTCGCCCGGGTGAAGGTCCTGCTCCGGGACCGGGGCGACGGCGGCCGGTGGGGGAGCGTGCTGGACCACGCCGACCTGGTCCTGGACGACGGCACCTGCCGGGCCCGCCGCGACGGCCGCACCCTCGACCTCACGCCCGCCGAGTACCGGCTGCTGCGCCACCTCCTCGTCAACGCCCACAAGGTGCTGTCGAAGGAGCAGATCAGCCGGTACGTCTGGGGCGAGTTCCGGGGCGACAACGCCATCGAGCAACTGGTGTCCCGGCTCAGGCGCAAGGTGGACCGGGACGGGTCGGCGCTGATCCACACCCGGCGGGGCTTCGGCTACTGGCTGGGAGAGCCGTCGGGCGATGTGTGAACAGTTCGCGATGGAATCCGGGAGCAAACGCGCCGACAGCTCTGCCGGTCGGCTGCCGGTGCGTGTCGGGGCAGGTGCGTGCAGGCCTCCGGGCGTGCCGGTGAGGTTCGTCACGACACATCAACATCCTCTGGACGTAAGGAGGTTCATGGCATCTGCCACTGATGCGCCGGTTACGGCGACGGCCCTGCGGTGTGATCTGGGCCACGTCAGCCGACTGTCAGGAAACTGACCGGAACCGGTCAGTCCTACCTGTTTGCATGTGTTCATCGAGGCCTCGTACCCATCATCCCGGCGCTCCGCCGTGAGCGGAGTCCCCCACCCCGAGGAGACAGAGATGGCCGACATCCTGACGGACCCCCGGCCCGGCCCGGCCGCGCAGGTCCCCGACTTCCCGATGCCCCGGGCCGCCCGCTGCCCCTTCGACCCGCCCCCGGCCCTGACCGCCGCCCAGGAGGAGGGCCCCCTCACCAAGGTCCGGCTCTGGGACGGCAAGGACTACTGGCTGCTCACCCGGTACGCCGACCAGCGGGCCGTGCTGCTCGACCCCCGGCTGAGCGCCGATCTCACCCGGCCCGGATATCCGCTGCAGATGCCGGTCACCGACGGCGGGAACACCGCCAGCTTCATCATGATGGACGACCCCGAGCACGCCCGGCTGCGCCGTATGGTCACCGCGCCGTTCGCGATCAAGCGCGTCGACGCCATGCGGCCTGCCGTGCAGAAGATCGTCGACGACCTGATCGACGAGATGCTGGCCGGGCCCAACCCCGTCGATCTGGTCGAGGCCTTCGCGCTCCCGGTGCCCTCGCTGGTCATCTGCGCACTGCTCGGCGTTCCCTACGACGACCACGACTTCTTCCAGGAGAACAGCAGGCTGCTCATCAGCCGCGACACCACCGTCGAGGACCGGACGGCCGCCCACGGCAGGCTCGCCGAGTACCTCGACCGGCTGATGGGCGAGAAGATGCAGCACCCCGCCGACGACCTGTTCTCCGGGCTCGTGGCCCGGGTGCAGGCCGGCGAGCTGACCCGGCTGGGCGCCGCGCAGATGGGCGTCCTGCTGCTGCTCGCCGGGCACGAGACCACCGCCAACATGATCGCGCTCGGCACCCTCGCCCTGCTCGAACACCCCGAGCAGTTCGCCCTGTTGCGCGACACCGACGATCCCAGGGCCGTCGCCGCCGCGGTCGAGGAACTGCTGCGCTACCTGAGCATCGTGCACAGCGGCAGGCGCCGTGCGGTCCTCGAGGACATCGAGGTGGGCGGGCAGGTGATCCGCGCCGGTGAGGGCGTGATCATGCCCAACGATATCGCCAACCGCGACCCCGAGGTCTTCGCCGACCCCGACCGCCTCGACCTGACCCGCGACGCCCGCCGCCATGTCGCCTTCGGCTTCGGCGTCCACCAGTGCCTGGGCCAGCCACTGGCCCGGATGGAACTCCAGGTGGTCTACGGCACCCTCTACCGCCGCATCCCCACCCTCCGCCTCGCCGCCGACATCGACGACCTCCCGTTCAAGCACAACGGCGGCGTGTACGGCGTCCACGAACTCCCCGTCACCTGGTGACCCCACCCCCCCCGAAGAAAACTGAGGAGAACACCATGCATGTCGAACTGGACGAACCGAAGTGCGTCGCGTCCGGGCAGTGCGTGCTCGTCGCCCCCGAGGTCTTCGACCAGCGGGACGAGGACGGCATCGCCTTCGTGATCGACGAGAACCCGGCCGAGGAGGCCCTCGACGACGTCCGCGAGGCCGTCGCGATCTGCCCGGCCGCCGCGATCCGGCTGGCGGAGAAGTGAACCGGATCGTGGTCGTCGGAGCCTCCGCCGCGGGGCTCGCGGCGGTCGAGACGCTCCGGCGCGAGGGCTACGACGGCACCCTCACCCTCGTCGGCGACGAACCCCACCTGCCCTACGACCGGCCGCCGCTGTCCAAGCAGGTGCTGTCGGCCGAGTGGGCGCCGGAGCGGGTGTCACTGCGGGCGCCCGTGGAACTCGACGCCCTGGGGCTGGAGTTGCGGCTCGGGGCGGCGGCGGTCGGACTGGACGTGGCGGACCGTACGGTGCGTCTGGCCGACGGCTCGGAGCTGGCGTACGACGGGCTGATCCTGGCCACGGGGGTGCGGCCGCGCCGGCTGCCGGGGGAGGGGGCGCACGTGCTGCGCACCCTCGACGACGCGCTGACCCTGCGGGAGCGGCTCGGGCCGGGGCAGCGGCTGGTGGTGGTCGGCGCCGGCTTCCTCGGCGCCGAGGCCGCCGCCGTCGCCTGGAAGGTGGGCGCCCGGGTGACGCTGCTGGAACCGGCGCAGGTGCCGCTCGCGCACGCGGTCGGCGAGGAGGTGGGACGGGTGCTGTCCCGGGCCCACCTGGAGCGGGGCGTGGACCTGCGCACCGGCACCGGTGTCACCGAGGTGACCGAGGACGGGGTGCGGCTCGCCGACGGGGAGGAGATCGAGGCCGACGAGGTGCTGGTCGCGATCGGCTCCCTGCCGAACACGGAGTGGCTGGCCGGAAGCGGGCTCGCGGTGGGCGACGGTGTCGTCTGCGACGAGTACTGCGAGGCGGCGCGGGACGTGTACGCGGCCGGGGACGTGGCCCGCTGGTACAACCCGTTGTTCGGGCTCTCGATGCGGATCGAGCACCGGACGAACGCGGCCGAGCAGGGCATGGCCGCGGCCCGCAACCTCCTCAACCCCGGGGCGCGCAAGGCGTTCGCGCCGGTGCCGTACTTCTGGTCGGACCAGTACGAGATGAAGGTCCAGGCGTACGGGTATCTGCGGGGGCACGAGGAAGTGCGGGTCGTGGACGGGGAGTTGGAGGATCGGCGGTTCGTGGCCGCGTACCGGACGGGGGAGCGGCTGAGCGGGGTGCTTGCGGTGGGGATGCCGCCGAAGGTGCTTCGGGGGTGGCGGCAGGCGGTCGCGGCGGGAGCGGCCTGGAAGGAGGCGGTCGGGTGAGCCGGGGGGGATTCGGTTGTGGGTGAGCTGCGGGCCGGTCGGGGCTGGTCGCGCAGTTCCCCGCGCCCCTGGAGGGCGCACCTCAGCCGGGCTTCCTTGAGAGGCTGACCGCGTTGGCCGCGACCACCGCCCCGATCCCCGCACACTCCGGCACCCCCAGCCCCTGCCCCAGCACCACCCACCCCACCACCGCCGCCAGGACCGGGTTGACGCTCATGAAGAGGCCGAAGGTCTGGGCCGGGACCTTGCGGAGGGTGAGGAGGTCGGCCAGGTAGGGGACGGCCGAGGAGAGGACGCCGGCGGCCACGGCGCAGAGGATCGCCCAGGCCGTCGGCGGGTGCCGTAGCGCCACGAAGGCTCCGATCGGCAGGAAGGTCAGCGCCGATACGGACGCGGCCGCCGCCGAGCCCTGGGCGCCCGGGATGCGGTGGCCGACGAGGCGGTTGAGGAGGATGTACGAGGCCCAGCAGCAGGCGGCTATGAGGCCCAGGGCCATGCCCGGGTAGTCGGTCGAGGGCCGGGGGCGCATGAGGACGACCACTCCGGCGGCGGCCAGGAGCGCGCACCCCGCGTCCAGCCGCCGGCGGGATGCCGCCAGTGCGATGCTCAGCGGGCCCAGGAACTCCAGGGTGACCGCCAGACCGAGGCCGATGCGGTCGATCGCGGTGTACAGGGTCAGGTTCATCGTGCCGAAGACCACCGCCAGCAGCAGCACCGGCCACCACTGCCGCCAGGTGAACTCACGCAGGCGGGGGCGGCCGACGGCGACCAGGACGAGGGCGGCGACGTACTGCCGTACCGCCACCACTCCCAGCGGGCCGAGGACCGGGAAGGCCAGGGAGCCGATGGCCGCGCCGGTCTGGTTGGACAGGCCGCTGCCGAACATGGTGGCCACGCCGGCCGGCCGCGCCGGGGAGACGGCCGGGCGTTCGAGGGTTCGTCGCATGACAGCAGAGTCCGCCCGGTCGGCTCATGCGCAAAATGCATGTGCTTCCGGATCTATACGCTGTACGTATGGATGAGGTCGAGCTGCGGCAGCTGCGCTGTCTCGTCGCCATCGTCGACGAGGGCACCTTCACCGACGCGGCGATCGCCCTGGGGGTGTCCCAGGCGGCCGTCTCCAGGACCCTGGCGGGGCTGGAACGGGCTCTCGGCGTGCGGCTGTTGCGGCGCACCTCGCGCGAGGTGACGCCGACGGCGACCGGGCTGCGGGTGGTGGAGCGGGCCCGGCGGGTGCTCGGGGACGTCGCCGACCTGGTCCAGGAGGCCGGTTCCGGGCACACCCGGCTGCGGATCGGCTACGCCTGGTCGGCGGTGGGCCGGCACACGGTGGCCTTCCAGCGGAGGTGGCACGCGGCGCACCCCGGGATCGACCTGCATCTGATCCGGGTGAACTCGGCGTTCGCCGGGCTCGGCGAGGGGGCCTGCGATCTCGCCGTCGTGCGGCGGCCGCTGGAGGACCGGCGGTTCGACTCGGCCATCGTGGGGCTGGAACGGCGGCTGTGCGCTCTGGCCGCCGATGATCCGCTGGCCCGGCGCCGCTCCGTGCGGCTCGCCGACATCGGCGGCCGGATCCTGCTCGTCGACCGGCGCACCGGCACCACCACTCCCGAGCTGTGGCCGCCCGACGCGCGCCCCGCCGTCGAGGAGATCCGCGACGTCGACGACTGGCTCACCGAGATCGCCGCCGGACGCGGCATCGGCGTGACCGCGGAGTCGACCGCCAACCAGTATCCGCGGCCCGGCATCGTCTACCGGCCGGTGCGGGACGCCGAACCGGTCGCCGTCCGGCTGGCCTGGTGGCGGGACGATCCGCACCCCGCCCAGCAGGCGGTTCTCGAACTGCTCAGCGAGCTGTACCGCACCGGCTGAGCGCGCGTCCGCCGGAACCCGTACGCGGATTGCGGCGGCAATACGGCAGACAAAATTGTTGACAATCTTGTTTGGCTAGATTTACGTTCGACAGGCACTCACTCAGGGAGGGCGCAATGCCGAAGGAAGCCCGTCCGAGCACCGGAGAGCAGGCCAAGCAGCATGCGTTCACGCTGTTGCGGCAGGCGATCCTGCACGGCGAGATGGCCCCGGCCCAGCGGCTGGTGGAGAACGAACTCGCCGAGGAGTTCGGTGTGACGCGGGCCAGTATCCGTGCGGCACTGATCGATCTGGAGGCACAGGGACTGGTCGAGCGGATCCGCAACCGCGGTTCGCGGGTCCGGGTGGTGACCGTGGAGGAAGCGGTCGCCATCACGGAGTGCCGCATGGTCCTGGAGGGACTCTGCGCCGCCAAGGCGGCCGTCGCGGCCAGCGACGAGCAGCTCGCCGACCTCGCGGACCTCGGTACGGCGATGACCAAGGCCGTCGCCGACGGCGAACCGGTCACCTACTCCGAGCTCAACCAGGAACTCCACGCCAGGATCCGGGTGATCTCCGGCCAGCAGACCGCAGTGGAACTGCTGGAGCGGCTCAACGCCCAACTGGTGCGGCACCGCTTCCAGCTGGCGCTTCGCCCGGGGCGTCCGCAGCACTCCCTGAGCGAGCACCTGGCGATGATCGAGACGATCAGGGCCAGGGACCCGCAGGCGGCCGAGGCGGCCGTCCGCGCCCACCTCACGAGCGTGATCGAAGCACTGCGCGACTGAGCACGCCCGGGGCCGGGTGGGCGCACACCTGTCCACCAAGGAGAGTTCTTCAATGACGCACGCCAACGCGCCGGCCACCACTCCACCGCGATCCACCCTGGTCGTCACCGCGCACGCCGGGGACTTCGTGTGGCGGGCGGGCGGAGCCATCGCCCTGGCCGCGTCCCGGGGCGAGAAGGTCACCATCGCCTGTCTGACCTTCGGCGAACGCGGGGAGTCCGCCAAGGCGTGGCGCGAGGGCAGGAACCTGGCGGAGATCAAGGCGATACGCCGGGAGGAGGCGGAGAAGGCCGCCGCCGCCCTCGGCGCCGAGGTCCGCTTCTTCGACGCGGGCGACTACCCGCTGGTCGCCTCCGCCGAGCTGACCGACCAACTGGTCGCCGTCTACCGCGAGACCCAGCCCGACGCCGTGCTCACCCACCCGGTCGAGGACCCCTACAACGGCGACCACCCGGCCGCCAACCGGATGGCCCTGGAGGCGCGCATCCTCGCCCAGGCTATCGGCTACCCGGGCGAGGGCGACATCATCGGCGCCCCGCCGGTCTTCTACTTCGAGCCGCACCAGCCCGAGATGAGCGGCTTCCGGCCCGAGGTCCTCCTCGACATCACCGAGGTCTGGGAGACCAAGCGCAAGGCGATGGAGTGCCTCGGCGCCCAGCAGCACCTGTGGGCCTACTACACCGACCTCGCCGTACGCCGGGGCGTCCAGCTCAAGCGGAACGCCGGCCCCAACCTGGGCCTGGCGCACAACACCATGGCCGAGGCGTTCATGCGGCCGTTCCCGCAGATCGCGAAGGAGCTGGCATGAGCGGCGTGATCGTCACCGACCCGCCGAAGGCGGAGCTGAAGGACGTCGACGCCCTGGCCGGCTTCGGTGTCGCCACCGTGAGCGAGGCGATGGGCCGGACCGGGCTGCTGGGCCCGGGGATCCGTCCCGTCCAGCAGGGCGTGCGGGTCGCGGGCACCGCCGTCACCGTGCTCAGCTGGCCCGGCGACAACCTCATGATCCACGCGGCCGTCGAGCAGTGCGGCGAGGGCGACATCCTGGTCGTCACCACCACCTCGCCGTGCACGGACGGGCTGTTCGGCGAGCTGTTCGCGATCGCGCTGAAGCAGCGCGGGGTGCGCGGGGTCGTCCTGGGCACCGGCATCCGCGACACCCAGGAGCTGCGGGACATGGGCTTCGCCGCCTGGTCCCGGGCGGTCTCCTCGCAGGGCACGGTCAAGGCCACCGGCGGCTCGGTCAACGTGCCGATCGCCATCGACGGCCAGGTGATCCACCCCGGTGACGCGATCCTCGCGGACGACGACGGTGTCGTGGTCGTACCGCGCGAGCGGGTCCGGGAGACCGTCGAGAAGTCCGCGGCCCGTGAGGCCAAGGAGGCCGCGACCCGCGCCGCCTTCATCGACGGCCAGCTCGGCCTCGACCGCTACGGACTGCGGGAGACCCTTCAGCGGCTCGGCGTCGAGTACCAGACGTACGAGGAGTACGCGGAGCACGGCAAATGACCGGGCCTGCGGAGGTGCGCTGCATGCTGATGCGCGGCGGCACCTCCAAGGGCGCGTACTTCCTGGCCGGGGACCTGCCCGCCGACCCCGCCGCCCGGGACGACCTGCTGCTGCGGGTGATGGGCAGCCCCGACCCGCGGCAGATCGACGGCCTGGGCGGGGCGCACCCGCTCACCAGCAAGGCGGCGGTCGTCTCGGTGTCGGACGACCCGGCGGCGGACGTCGACTACCTCTTCCTCCAGGTCGCCGTCGACCGGCCGGAGGTGACCGACCGCCAGAACTGCGGGAACATCCTCGCCGGGGTCGGGCCGTTCGCCGTGGAGCGGGGGCTCGTGGCCGCCGGTGACGGCGAGACCTCCGTACGGATCCGGATGCTCAACACCGGGGAGTCGGCCGTCGCGACCTTCCCGACCCCGGACGGGCGCGTCGACTACACCGGGGACGCGGTGATCTCCGGGGTGCCCGGCACGGCCGCCCCGGTGGTGATCGAGTTCCCGGCCGCCGGGAGCCCGCTGCTGCCCACGGGCAACGTCCGTGACACCGTCGCGGGCACGGCGGTGACCTGCGTGGACAACGGCATGCCGACCGTGCTCATCGCGGCGGGCGCCCTCGGTGTCACCGGCTACGAGACGCCCAAGGACCTGGAGGAGAACCTGGCCCTCGCCGACCGCCTGCACGAGATCCGGCTGGCGGCGGGGAAGCTGATGGGCCTCGGGGACGTCGAGACCGCCACCGTGCCCAAGCTCAGCCTGCTCGCCCCGCCCCGCAACGGCGGCGCGGTCGCCACCCGGACCTTCATCCCGGTCCGCTGCCACACCTCGATCGGCGTCCTCGGCGCCGCCAGCGTGGCCGCCGGCCTGCGGCTGCCCGGCGGGGTGGGGGAGGGGATCGCCCGGCTCCCGGACCACGGCGACCGGATCCGCGTCGAACACCCCACCGGATTCCTGGAGATCGACACCAGCGTCGCCCCGGGCTCCGACGGCTCCCCGCCGGCCGTCCGCCGCACCGCGGTCGTCCGCACCGCCCGCAAGATCTTCGACGGCACCGTCTTCCCGCGCGCCGCCGCCCTTTCCGTACGACCTCAAGGAGGCAACGATGGCTCCGCCCCTCGGTGACATCGCCCATGTCGGCCACGCCCAGCTGTTCACCCCGGACCTGGACGCCAGCGTCGCCTTCTTCACCGACTACCTCGGACTGACCGTCAACGGCCAGGACGGCGACACCGTCTGCCTGCGCACGTACGACGACTACGAGCACCACAGCCTGGTCCTCACCGCCCGCGACCGGCCCGGCCTCGGCCGGCTCGCGCTGCGTACCTCGAGCGAGGAGGCCCTGAACCGCCGGGTCAAGGCGGTCGAGGACGCGGGCGGCACCGGCCACTGGGTGGAGGACGAGCCCGGCCTCGGCAAGCTCTACGTCACCACCGACCCCGACGGCCACGAGCACGCCCTCTACTGGGAGAGCGAGCACTACCGGGCCCCCGACGAGCTGAGGCCCGCGCTGAAGAACCAGCCGCAGGCCAAGCCCAACCGCGGCGTCGGCGTGCGCCGCCTGGACCACGTCAACTTCCTCGCCGCCGACGTGCTCGCCAACGCCGAGTTCCAGGAACAGGTCCTCGGCGCCCGGTCCACCGAGCAGGTCCGCCTGGACAACGGGACGATCGCGGCCCGCTGGCTGACCTTCACCCACAAGTCGTACGACGTCGTCTACACGTCCGACTGGACCGGTTCGACCGGGCGGCTGCACCACATCGCCTTCGCCACCGACACCCGCGAGGACATCCTGCGCGCGGCCGACCTCGCCATCGACACCGGCGTGTTCATCGAGACCGGCCCGCACAAGCACGCCATCCAGCAGACGTTCTTCCTGTACGTCTACGAGCCGGGCGGCAACCGCATCGAGCTGTGCAACCCGCTCACCCGGCTGGTGCTCGCCCCCGACTGGCCGCTGGTCACCTGGACCGAGGCCGAACGCGCCAAGGGCCAGGCCTGGGGTCTGAAGACGATCGAGTCCTTCCACACCCACGGGACACCACCGGTCGGCTGAACCGGGCACGGCAGGCAGCAGGGGGGGGGGGGGGCGGGGGGGGGGGGGGGGGGGGCGGCGCCCCCCCCCCCCCCCCCCCCCCCCCCCCCTGCTGCCCCTGCCCACCTGCGCACATCCTGATTGTTGCTGTGATTGTTGACAAAAGTGTTGACGTTTTTGCCCGTCGATCCTTAGCGTCTACGCACCACGGGTCAGCCGCACGAGCCGCCTAGACCCCCTCTACCGCTTCCCCTCCAGGGAACGCATCCTGGACGAGAGGAAAACAAAGATGTCCTCCTCAACCGCCCTGTCCGCGCGCGGCAGCAGACTGGCCCTGCTGGTCGTCGGCCTGTGCTGGCTGGCCGTGCTCTTCGACGGCCTCGACATGTTCATCTACGGCTCGGTGCTGCCCCACCTGCTGGAGACGAAGACCTTCGGCATCACCCCGGACAAGGCCGGCGACCTCGGCTCCTACGCCACCTTCGGCATGCTGGTGGGTGCCCTGACCGCGGGCACGGTCGCCGACCGGATCGGCCGCAAGCAGCTGATGGTCGCCTGCGTCACGCTGTTCTCGCTCGCCTCCGGCATCTGCGCGGTCTCCGGGAGCCTCGCGGTCTTCGGCCTCGGCCGCACCCTGGCCGGCGTCGGCCTCGGCGGGCTGCTGCCGACCGCGATCAGCATGGTCTCCGACTACGCCAAGGGCGGCCGGATCGCGATCACCATCGGCGTGCTGATGACCGCCCACCACGCGGGCGGCATCCTCTCCGCCTACGTCGCCAAGTGGCTGGTCGACCCCTTCGGCTGGCGCTCCGCCTTCTGGGTCTGCGTGCTCCCGCTGCTCTTCGTCCCCGTCCTGCTGAAGCTCCTCCCCGAGTCGCTGAGCTTCCTGGTCGCCAAGGGCCGCACCGAGGAGGCCACCGCCCTGGCCGACCGCTACGAGGTCGAACTGCCCGCCGCGGCCGCCAGGAAGACCGCCGCCGACCGCTGGGACGCGCTGCTCACTCTGTTCCGCGGCGGCGAGTGGCTGCAGACCCTGCTGTACTGGCTGGCCTCCTTCGGCGGGCTGCTCCTGGTCTACGGCGTCGCGACCTGGCTGCCGACCCTGATGCGCACCGAGGGTTACGAACTCGCCAACGCCCTCACCTTCGTCGTCGTCTTCAACCTCGGCGGCATCGTGGGCATGCTGGTCGCGGGCCGCGCCGCCGACCGGTTCGGCGCCCCGCGCATCGCGGCGGTCTGGTTCGCCCTCACCGCCGTCGGCGTCTACCTGCTCAGCGTCCATATGCCGATGGGCGTGACCACCCTGGTCGTCTTCCTCACCGGCGTCTTCCTGAACAGCGCCCAGACGATGATCTACGCGACGGTCTCCATCCGCTCCACCCCGGACAACCGCGCCACGGCCGTCGGCTGGACCTCCGGCATGGGCCGCTTCGGCGCGGTCTTCGGCCCGTGGCTCGGCGGCCAGCTGCTCGCCGCCGGCAACGGCGACTGGGGCTTCACCGCCTTCGCTCTGGCCGGCGTCTCCTCGATGGTGTTCATCGGCATCGCCGCCCTGCGCTCGGCCCGGCAGCCGCAGGCCGACGCCGACCGGGAGAAGCTGGTCGCCGCCCACTGACCGGTCCCCCCCGGGGCCGGTCCGGCGCCGCGCTCCTTCCACGGGCGCGGCGCCTTCCTACGGTTCTCCGGTGGGCTCCGCCTCCAGTCCCGTGCAGGCCAGCTGTCCCGCCACCTCGGCGCACGCCTCCACACCCCGGGGGGCCGGCACCGCGAGCATCGGGCTGGTGTAGCCGACGGAGTCCTCGGCGGGATAGCTCGCCGAGAGCACGTCCTCCCCGGCCCGGACCGAGACCTCGCGCGCGAGCGGGGTGTGCAGCCGCACCTCGGACCAGGCGGTGCCGCAGGCGGGGGACCAGCGCAGCCGGACGTCGTAGGCGACACCGGTGACGCGGCTCTTGGTCCGCGCGTCCCGGTCGCACGCCGACGCGTCCGGCAACTCGCCCTGGCAGGACCGGCCGTGACAGCGCGGCGCCGCCGACACCGGCTGGACGCCCGGGGTGCCCCGCCGGTCCGAGACGGTCACGGCCGCCGCCGCCGTCACCCCGGCCGCGGCGAGCAGGGCGAGCGCGGTCAGCGGCAGCCGCCACCACCGCCTCGCCGGCCGCCCGGCCGGGGGCGCCTCGGCGACCGGCGGCCCCTCGGGGGCCTCGCACAGCGCCAGGACTGCGGCCGGATCGGCGCCCGCCAGCCGGGCCAGGGCCTCCACGGCCGCGCGCGGCGGGCGTTTGTCGCCGGAGAGATAGCGGTGCCAGGCGGACTTGCTGTACGGGGTGCGGGCGGCCAGCGCCGCGAGGCTCAGTCCCGTACGCTCCTTCAGCTCGCGCAGCCTCGCCGCCGGTGACTCGTCCGATGGGGTGGTTCGCGCTCCTTCGGGGTGCGGCATGTTGCGTGCCTCGACTTCATTACGCTATGGGCGTTTCGCCCCTGTTGTCGGAATGGCTTCCCATCCGGACCGGGCGCGCAATCGGCGAACAGGTGTGAAGACGGTGAATCGGGGGGTGCATGCCGAAGGCCTGTTCGGGAACTCGGGTTCCCGAACAGGCCTTCGCGGTCAGGGAATGCGGCGATGACGGCCTGTCAGCACCACGGGACGGCGTGGCCGACCCGGACGTAGTGCGCGGAGACGTAGCCCTTGTGGTGCGGGAGCCGGTACCAGGTGTGGTTGCCGCGCACCGAGCCGCCGTACGCCTTGCAGGTCAGCGGGACGAGCCGGTTGCTGTGCCGGTGGCTCACCACGCGGTAGCGGGTGCTCGGGCCCGAGCGGACGTTGAGGCGGACGCGGTGCGTGGTCACCCGGCCCACGGTCCGGTAGGTGTAGTGCCGGGCGTGGAGACGGTGGCCGGCCGGCGCGGGCAGGGTGGTGTAGTTGTAGTACTGCACGATTCCCTGGGGCGCGGGGACCGGGATGGCGGCGCTCGCGGTGGCGGCCCCGGCCGTGGGCAGGAACGCGAACACCGCGACCGTGGCCAGCAGGCCGTTCTTCAGGATCCGACGGGACATGGAAACCTCCGTGCTGTCGTGCCGGTGACCACGAAGGGTGATCACGACTCGGAGCGTTTCCGTGCCGAACCGTCACCATGTCGTCCCCGCGTGCCCTGGGACGCCTGGGACGTCCCAGGCCGCCGCCGGTTCAGCCCATCCGGTCCGCGGCCGACAGGTGCTCGACCGTCTTCCCCGTGGCCGTGAAGGTCCGCGTGACGTAGCCCGACGAGTAGACCCACAGGATCCGCAGCGGGATGTCGCCGACGTTGCGGAACAGGTGCGGGACGGGGGACGGGACGTAGGTGGTGTCGAACCGGGCCAGCCGGGTCGCCTCGCCGTCCACCCACACCTCCGCCTCACCCTCCAGGACGGTCACGTGCTCGTCGCAGTTGTGCGAGTGCAACGGCGCCCCGGAGCCCACCGGGTAGACGCTGATCCCGCTCGTGAGGAGGTTCTCACCGCCCGCGGACGGCGTGGTGATCAGCGGTGTCGTCGCGACCGCGCCGCCCCGGTCGAGCAGGGGCACGGACGCGGCCTTGATGATCGTGGTCATCCGGGGGTTCCTCTCCACTGTGGCGTACCCGGTACGCCGACCGACGCTAGGCCGCGCGGGCGCCGACGAGTGCCCCCTGGCGTGCAGTTTTACCTTGCGCTCCGCGAGGTGTGACCGGCCGTGGGGCGGCGGTAGCGTCCTCACCCGGCCATCCACGGCCGCCGGAGAGAGAAGGCAGGTACCGGCCCCATGAGGCTCCCCGTGCTCAGCGAAGACGACATGGACCCCCGCCAGCAGGAGCTGGCCGCCCGGATCGCGGGCCGCCGCGGCGCCGTCCGCGGCCCGTTCCGGGTCTGGCTGCACAGCCCGGAGATGTGCGAACGCGCGGAGTCCCTCGGCGCCTTCGCCCGCTTCGACTGCAGCCTCCCCGAGCACCTGCGCGAACTGACCCTCCTGATGGCCGCCCGCAACTGGGACGCCCAGTACTCCTGGAACGCCCACGTCCGCCAGGCGATCGAGGCCGGCATCCCGGAAGCGGCCGTCCAGGCCATCGCCGAGAAGCGCGCGGCGGTCTTCGACGACGAGACCGACCAGGCCTTCTACCAGTTCTGCCGGGAGGTCCTGGACGAGCACTTCGTCACCGACGCGACCTTCGCCCGCGCCCTGGCGCACTTCGGCCCCAGGGGGCTGGTCGACACGATCGGCGCGCTCGGCAACTTCACCATGCTCGGAATGTGCCTCAACACCTTCCAGGTGGACCTCCAGGCCGACCGGGAGCCCCCGTTCCCGGACGTCCGCGGCTACCGCCGGATCACCCCGTCAGAGGCCCCGTCCACCGCCTGACCATGAGAAACGCAGCCGATCTTTTAAGCGCACAAGCGTTGACAGAATTGCCGACATTCGATTTGTGTGGGTGACCGGCGCGAGCGAGCCGCACGCGCGTTCGGAGGAAAAAAATGGACCGCTTGCTCCTCATGCACAGCTTCGTGACCGTCGCCCAGGTCGGCAGCTTCAGCGGGGCCGCGAAGAAACTCGGCTCGTCCGGCTCCCTGGTGTCCCGGCACGTGGCGGAACTGGAGCGGCAGATCGGCGTACGCCTGGTCAACCGCACCGCCCGCTCCGTCAGCCTCACCGAACCGGGCCGGCGCTACGCCGAGTTCGCCGCCCGCATTCTCGACGAGATCGAGGCCGAGGACGCCGGCATCGCCCAGCTCCACGACCGGCCCGAGGGCACCCTCAGCGTCATCTGCCCCAAGTGGATCGGCAGCCTGGATCTCGGGGACGCCATCGCCGCGTTCTCGGCGACGCACCCGAAGATCCAGGTCAGGTTCGAGCTCGGCGGGATGTCGGACCGTACCTACGACTTCCTGGACAGCGGATTCGACGTCGCCTTCCACACCCGGGACCTCAGGGACTCCAGCGTCCGGCTGAAGAAGATCGCCTCGCTGCCGTTCGTGCTGTGCGCCTCCGCCGAGTACATCGAGCGGTGCGGCACGCTCGCCCACCCCAACGACCTGGCAGGACACGACTGCCTGGTCCACCTCAACGACCCGGTCTGGCGGATCGGCCACGGGCACGCCAGCACCCTGCACAAGATCCGCAACATCGCGTTCTCGTCCAACTCCTACATCGCCCTGCAGAAGGCGGCGGTGCACGGCCGCGGCATCGCCCTGCTGCCCCAGCGCCCGGCCTACGACGACCTGGTCTCCGGCGCCCTCCAGGTGCTGCTGCCCGACCTCGCCGTACCCGACCGCCCGCTGTACGCGATCTACGGACCCGGACAGGACACCCCGCGCAAGATCAGCGTCTTCCTGGACTTCCTCGCCGGCTGGTTCGCGCAGAACCCGATTCCCACGATCCGGTCGTAGCGCAAGCCGCAAGAAACGCTTGCGCATTCCGTACCACTCACGCCATTGAGGCCCTCGGCGGCCGAAATCTACGCTCGCGAGGCGACCCGGAAACGAGGAATCCATGGGAATCCAGAGAATCGAATCGGTCACCTACGGCGTCGACCACCTCGCCGAATGCGTCCGGTTCTTCGACGACTTCGGGCTGTCGATGCTGGAACGGACCGACGAGCACGCGGTGTTCGAGACCCGTACCGGCCAGACCCTGCACCTCGACTCCCTGCCGTCGCCGCTGCTGCCGGCCCCCGTCGAGGACGGGCCGACACTGCGCGAGGTCGTCTGGGGCATCGACACACCGGAGGAACTGGCGCGGCTGGTGGCAGTGGCGGGCCGGGACCGCGCCGTCCGCGAGAGCGCCGACGGCGTCCACCACACCGTCGACGAGACCGGCTTCGGCGTCGGCCTCACCCTGGCCCGCCCGACGCCCGCCCCGGTCACGCCCCGCCCCGCCAACACCCTCGGCAGCGTCACCCGCTGGAACACCGCCCTGGAACCGATCACCCGGGTCCGCCCGCTGCGCATGTGCCATGTCGCCCTGAACATCCCGCAGGAGGGCCGGGAGGCGGCCGTCGGCTTCTACGTCGACCGGCTCGGGTTCCGCCCCACCGACGTGGTCGAACCGATGGGCGTCTTCATGCAGGCACCCGGCGACGACGACCAGCACACCATGCTGCTGTGCCACCGCCCCGACCGGGCGGGTGTCAACCACATCGCCTACGAGGTGCCCGGCTTCGACGACGTGATCGAGGGCGGCAACCACATGATCGAGCGCGGCTGGCGGGAGGCCCGCAGGCTCGGCCGGCACACCATCGGCTCCAACGTCTTCCGCTTCCTGCACGCCCCGTGCGGCGGCCGGGTCGAGTACGCGGCCGACATGGACCGCGCCGACGACACGTACGGCACCCGGGTCCACGAGACGACCCCGCCGCACCACATCTGGGCCCTGCGCACCAACCGCGACCAGGAAGCCCCCACCGCGTCCTGAACCCGGTCCCGAACCTGAGAGGGCACCCCTTCATGACCACCGACCACGGCTATCCCGCCGTCCGCATGTACATAGCGGGCGAGTGGTGCCAGGGCGGCTCCGGACGGACCGCCCCCGTCGTCAACCCCGCCACCGGGGAGACGATCGGCGAGGTCCCCCTCGCCACCCCCGCCGACCTCGACCGCGCACTCGAAGCCGCCGAGCACGGGTTCAAGGTGTGGCGCGCGACGTCGATCGCCCGGCGCTCCGCCGTCCTCGGCCGGGCCGCCGACCTCATCGCCGAACGCGCCGCCGGCATCGGCCGCGTGATGACCCTGGAGCAGGGCAAGACCCTGGCCGAGTCGACGGGCGAGGCCAGGCGCACGGCCGACACCCTGCGCTGGCACACCGAGGACGCCCGGCGCGCGTACGGCCGTATCGTGCCCTCCGCGCCCGGCACGATCCTCACCGTCCGGCGCGAACCCGTCGGCCCCGTCGCCGCCTTCGTGCCCTGGAACTTCCCCGTCGGCGGACCCAACCGCAAGATCTCCTCGGCCCTGGCGTCGGGCTGCTCGCTGATCATCAAGGCCGCCGAGGAGACCCCGGCCACGGCCGCCGCCCTGGTCGAGTGCTACGCGGACGCCGGACTGCCCGCCGGAGTGCTCAACCTCGTCTTCGGCGAGCCCGCCGAGGTCTCCGCCCACCTCATCGCCTCCCCGGTCACCCGCATGATCGCCTTCACCGGCTCGGTGCCCGTCGGCAAGCTCCTCGCCGCCGAGGCGGGCAAGGTCATGAAGCCCACCCTGATGGAGCTCGGCGGCCACGCCCCGGTGATCGTCTGCGCCGACGCCGACCCCGGACAGGCCGCCCGCCGCGCCGCCCAGGCCAAGTTCTTCAACGCGGGCCAGGTGTGCACCTCGCCCAGCCGCTTCCTGGTCCACGAGTCCCTGGCCGAGGACTTCACCGCCGAGTTCGTGAAGGCCGCCGAGGCGGTGGTCGTCGGCGACGGGCTGACGCAGGGCACCACGATGGGCCCCCTCGCGAACGAACGGCGGCTGCGGTCGGTGGAGCGGCTGGCGGCGGACGCGGTGCGCAGGGGCGCCACGATCCGCACCGGCGGCGAACGGCTCGACCGCCCCGGCTACTTCTTCGCCCCGACCGTCCTCACCGACGTGCCGGCCGACGCGGACGTGCTCGGCGAGGAGCCGTTCGGGCCGCTCGCTCCGATCGTGCCCTTCGGTGACCTCGACGACGCCCTGGCCACCGCCAACTCCCTGCCGTACGGCCTGGCCGCCTACGGGTTCACCAGGTCGGCCGCCACCGCCGAGAGACTCTCGGACGGGCTGGAGGCCGGCATCCTCTCGATCAACCACTGCGGCGGCTCGGTCCACGAGGCGCCCTCGGGCGGGGTCAAGGAGAGCGGGTACGGCCGGGAGGGCGGACCGGAGGCACTGGACGCCTACCTGGTCACCAAGCGCGTCTCCCACCTGCTGACGCCATGAGGTACGCGCGAGTCTCGGTGGAGGGACGGGCGGTCTGGGGCCAGGTGGGGGAGTCCCGTATCGAACTCCTCTCCGGGTCGCCGCTGGAGGGCGAGCCCGACGTCCTCGGCACGATCCCGGTCGCCGACGCCACCTGGCTGCCGCCCGTGGTCCCGGGCGTGTTCTACGCCGTCGGCTACAACTACCCCCGGCACATCGCACACGCCGGGGCCGCGACACCCGAGCGCCCCGAGGTCGGCTACCGCGCCAACAACGCGCTCACCGGCCACCGTTCGCCGATCGTCAGGCCGGCCGAGGTGACCGGACGCTTCGAGGCCGAACCCGAACTCGTCGCCGTCGTCGGCCGTACGGTCCGGCACGCGACGTACGACGACGCCCGGAAGTCGGTCTTCGGCTGGACCATCGGCAACGACGTCAGCGCCCGCACCTGGCAGCACCAGGACCGCACGCTGTGGCGCAGCAAGAACAGCGACACCTTCAAGCCGATGGGGCCGTGGATCGAGACCGAGGTCGACGCGCTGGCCCAGACGACCACCTTGAGCGTCAACGGCGAGGTGCGCGCCGCGTTCCCGACCGGGGACATGGTCTTCGACCCCTTCGACTTCATCGTCGAGATCACCCGGCACATCACCCTGCACCCCGGTGACGTGCTGTGGATGGGCGCCGAGTCGACGTGCCGGATCGACCCCGGCGACACCGTCGAGGTCGCGATCAGCGGCATCGGCGCGCTGTCCAACCCCGTACACCTGGAAGGCAACCACTCATGACCGCGGAACCCCGCTACATCCATCACGTCAACTTCCCCACCACCGACCCCGACCGCACCGCGGCCTGGTACACCAAGGTCTTCGGGATGAAGCGCATCATGCCGAAGTCCAACACCCGCGTGGTGCTGATGACCCGGGGCAACTTCGACCTGCACTTCACTCCCGTCGAGGAGATGGAGCGCATGGCGCCCTACCACTTCGCCGTCGAGGTCGACGACTGGGACGACTTCCTCGCCCACCTCGAGGAGCTGGGCATCCGGCACACCCGGACCATCGAACGCCCCGAGAACCAGTCGAAGTTCTGCTACATCCACGACCCCGACCACACCATGATCGAGCTCGTCCACCACAGCCGTCGCCCCAACTAAGCGCATCCGTACGGGAGTTCACCCCATGCCCATCGCCGACTCCGACGGCACCTCCATCTACTACGAGCGCCACGGCAGCGGCCCGGCGATCCTGTTCGTACACGGCAGCGGCGGCCACCACGCCGCCTGGTGGCAGCAAGTGGCCGCACTGCGCGAGGAGTTCACGGTCCTCACCGTCGACCTGCGCGGCTTCGGCGGGTCCGACTCGTCCATGGCGGAATTCGACGGCCAGGACTTCCCCGGTGACGTCGTCGCCGTCCTCGACCGGGAGGACCTCGCCGACGCCATGCTGGTCGGCCAGTCCATCGGCTCCGTCGCCGCCCTGCGCGCCGGCCTGCTCCGACCCGAACGGGTCTCCTCGGTCGTCCTCGGCCACTCCCTCGGCGGCATCAGCCACCCCGAGCTCAGGGAACTGGCCGCCGCCGACCGCGCGGAGGCCGTGAAGCTCCCGGTCATCGACCGGCTGTTGACCAAGTCATTCCAGCAGGAGCGGGCCGACCTGACCTTCCTCTTCCAGCAGATGGGCACGTTCAACGTGGCCAGGATGCAGGACCTGCGCAACCTCGACACCGACGGCCCCACCCTGGACGAGATCCGGGCCTCCGGCGTGCGGGTCGCCTTCCTCGCCGGGGAGAAGGACGCCGTCCTCGGCGTGAAGACCGTCACCCGCGCCCACGAACTGCTGCCCGGCTCCCACCTGGAGATCGTCCCGGACGCCCCGCACTCCATGTACTGGGAGGCGCCCGAGCGGTACAACGCCGCCGTCGCCCGGCTCCGCCGCACCCTCACCGCACCGAAGGAAGCAGCATGACCAGCCTCACCCTGGCCGCCGCCGAGGAGATCATCGGCGCCGCCCACCAGCGCGCCCAGGAGATCGGCAAGGCGGTGAGCGTCGCCGTCGTGGACGCCGGCGGCTTCCCGATCGCCATCCGCCGCCCCGACGGCGCCCGCCCGCTCACCCCCGACATCGCCCGCGCCAAGGCCTACACCGCGGCCGTCATGCAGCGCCCGGGCCCGATGCTGAAGAAGTGGCAGGAGAGCCAGCCCGTCTTCTTCGCCCAGCTCTCCCAGCTCCCCGGCGCCGCCCTCCCCATCATGGCCGCCGAGGGCAGCGTCACCATCAAGAAGGACGGCGAGATCATCGGCGGGCTCGGCATCGCCGGCGGTACCGCGGACGAGGACCAGCGGATCGCCGAGGAGGTCCTGAAGGCGCTCGGCTACGAGCTGGAGTTCGCCGCGTGGGGCGTCACCGGCTCCGGCGGAAGGGACTGACACCATGGCGGACACGTTCAACTACCGCATCGACCACCACGGCAGCCTGGTCCGCCCGGCGGGCCTGTCCACCGCCGACCCCGAGGCCGTCGACGCGGCGGTCCGGGAGGCGGTCGCCTACCAGCGCAAGCTGCGCTCCACCGTCGTCACCGACGGCGACTACCCCCGCGAGGACTTCCGGAGCGCCGTCCTCGACGGCGTGTCCGGCTTCCGCCGTACCGACGAGACGGGCCCCGACGGCCTGGTCCGCTGGGTCGCCGAATCCCTGCCCAAGGCCGACGGCCCGCTGCTCGCCCACCGGGCCGCCCAGCTCGCCGGCCTGACGGTGATCGCCCCGAAGGCCACCCTGCCCTCCCCGGCGTACCTGGCGGCCACCACCTTCCGGCCGGGCCTCGGCGTCTCCTCGGCCCGGGAGCTGGGCGAGGCCCTCGCGGAGATCGTGCGCGCCGAGATCGAGCTGCTGGTGTCGGCGGGCGTGCGCCTGATCCAGCTCGACAACCCGCTCCTGCTGGCCCAGTCGAGCCCCGACCCGGCCGATCCCGGCGCCCTGCCGTTCGCGGACGCGCTGGCCGTGGACGCCCTTTCGGTACGACTGGACGAGCGACCGGAGGGCGTCCGCATCGGCTTCGCCCCCGGCTGGTCGGCACCGGCCGAGGTGGACCTTGCGCGCGCCGAGCGGCTGTACGCCGGCATCGGCGCCGACCGCTGGATCCTCCCGTTCGACCAGGGCACCCGGGCCGAACTCGACCTCGTCAGGGCGCTTCCGGAGGACCGGGACTTCTGCCTGGGGGTGGTCGACGCGACGGTGCCGGAGCTGGAGGACATCGACGCCGTCATGTCCCGTATCGACGCGGTCGGTGAGTTCAAGGACCTGGAGGACGGCGCCGTTTCCCCTTCGCGGGGCTTCGCCGACGTGGCGAGCCGACCGCTCCTGGGAGCCGACGGTCAGCTCAAGAAGCTCGTGTTGGTCGAGACCATCGCCCGGTACTGCTGGGGCAACGAGTTCTGAGCGTTCTCGCCCGCGGGTCCGTCGTGGCCGGTCGCGCAGTTCCCCGCGCCCCTAAAAGAAAGGGGCGCGGGGAACTGCGCGAGCAACCACACTCCACCCGCGCCCTTTCCACCGGCACCAGCCCGGCAGTCGCTAGATCACCTCGGCGAAGGTCACCGTGCGCTCGGTGAGCAACGGCCACACCACCCCCACGACGACCTCCTTGAAGTGCTCGGCCGCCTTGTGCGCCTCGAACCCCTCCCGGTCCACGTACCGCTCGTACAGCAGAAACCCACCCGGCTCACCCTCCACCACGTGCACGTCGTACATCAGGTTCGCCGGCTCCGTCCGCGTGGCCTCCCGCGCCTTCAGCAGCGCGGCGCGCACCGCGGCGGCGTCGGCGGGCGCGCAGCGGTAGCGGGCGACGACTGTGTATGCCATCCGTCTTCTCCTCAGAACGTTTCTCGGAACGTGTCCGGTCCGCCCGATTCCAGCATGGATCATGCGCCCCACGGCTCGCGCGCAGCGCAATCTATGCCTGCCCCCGCGGGGCTGGTGGACCCCCTCCCACATGGTGTGTTGTCGCAGACGGCCCGCACGGGCGGCAGCGCGGACGACAAAGGAAGTGATCTCCATGCGCACTCTGGAAACCCTCCTCGGCGGGGAGTGGGTGAGCACCGGCGAATGGATCGACGTCCACGACCCCGCCGACGTCCGCACCCCCTTCGCCCGTGTCCCGGCCCTCTCCGCCAAGGACGTCACCCGGGCCTACGACCACGCCGAGCGCGGCTTCGCCGCCTGGAGGCGCACCAGCCCCTTCGAACGCGCCCGGGTCCTCACCGAGGCGGCCCGGCTGATCCGGGAGCGGGCCGGGGAGATCGCCGCCGACGTCACCGCCGAGAACGGCAAGACCCGGGCCGAGGCGGCCGGCGAGACGCTGAAGGCCGCCGACTTCCTGGAGTACTACGCCGGCCTCGCCCGCCAGGGCTACGGCACCCTCCTGCACGACGCACGCCCGCACCACCGTACGCACACCCAGCGCGAGCCGATCGGCGTGCTCCTGGTGATCAGCCCCTGGAACGATCCGCTGATCACCCCGGCCCGCAAGCTCGCCCCGCTGCTCGCCACCGGCAACGCTGCCGTGTTCAAGCCGGCCGGCGAGACACCCCTGGCAGGGCTCCACTTCGCCCGGGCCCTGCACGACGCGGGCCTGCCCGCCGGGGTCCTGAACGTCGTCACCGGCCGGACCGCCGAGATCGAGGAGGCCCTCCTCGACGACCCCCGGATCGCCGGCATCACCTTCACCGGCTCCAACGCCGTGGGCAACCGCATCCGGCGCCGTCTCGCCGACCGCAACGTCCGCTTCCAGGGCGAACTCGGTGGCAAGAACGCCTCGGTGGTGCTGCGCGACGCGGATCTGCCGGCCGCCGCGAAGGCGGTCGTGGCCGCCGCCTTCGGCCAGGCCGGACAGCGTTGCACGGCCACCAGCCGGGTGATCGTCGAGCAGCCGGTGCACGACGAGTTCGTCGCGCTGCTCGTCGCGCAGGTACAGGAGCTGACCGTCGGCCCGGGCACCGACCCGGCGACCACCCTGTGCCCGCTGTCCAGCCCGAAGCAGCGCGACAGCGTCCTCGCCGACCTGAACAGGGCGGTGGAAGAGGGCGCGACCGTGCTCACCGGAGGCAGGGCGGACAGCGAACGGCCCCACGGCTGCTACCTGGAACCCACCGTCCTCGCGGGCATCACCCCGGACCTGGCCGTCTGGCGGGAGGAGGTGTTCGGGCCCGTCCTCGCCGTCCGCGCGGTCGGTGACTTCGGCGCTGCCGTCGAGGCGGTCAACGACTCCGGGTTCGGGCTCGCCGCCGCCGTGTTCACCCGTGACCTCGGCTCCGCGTACCGCTTCGCCGACGAGGCCGAGTGCGGGCAGGTCGCCGTCAACACCACGACCACCGGCTGGGACGTCCATCTGCCGTTCGGCGGCTTCCACGACTCCGGCACGGGCTACAAGGAGCAGGGCGAGGAGGTCCTGAGGTTCTCCACGCGCGTCAAGACGGTGGCCTTCCACGTCGGTGCCCCGGAGCGGGCCCATGGCTGACGAGACGGTCGGCGTGGTCGGCGCCGGCATCGTGGGCCTGGCCACGGCCCGCGAGATCGCGCTGCGCCGCCCCGGTACTCGGGTCGTGGTCCTGGAGAAGGAACAGGAGGTCTCCCGGCACCAGACCGGCCACAACTCCGGCGTGGTGCACGCGGGCATCTACTACCCGCCGGGCAGCCTCAAGGCCGACCTGTGCGTGCGGGGCGTGTCCCTGCTGCGCGAGTACTGCCAGGACCGCCGGC
Source organism: Streptomyces sp. NPDC048291 (assembly GCF_043201715.1). Classification (NCBI taxonomy): domain Bacteria; kingdom Bacillati; phylum Actinomycetota; class Actinomycetes; order Kitasatosporales; family Streptomycetaceae; genus Streptomyces; species Streptomyces sp. NPDC048291. The sequence continues at coordinate 40,706 of NZ_JBICZC010000015.1, forward strand.
TGCCGTACGACGAGATCGGCAAACTGGTCGTCGCGGTCCGCGAGGACGAGCTCGGCCGGATGGCGGACCTGTACGAGCGGGCGAAGCACAACCACGTGCCGGAGCTGCGGCGGATCTCGAAGGCGGAGATCCGGGAACTCGAACCGCACGCCGGCGGCATCGCGGCCCTGCACTCGCCGCGCACCGCGATCACCGACTACCCGGCGGTCGCCCGCGCGTTCGCCGGGGACGTCGTGGACTCGGGCGGCGAGGTGCGCCTCGGCTTCCCGGTCACCGCCATCGCCACCGTGCCGGGCGGCATCGAGGCCGCCTCCGGACCGGACCGGGTCCGCGTCGACCGGCTGATCCTCTGTGCCGGACTCCAGTCCGACTCCGTCGCCAGGCTGGCGCGGGACCGGCAGGAGCCCCGGATCGTCCCCTTCCGCGGCGAGTACATGCTGCTCAGGCCGGACCGGACCCATCTCGTCCGCGGGCTCGTCTACCCGGTGCCCGACCCGCGCTACCCCTTCCTCGGCGTGCACTTCACCCCGCGCGTCGACGGCTCGGTGGAGGTCGGCCCCAACGCCGTCCTCGCCCTCGCCAAGGAGGGCTACCGGCGCGGCAAGGTCTCGCCCCGGGACCTGCTGGCCCTCGCAGCCTACCCGGGCGCCTGGCGGATGGCCGCCCGGCACTGGCGTACCGGCATCAAGGAGTACCGCGGCTCCTTCTCCACCGCCGCCTTCATGAAGGACGCCCGGCTGTACGTCCCGGGCGTCGGCGTCCGTGACGTGGTGCGCGGCGGGGCGGGCGTACGGGCGCAGGCGCTGGACCGCGACGGCACGCTCGTCGACGACTTCCGCATCCACCGGGCCGGCCGGATCACGGCCGTCCGCAACGCCCCCTCGCCGGCCGCCACCGCCTCCATGGCGATTGCCGAACACATCACCGCGGCCGTCTTCGGCGACGCCTGAGACGGCGGCCGTATGCCCCGCGAACAGCGCACTTCCCTGCAACAACAGCTTGCGCTCCGGGATCTCCGCAAGAGCCCGCGGTTTGCCTAGCGTTCCCTGCGCACCACCCCGAACCCCCGTCCGAGAGAAAGAGTCCGCGCCATGTTCGTCGTCGACACGCAGATCCACATCTGGAAGGAAGAGACCCCGGACCGACCCTGGGTGCCCGGCGCCCGGGAGCGGATCCGGCTCAACGGCCACCGCGAGGACCCCTTCTCCTACGAGGAGGCCCTGGAGCTGATGGACGAGGCCGGCGTGAACCGGGCGCTGATCCTGCCGCCGTCCTGGGAGGGCGACCGCATCGACTACGCCCTGGAGGCCTGCGAGGCCCACCCGGACCGGTTCGGCATCATGGCCCGCATCCCGCAGAACAAGCCCGAAGAGGGCAGGGCGATGCTCCGGGACTTCGCGCAGAACCCCCACGTGAAGGGCACCCGGCTCACCTTCCACCGGCCGCAGGACCGGAACTGGATGATCGACGGCACCAACGACTGGTACTGGCCGGTCGCCGAGGAACTGCGCATCCCGACCATGGTCCACGCCCCGATCTGGAAGCGCGAGCTGGGCGAGATCGCCGCCAGGCACCCCGAACTGAAGATCATCATCGACCACATGGGCATCATGGCCCGCTGCGTCGACGACGCGATCGGCTACTGGGTCTCGGAGACCGCCGACCTGCACGTCCACCCGAACATCTACGTCAAGGTGTCGGCGCTGCCGGGCTACTCCACGCAGCCCTTCCCCAACGACAACATCCAGAAGTACGTGCGCGAGATGGTCGACAGGATGGGCCCGCAGCGCTGCTTCTACGGCACCGACATCACCCGGCTGCTCGGCCACGGCATCACCTACACCGACACGATCGAGCAGTTCACCAAGCACTGGGACTTCACGCCCGAGGAGCTTGAATGGATCATGGGCCGCGGTATCTCCGAGGTCCTGAACTGGCCGGTCGAGGGCTGAGGGAACACCGGCGATGACCAACAACCCACGGACCGACGGCGGGGACGCCGTCGTCTCCGCCTTCAACGCCGCGGGCGCCGACCACGTCTTCTGCTCCTCGGGCTCCGAATGGGCCCCGGTCTGGGAGGCACTGGCCCGCCGCCACCGCGACGGCGAACCCGCCCCCCGGTACCTCGACCTGACCCACGAGACGGTCGCCGTCGGCATGGCCACCGGGTACGGGCTGATCGCGCGCCGCCCGCAGGGCGTGCTGCTGCACGCGGCCCCGGGCCTGCTCCAGGGCTCGATGGCCGTGCACGGCGCGCTGCTGGCCGGCGTGCCGATGGTGGTCGCCTCCTCGGAGTCGACCACGTACGGCGACGCCCCCGGCCACGACCCGGGCGGCCAGTGGTACCGCAACCTGTCGGTCGTGGGCGGCCCGCACGGCATCGCCCAGCCGTTCACCAAGTGGTCCACCGAGGCCGCCAGCGTGCACACGCTGCCCACCATGATCACCCGGGCGGCGGAACTGGCCTGGCGGGCCCCGGCCGGACCGGCCTACCTGAACATCCCGCTGGAGATCCTCCTGGAGGAGTGGGACGGCCGCGAGGCCAAACCCATCGTGCCGCCGGGGTCCACGCACAGCTCGCCGGAGGAGGTCGACCCGGTCGCGCGGCTCATCCGGGAGGCGGCCAACCCCGTGATCGTCACCGAGACGGCGGGGCGCGAGGCGGGCGGCTTCGAGGCCCTGGTCGCCTTCGCCGAGGCCTGGCACATCCCGGTCGTCGAGCCGGACTCGGCGGTCTGCGGCAACTTCCCGCGCACCCACCCGCTGCACGCCGGCAGCGACATCGGGCCCTGGATGGACACGGCCGACCTGATCCTCCTCGTCAACTGCCGCGCCCCCTTCTACCCGCCCTCGCGCCGCCCTGCCAAGGCGAAGATCGTCGTCATCGACGAGGTCCCGCAGCGCCCACACGTGGTCTACCAAGTGCTCTTCGCCGACACGTACTTGGAGGGCGACGTCACCAACACGCTGCGCCAGCTCACCAAGCGGGCCAAGGACCTCGACGACCGGACGGCCGAGGTGCGCCGGATGGTGCAGCAGGAACGGCACACCGCCGAACGGTCCGCGATCGAGGCGGCGGAGACGGCGGCGGCCGAGGCCGAGGGGATCGACCCGGTGCTGGTCGCCGCCACCCTGCGCCGGCTGCTGCACGGACAGGACGCGATCGTCGTCGACGAGACCATCACCCACAGCCGCGTCGTCAGGCGCCATCTGCGGACCGCCGCCCCGGACTCCTACTTCTACGTCCAGGGCGGACTCGGCCAGGGCATCGCGGTCGCCCTGGGCGTCAAACTCGCCGCGAAGGAGCGGCCGGTGGTCCTCACCATCGGCGACGGAGCCTTCGCCTACAACCCGGTGATCCCCTCGTACGACGCCTCGAACGCGTACGAACTGCCCTTGCTGGTCGTCGTGTTCAACAACCGTGTCTACAAGTCGATGAACCTCAACCACCGCCGCTTCTACCCCGACGGCGCGGCCGCCCAGACCGGCGAATGGCTCGGCACCGATCTGCACCGGCTGCCCCGGCTCGCCGCGTTCGCCGAGCCGTTCGGCATGCACACCGAGACCGTCGACACGCCGGAGGCGCTCGGGCCGGCGCTGGAGCGCGCCCTCAAGGCCGTGACCGAGGGCACGACCGCCGTCGTGGACGTCCTAGTCACCCGCTAGCCAGGAGACACACCGCAACCATGTCCAGCACCCCCGCCAAGATCCTGGTGCCCGCCGACGACCTGCGCGCCTTCGCCGCCGCCCTGCTCGAAAAGGGCGGCCTGAGCGCCGAGCACGCCCGCACCACCGCCGACGTGTTCGTCTGGGCCGCGCAGCGCGGCGTCGACTCGCACGGCACCGCCCGCGTCCCCGCCTACCTCGACCTGCTCGCCAAGGGCGTCGCCAACGCGCACCCGAAGATGACGATCGAGTCGACGACCCCGGCCGCCGCCGTCCTCGACGCCGACCGCGCCCCCGGCCCCGTCGCCCTGACCGCCGCCGCCGACGAAGCGGTACGACGGGCCCACGAGACCGGCATCGCCTCCGTCGGCGTCCGCCGCACCGTCCACACCGGCGCCATCGGCTACTACGTGTCCCGGATCGCCGAACAGGGCCTGGTCGGACTCGGGTTCGTGGCCGGCATGCCCAACATGGGCTACACCGGCGCCCAGGGCGCGGCCGTCGCCACCAGCCCCCTCGCCATCGCCGTACCGGCCCGTGAACACGCCCCGCTGCTCCTGGACATGGCCACCGCCACCGTCGCCCTCGGCAGGATCCGCCAGGCCAGGGCGAACGGCACGCCGTTGCCGCAGGGGGCCGCGGCGACGGAGGACGGCACCCCTACGACCGACCCGGAACGGGCGGTCATGCCCCTGCCGCTGGGCGGCGCGAAGGGCTCAGGCATGTCCCTCGCCTTCGAACTCCTGACCAGCGTCCTGGTCGGGGCCCCGATCTTCGCTCCCTTCCACGCCGGCGACCGCGAACACCGGCAGAACGCCCTGCTCGTCGCCGTGGACCCGGCGGCTTTCGGCGACCCGGAGGCCTTCGTCGCGAACGTCGACGACACCTTGACCACACTGAAGGGGCTGCCGGTCGCGGAGGGCGCGGAGGGGGTGTTCTATCCGGGGGAGCGCAGCGCGGCCCTGGCCGGGGAACGGAGGGCGAAGGGCATTCCGGTGGCGCCCAAGGTGTGGAGTCAACTCGGCGAGCACGCAACCAGGTTGGGCGTAGCCCTGCCCGTCTGACGCAGGTGCGTTCCGCGCCCCCCTCGGGGGCGCGGGGAACTGCGCGGCAAGCCACCGACGACGGCCGGTCGCGCACCCGCGGCACACCCCGAGCTCTCAGGCGCCCCGCCCGTGGACCTCACGCACATGACGCGCGATGAGCGCATACACCTCCCGCGCCTTCACGTCGTCCGTGCCGTCGTACCCGTGGTCCGCCCCCGCCACCTCGTGATGCTCCACCAGCGCCCCCACCGCCCCCAACCGCGAGGCATACCGCTCGCCCTCCGCCCGCAGCAGGTCGTACGCCGCGGTGATCACCAGCGCCGGGGCGATCCCCGTCAGGTCGGCCGTGTCGGACGGATGCGCGGGGGAGACCAGCGGGTCGGCGCGCCGCTTCGGCTCCGGCACGTACGCCGTGTCGAAGACCTCCGCCATCCAGGGCCGCAGCATCGGTCTGGCTATCGCGGCCCGCTTGTCCGCCGCGTTCGTCACCAGGTCCAGCGGCGGATAGTGCAGCACCTGGAGCGCGATCGGGGGGCCGCCTTCCGCCAGCGCCTGTCGGGCCACCGCCGTGGCGAGTCCGCCACCGGCGCTCTGCCCGCCCACGGTCACCCGGGAGCCGTCCCAGCCCTGCTCGGCCGCGTGCTCGACGACCCAGCGGACCATTTCGTAGGCCTGGCGCGGCGGAGCCGGGAAGGGATGCTGCGGGGCGACGACGTAGTCGACGTTGACCACGGCCACCCCGGCCTCGGCGGCCAGGAACCGGCAGAGCGGGTCGTCGAGTTCGGTGAGCGCCATGACGTAACCGCCGCCGTGGAAGTTGACGTGCACCGGGGGAGCGGGCGTCGTGGCCGGCGGCAGGTAGACCGTGGCGCGGGCCGGGGCGACGGACGTCGGGACGGTCAACGTCCGCACGGTGCGCGGGTACTCGGGGAACCGGGCGTGCGAGGCGGCGTCGGAGCCCGGTCCCTTCGGGCGCCTGCTCGCCAACCCGGTCAGGCGCTGCATGGTCTTCGCGACGAGCGCGGCGGCCGAAGGTCGTGCCAGAAGGGACATACGGCTCCGATCGGGAGGGGCCCGGACCGTGGGGCGGCACCGGCGGGCGACCGATCGACCATCAGGAATCCTGCCGATCGTCGGGTGACGATAACCCTCGTGACGATCGTGCTGTCAAGCCCCGCCGCGCTCAGCGCAGGTGTCGGTCCGGCTCGTCGTGGTCGTGGGGCGGGTGGCAGCAGGGCCCGTGCCCGGGCGGCTGCGCCGGTGTCCCGGTGTCCTTGAGCGCGGTGACGCACGCGGCGAACTGGGCGCCCTCGATCATGCGTTCACTGTCGGACGTGGCCTCCGCCAGGCTCGCGCAGGACACCGCGAGCAGCGCGGCGCCCGCGATCAGCGGCAGTGCGCGGCGCGGCGGTGGTGGGGCGAGCAGTGCCCGGACCCGTTGCGGCACGGCGCCGCCGGTCGCCGCGAGCGAGGCGCCCGCCGGGGTCTTCGCCGAGGCGAGGGCCGCGCGGCCCACCGCGCGTGCGACGACCGTCCGGTCCCCGACGTGGTCCGCGGCCTCCTCGTCGGCCCAGCGCTCCAGCACGTAACCGCCGCTCTCGGCGAGCGGCCGCAACAGGGGACAGGCCGCGGCGGTGAGCCGCCACGCGCTCTGGAACATGTGGTGGCGGCCGCGCAGATGGGCCCGCTCGTGGGCGAGCAGGGCCTCCCGCTCGGTGTCGCCGAGGCAGCGCAGCATCCCGTGCGAGACCACGATCCGGCCCGGCGCCCCGGGGAGCGCGAAGGCGTGCGGCGACGCGTCGTCGAGCACGGCCAGCTCCAGGTCCCCGGGCAGCCGCGCGCACTCCCGGCGGGCCCAGAGCAGATGCCGGGCCTGCCGTACGGCGGCGACGGCGAGGCCGGTGAGGGAGGCGAGCAGGGCGACCGTCGCGACCGCGGACACCGTGAGGTACACGGGGTCGTCCGCGCGCAGCGCCGCCACCGACCAGCGGCCCTCCTCCGCGACCTCGGGTATCTGGGCGAGCCCGGTGAACGCCAGCAGCGCCAGCGAGCCCAGCCAGCCGAGCGCCGTCACCAGTGCGCCGCCGGCCAGTGCCCAGGCCGCCGGGCGTGGCGCGAACCGCCGGGCGAGCCGGGGTGCGGCCACCGCGAGGACCACGGTGACCAGGAAGGGGACGTAGACGCTGACGGTCATCGGCTCACGGCCCTTCGCCGGCCGGACCCGCGTCGTGTTCGCCGAGCAGCCGGTGCAGCAACTGCTCGTCCTCCTCGGAGAGTTCGGAGACGAACCGGCTGAGCACGGCCTCCCGGTCGGAGCCGCGCTCCAGCAGGGTGTGCATCCGCTGGGCGGTGTCGGACGCCTCGTCGCGCACCGGCGCGTACGCGTAGCCCCGGCCCGCCCGGTGCCGTACCAGGGTGCCCTTGTCGTGCAGCCGGGACAGGATCGTCAGCACCGTCGTGTAGGCGAGGTCCCCGGGCAGCCGTTCCTGGACCTGCCGGGCCGTCAGCGGTTCGGAGGCGGCCCAGAGGGCGGCCAGCACCCCGCTCTCCAACTCGCCGGGGGCCCGTCGGCCGGATGCCTCGCCGGTCTCGTCGATCTTCCGGTCGCGCACCGTTCACCGTCCTTCAACCAACGTTCGAGCCCACAGCCTACCCGGACTGGTACTACGGCATGTAGAACCGGGGTCCGCGGTCGCTGAGCTGGGCGAAAGCCGTCTACTACAAGTTGTACGAGTTTACCTACTACATGTTGTAGAGTTTCGCCGCTCCACTCCACCTGCGGAGTCTCTGCGGAGGAACCCACCCATGCCCCACCTCGGAAGTACGGTGCACCTGCGCGCCCTGGCGGTCGCCGCCCTGCGTACCCGGCCCGCCCGCGCCCCCCGGAGTACGACGCCCGCCGAGCGCGTCGTGATCGTCTCCGCGAGCATCGGCGCGGGCCACGACGGCGCCGCGCGCGAACTGGAACGCCGGCTGACGGCGGCCGGTGTCACGGTCGACCGGTACGACCTGCTCGATCTGCTGCCCGCCCGGCTCGGCCGGGCCGTCCGCGACGGCTACCACCGGATGCTCGTCCGGGCGCCCTGGATCTACCAGCGCGTCTACACCAGCACCGAACGCGCCGGAGGCGGCGGCCCGTTGGCCCGCGCCCTGCTGCGCACCGCCGAGCACCGCCTGCGTGCCGCCCTCCCCGCGGACACCGGCGCCGTCGTCTCCACCTATCCCGGCGCCAGCCGCGTCCTGGGCAGACTGCGGCTGACCGGCCGCCTCGGCGTACCGGTCTTCACCTATCTCACCGACTTCTCGGTGCACCCGCTGTGGGTGGCCGAGGGCGTCGACGTCCATCTCGCCGCCCACGCCGTGCCCGCCGCACAGGCCCGCGCCCTGGGTGCCCGGGACGTCCGGGTGGGCGGCCCGGTGGCGGACCCGCGCTTCCGTCCCGCCGACCCCGGGCAACGCCGGGCGGCCCGGGACCGGTTCGGGCTCCCCGCGGACGCTCCGCTGGCGCTGCTGGTCGCGGGTTCGTGGGGCGTCGGCCCGGTCCGCCAGGTGGCCGTGGAGCTGCGCGACTGCGGTGCGGCCGTACCGGTCGTCGTCTGCGGACGCAACGAGGCCCTTGCGCGGCAACTGCGCGCCGACGGCATCGAGCACGCCTACGGCTGGGTCGACGACATGCCGGGCCTGATGCACGCGGCCGACGTACTGGTGCAGAACGCGGGCGGTCTCACCTCGCTGGAGGCCTTCGCCGCAGGCCTGCCCGTCGCCAGCTACCGCTGCATACCGGGCCACGGCCTCACCAACGCCGCCGCGCTCGACGAGGCCGGGGTCGCCGCGTGGATCCGTGACCCGGCCGAACTCAAGGACGTACTGGGCGACTTGATCGACGGCCCGCGCGGCCTGCTGCAACGCGAGGCGGGCCACGCCCTGTTCGCCGCCACCGGAGCGGGCCCCGCGGACGAGATCGCCCGAGCCTGCCGCACCCGTGGCCCGCTGCCGCCACCGCTCGGCCGCCACCGGCCGACGCCGCGTCCGTCGGACACGGTCGCGTCGGGTCCCGGGGTCGTGTCCGCTCGCGGTGGCGTGCCTGCTTCCGGTGTCGTGTCCGGTCCGGTTGCCGTGCCCGGTCCAGGTGTCGCGCCTGCTTCCGCTGCCGTGCCCGTTCCCGGCGCCACGCGCGCTCTCGGCACCGCCCCCGCCCCGCGCGAGCCCCGCTCGGCGATCCGGCGTCTCGCCGCAACCGCGGCCGTGGCCTGTGTCCTCTGGGCAGGCGCCGTCGGCACCGCCGTCGCCACGACCGGCAGTGGGCCGGGGGTCATCCATGCCATCGGCCACACCCTGGACCTCGACGACGACGCCCACCTCGGCGGCCCGCACCAGGAGGAGCACCACTCGTGACCGTCCCCGCACGCCTGCTCCGTACGGCCGCCTTCGCCGCCCTCCCGGCGCTCGCCCTGCACGCGGCCCCCGTGATCTCCACCTTCGGGCCGCTGCGCAACCGCGTGATGCCCCGCCTCGCCGGCCGGGGGCGGGCGGACCACGTCGCCCTCACCTTCGACGACGGGCCGGACCCGCTGTCGACCCCGTTCTTCCTGCGCGCCCTGGACGAGCGGAAGATCCGGGCCACCTTCTTCCTGCTCGGCCGCCAGGCCCGCCGCTCGCCCGGCCTGGTCCGGGAGATCGCCGCGGCCGGGCACGAGATAGGGATCCACGGCTGGCTGCACCGGCCGCTCCTGCTGCGCGGCCCCGGGGCCACCCACGACGACCTGGCCCGGGCCCGGGACACCGTCGGCGATCTCACCGGGCAGCCGCCGCGGCTGTTCCGGCCGCCGTACGGGGTGATGTCGACCGCGGCCCATCTCGCCGCCCGCCGCCTCGCCCTCACCCCGGTGCTGTGGACCTGCTGGGGCGAGGACTGGACCGCCCGCGCCACGCCGGACTCCGTCCACCGCACGGTCGCCCGGGACCTGGACGGCGGCGGCACGATCCTGCTGCACGACTCCGACTGCACCTCGGCGCCGGGCGCCTGGCGCTCGGCCCTGGGGGCGCTGCCACGCCTCCTGGACAGCTGTGACCAGCGGGGACTCGCCGTCGGGCCGTTGCGCGAGCACGGCGTCTGACGGCCGGTGCGTACGCTCGGCGCAGTACGGCGGGTAAACCCACGCAGTAACTTACTTGAGTTACGCAACGATATGGTAAACTGGCCGGTATGCCCACAGAACCGCTGCCAGACGTCCCCGCCGCCACCCCGGAGGTGGTGGAGATCGAGCGTGCCCTGACGCGCATCACCTACCTGAGCACCCGGGCCCGCCAGCACGAGCGGCTGATGGCGCTGGCCGGCGTGCCGCTGGACCGCGCCGCGGTGGCCCTGCTGCGCCAGGTCGCCGACTCCGAGCCGCTGCGCCCGGGGGAGCTGGCCCAGCGGCTCGGGGTCGAGGCGTCCCACGTGACCCGCACGGTGCAGCAGCTCCAGCGGTCGGGCTACGTCACCCGCGTCCCCGACCCGGACGACCGCCGCGCCCAGCGCATCGAGCTCACCGACGCCGGCCGCGCGGCCGTGGACCGGGTCAGGGACGCCGGGGCGCGCGGCATGCAGCTGGCCCTCGGCGGCTGGGAGCCCGAGGAGCTGGGACAGCTGGCCGTCCTCTTCCACCGCATGGTGGACGACTTCCTGGCCTACGCGGTCGAGGACGAGCCCGGCCAGGAGGCCGCCGCCACGGTGCCCCCGGCGTCCCGGCCCGTGTGAGGCGGCGGCCGAACGCGCGCGGACGAGCCGGTCGTTCGCGCGCGGACGGGTCGACGGCCGACCCGGCGCGGTGCGGGCCGGTACCCCCCGGTAATATCCGGCGGCAGGTCGTCAGAGGAGGCTTCGTGGCCCGGTCCGAACGTTCACCCCTGCTGCTCGCGGGACTGCTCGCCACCGCCGGTGTCGCCCACTTCGCGGTGCCGAAGCAGTTCGACGCGACGATCCCGAAGGCGCTGCCCGGCTCCCCGCGGGCCTGGACGTACGGCAGCGGTGCCGTCGAGCTGGCGCTGGCGGCGGGGATCGCCCTGCCCCGTACCCGGAAGGCGGCGGCCCGCGCTGCCGCCGCCTTCTTCGTGGGCGTGTTCCCGGCCAACGTGCAGATGGCCGTCGACTGGCAGAAGCGGCCCGAGCCGCTCAGAACCGCGGCCCTCGCCCGCCTGCCGCTCCAGATCCCTCTGGTGCTGTGGGCGCGCGGGGTCGCACGCAACGAGGAGGGCCGATAGATGGCGGCACCTGTCGAGGTGGGAAGCACGATCGAGGACTTCGCGCTGCCGGACGATACCGGTACGACGCGGAACCTCACGGAGCTGCTGGCCGACGGTCCGGTGGTGCTGTTCTTCTACCCGGCCGCCCTGTCGGCCGGCTGCACCGCGGAGGCCTGCCACTTCCGGGACCTCGCCGCCGAGTTCGCGGCCGTCGGCGCCCGGCCCGTCGGGATCAGCGGGGACAGTGTGGAACGCCAGCAGGAGTTCTCCGGCAAGCACACGCTGGGCATGCCGCTGCTCTCCGACGCGGACGGCGCCGTCCGGGAGCTGTTCGGCGTGAAGCGGGGCTTCTCACTCGCCCCGACCAAGCGGGCCACCTTCGTGATCGCCCAGGACCGCACCGTCCTGGAGGTCGTCCGCAGCGAGCTGCGCATGAACACCCACGCCGACCGGGCGCTGGCCGCCCTGCGCGCCCACCAGGGCTGAGCCGAGGGCCCCGGTCCGCCCCGGTCCGCGCTTGATGCGCCGGGGCACAGGTCCCATCCTGGGGCGTATGGAGCGTGTCGCCGCCGCGGCGATCATCGATGCCCTGGGCCGGGTGACAGGGTGGAGCGAGGGTGCGCGGATGCTCACCGGGCACCGGGCGGAGGAGGTCGTGGGCAGGCCCGCCACCGACCTCCTCGCCGAGCGGGTGCCCGCCGAGGCGCTGGCCGCCCGCCGCGGGACCGTCGCCCTGCGGTGCGCCGACGGACGCCGCACGGAGATCGCCCTGACGGCCTGCCCCGTCCTCGGCCCCGACGGCGCCACCACCGGCTACGTGCTCACCGCCGACCCGCCCTTTCAGGCCGACCCCACCCTCGCAGGCCAGGCCTTCCAGCAGGCCTCCATGTCCATGTCGGTCTTCGACGTCGACCAGCGCTACCTCCGCTCCAACGCCGCCGCCTGCCACGTCATGGGCGTCCCCGAGGAGGCCCTGCTCGGCCGCTTCTTCCCGGACACCGTCGAGGAGGCCCCGCACAGCGAGGGCTTCCTGCGTCATCTGCGCCAGGTCGTCGAGACCGGCCGGCCCGTCCGCTACGAGAGCTTCACCGGCGCCCCCGCCCTGAACCGGGAGCACGCCTGGAGTATCGAGATGTGGCCGCTGCGCGACCCCGCGGGCGAGCTCACCGCCGTCGCCCTCGCCGCCTTCGACAGCACCGAGCAGTACCTGGCCCGGCTCCGGCTCGCCCTCCTCAACGAGGCGGCCACCGCCATCGGCACCACCCTGGACGTGGTGCGCACCGCCGAGGAACTCGTCGAACTCCTCGTCCCCCGGTACGCCGACTTCGCCAGCGTCGACCTCCTCGACTGGGTCCTCGGCGCCGAGGAACCGCTCACCGTGCCGGAGGGCGACATCGCCCTGCGCCGGGTCGCCCACGGCTCCGTGACCGAGGGCACCCCCGAGGCCGCCGTACGGCTGGGCGAGTCCGAGGCACACCCGGCGGCGTCACCGCCGGCGCGGGCGCTGCGGGAGCGGCGGGCCGTGGTCGGCCAGGCCGGCGAGCCCGAGTTCCGCCGCTGGGTCGAGGAGCGCAACGCCCGCGCGCCCGAGGGCCGGCCCCACCGCGAGGGCGTCCACTCCATGATCGCCGTACCCCTGCAGGCCCGCGGCGTCCTGCTCGGTGTGGTGGTGGGCGTGCGCATGCGCCATCCCGACGACTACGTCATCGACGACACCGTCTTCGCCGAGGAACTCGCCAGCCGCGCCGCCGTCTGCATCGACAACGCCCGCCGCTTCGCCCGCGAGCGCTCCACCGCCCTCGCCCTCCAGCACAGCCTGCTGCCCCGCGGCCTGCCCCAGGCCGCCGTCGAGGTCGCCCACCGCTATCTGCCCTGCGGATCGCAGGCCGGCATCGGCGGCGACTGGTTCGACGTGATCCCGCTCTCCGGCAGCCGGGTCGGCCTGGTCGTCGGCGACGTCGTCGGCCACGGCATCCCCTCCTCCGCCACCATGGGCCGCCTGCGCACCGCCGTCCGCACCCTCGCGGACGTCGACCTGCCCCCCGACGAACTCCTCACCCACCTCGACGACCTGGTCACCCACCTCGCCGCCGACGGCTCCGGCGAGGAGGTCGCCGAACTGGGCGCCACCTGCCTGTACGCCGTCTACGACCCCGTCTCGCGGCGGCTCAGCCTCGCCGCCGCCGGGCATCCGGCACCCGCGGTCGTCCTGCCGGGCGGCACGGCCGAGCTGATCCCGATGACCGCGGGGCCGCCGCTCGGCGTCGGCGGTCTGCCCTTCGAGGCGGCGGAGCTCGAACTGCCCGAAGGCGCCGTCGTCGCCCTCTACACGGACGGCCTGGTCGAGGACCGCGACCGGGACGTGGACCGCGCCACCGAGGAGATGTGCCGCGCCCTGAGCGCACCCTCCGACTCCCTCGAAGACCTCACCGACAACGTCCTCAAGGCCGTCCTGCCGGAGCAGCCGGCCGACGACGTCGCCCTGCTGCTGGCCCGCACCCGCGCGCTCGGCGCCGACCGGGTCGCCACCTGGGACGTGCCGCCCGACCCCGCCGAGGTGGCGCACTTCCGGCAGGCGGCCGTCGAACGGCTCACCGACTGGGGCCTGGACGAGGCCGCGTTCGTCACCGAACTCGTCGTCAGCGAACTCGTCACCAACGCCATCCGCTACGGCGAACCGCCCATCCAGCTGCGCCTGATCCGCGACCGCGCGCTCATCTGCGAGGTCTCCGACGGCAGTTCCACCTCACCGCACCTGCGCCGGGCGCACGCCTACGACGAGGGCGGCCGGGGTCTGCTCCTGGTCGCCCAGCTCACCCAGCGCTGGGGCAGCCGGCAGACGGGCAGCGGCAAGACCATCTGGGCCGAACAGCCGCTGCCCGAAGGCCCGTTGCCGGTCACCGACGACTGACGTGACGGCTCGCTCGGCCCTACTCGAAGTCGCAGCCCGGGTTCGGCACGGACTCCGAGTACGGCGAACCGTGCGGCAGGATGTACAGCACGTCCAGAACCAGGTCGGTGTTCCCGAGGTTGGCGCCCAGGTGCACGTCGCCCGGCCCGCCCGACTCGTACACCGTGCCGCCCCGCCGGTAGACGCCGTCCTCCTCGCAGTCGGAGTGGAAGTGGCTGAGGGTGCCCTTCCGGACGAATCCGTAGACCGGGCCGTCGTGGTAGTGCCAGCCGGTCGTCTGGCCGGGCGGGACGGTGATCTCCCGCAGGACGTAGTCCGTCTCCCCGACGGTGGTCTGGCTGATCACCCTGCCGGTCACACCCGGGCCGGCGGGGGTGGCGTGGGCGGTGCCGCAGGTCAGCAGAGTGCCGGCGGCCACCGCCCCGGCCATGGCGGTACGGAGCGCGGTACGCATGTGTGGGGGCCTCCTGAACCGAAGATCGAGTACCTTCGCGAACTTAGGCCCCCGCACGGCCCGCCGGGGCGGGAACGGCCCAATCCGGGTACGCGCGGGAGACGTTGCCGTGGACCGCGTCGTACCCCCGGCCGCGCGCACCCGGCGGGCGATGATCAACCCGCCCCGGGTGTTCCCTTCCACCTCGCACGCCGGGCTGTCACGATCTTCCCTGGACGGGTACCGACGACCACGCGGAGTACGTATGACGACCGACCGGGGTACGGCAGGACGGGCACAGGGCGTCGCCGGAGCCGAGGTGAGACCCGTCGCCGGGCACATCGGGGCCGAGATCACCGGGGTCGACCTCACCGCGGAACTCGACGACGCCGTGGTCGCCCTCATCCGGGAGGCCGTGCTGCGCTGGAAGGTCGTCTTCTTCCGGGACCAGCGGCTCGACCACGCCGGGCACGTCGCCTTCGCCCGCCGCTTCGGCGAACCGGTCGTGCTCGGCCGCCGCGGCAGCGCCTCACCGGCCGGCTTCCCCGAGGTGGAGACCACCGCCGACCGGCTGGAACTCGGCGGCCGGTTCGGGATGGAGCACGACGAGTGGCTCCAGCGGCGCCGGCACACCCTGCTGCGCGGCTGGCACTGTGACCACGGCGCCCGCATCGACCCGCCCGCCGCGACCGTCCTGCGCGCCGAGACCGTCCCGCCCTACGGCGGCGACACCACCTGGGCCAACCTGGCCGCCGCCTACGTCGGACTGTCCGCGCCCGTGCGCGCCTTCGTCGACGGCCTGCGCGCCGAGCACCGCCTCGGCGTCGGCTACCAGCCCCGCCCCGGCGACGACTCCTACCTGCGCCACCTCCTCGACCACCAGGTGGCCTCGGTGCATCCACTGGTGCGGGTCCACCCCGAGAGCGGGGAGCGGGTGCTGTACGTCAACGGTTACTACGTCGAGCAGATCGCCGGCGTCTCCCGCCCGGAGAGCGCCGCGCTCCTGGAGATGCTGCTCGAACAGGCCGTACGGCCCGAGTACACGGTCCGCTTCCGCTGGGAGCCCGGCAGCGTCGCCTTCTGGGACAACCGGGCCACCATCCACCTCGCGCCGAGCGACAACGCCCATCTCGGCCTTCCGCGCGTCATGCACCGGGTGATGCTGCACGGCGAGGTGCCGGTCGGGGTGGACGGCAAACCGTCGGAACCGGTGACCGGCACGCAGGTGCGCCGCTGGTGACGCGCCGCCGGTGACTCAGGCGGCGGCCCCCGGGCGCCGGCCGAGCGCCGGGCCCAGGTGGGTCGCCATGTCGGTGAGGATCTGGACGTAGTCCTCGTGCTCGAACGTGAACGGCAGGGCGAAGGCCACCTCGTCGACCTCGCGGAAGGCGGCGTGCGCGTGCAACCGCTCGACGATCTCCGCCGAGGTCCCGACGATGTCCGGCGCGAAGAGCAGCCGGCCGGGACCCTGCGGGGCCGTGGTGCGGGGCAGCCGCTTGGCCGCGTACGCCTCGTACCTGGCGCGCTGCTCCGGCGTGGCGGAGTCGGTGGGGATGACCACCAGCCCCTGGGAGACCCGCGCCGCCTCGCCGTCCGGGTGATGGGCGCGGAACTCCCGGATGTGCGAGAGCTGGATCTCCGCGAAGTCGTACCCGTCCGCCTCGTCCCCGGCCCGTACGACACTGCTGGTCAGGAAGTTCATGCCGTGCTCGCCCGCCCAGCGCGCCGAGCCGAGGCTGCCGCCGCCGTACCAGAGCCGCCGCCCGAGCCCGGCGGAGTGCGGCTGGACGACGTCGGAGAACACCTCGAAGCCCTCCACCCCGCTGAAGTCGGTGGCCGGCTTGCCCCGGACGAAGTCCAGGAGCCGCCGCACCCGCTCGTAGCTGAAGTCCTCGACGTCGGCCGTGTCCGGGTAGAGGGCCTCCCTGACCTGCTCGTAGTGCATGGGCGGGCCCACGCTCACACCCGGGTTGAGACGGCCGCCGGACAGCAGGTCGACGGTCGCCAGATCCTCGGCGAGCCGCAGCGGGTTCTCCCAGCCCAGCGGGATCACGGCGGTGCCGAGCTCGATCCGGCTGGTGCGCTGGGAGGCCGCCGCGAGCACCGCGACCGGCGACGAGATGCCGTACTGGAGGTGCCGGTGGCGCACCCACGCGCTGTCGAAGCCCAGCCGCTCGCCCAGCTCGATGATCTCCAGCGTGGACTCGTGCCCCCGGCCCGGATCCGCGCCGTCGAACAGGCCGATGGTCAGGAAGCCCAGTCTGCGCAGCGGGCGGGGGGTGGACGGCACGGGTCCTCCAGCGGTCGTACGTCAGTTCTGCCCCGATTGTGGCACCCGAACATTGCGGGAGTGTGATCGGTTCCGGGTCAGGTGAGAGGGCCGGCGGGGGGTCAGGTCAGGGGGATGACGATCTCGTCCTCGACCGGCGGGTCCAGTTCCTGCGGCCGGTTCCCGGTGGCGGCGAAGCAGCGCAGCCTGACCGCCTCCGGGCTGACGTCGAGCCGCAGGAAGCATTTGAAGAAGGGCGGGCTGTAGGTGGCCGAGCCGGGGGAGAACAGCTGGGTGTAGATCTTCTTCACGGGCAGCCGGAACCGCGGGCCGCGGTCCGGGCGGCTGCCCGCGCCCAGCAGGGTCGCGACCAGCCGCGCGCGGCGGCCGACCCGGGTGTCCGGGGCGGGCAGCCGCCCGGTCCTGATACCGAGCCGCTCGGCGATCACGGCCGTCGCCTCCGCCTCGGTGAGGGTGAAGAAGCGCCGGAGCCGCAGCCGCCGGCCGTACAGCCGGCTGTAGAACGCGAGGGAGTCGCCGCGCAGCGGGTAGCAGCGGAAGTCGTCCTCGGTGACGTTCCCGACCGACACCGGGGGGATGGTGTGGGTGGCGTGCATGAAGGCACCGCCGCCGCCCGCGACCACGTACTGGATGGTGCGGCCGTCCACGTCGACGGGGTAGCGCTGGTAGTTGTGGATGTCGCCGCCGATCGCCGCCACGTAGTGGTGGGCCGGGTCGCGGACGATGTCGTCGACCGTGCCGCCGCCCTCGATCGCGCACGGGTGGTGCTCGCCGTCCACGTACAGCGGGGAGCCGGTGACGAGGATCTTCGGGCGCGGCCCCCGGGACACCTCCCGCAGCCAGGCGCCCTGTTCGGCGTCGATCGTGCCGAGCAGGCCGGTATCGATGCCGACGATCCGGACCGGCCCGGCGTCGATGGCCCAGTACGGCCCGGGCTGTACGGCCGTCTGCTCCGGACTCGGCCGCAACTTCCGGGCCTGCGCGAGGAGTTGCTCGTCCGCAGGACGGGGCCGGTGCCACAGCAGGGCACGCCACCAGGCGCGGGTGAGCGGACGCGGCCTCGGCTCGGCCGGGAGCGCCGGGGCGTCGTCGCAGAAGACGCGCATGAACGCGCCGAGGTCCTCGTACCAGTCATGGTTGCCGGGTATCGCGTATATCGGCGCCGGATAGTCCCGGTACGGACGGAAGAACTTGGTGCCGTAGTCGTCGGTGGTGCCGACCGGATAGATCACGTCGCTCGCGATCACCGCGAAGTCGGTGTCCTGACCGGCCTTCAGGAACCCCGGCACCACGGCGTACTGCGAGTCGTCGCCCTCGCCGGTGTCACCGATCACCATGAACGAGAACCGGTCCGCCTCATGACGCCGGATCACCTTGTCGGCGGGCGCCCCGGCAGCCGCCTGCCGCGCCACCCAACGGCTGCGGGTACGGCCCGTCGGATCGCCGAACCAGGAGGCCAGCACCCCGTTGCGGGCGGCCCACATGGTCTTCGGGTTGAACCAGAACAGCTTCTCGACATGGTCCGGCATCAGTTGGCGGTAGGCGCCGCGCTCGGCCTCGCCCCAGCCGGCGCCTTCTGCGGTCTTGCGTGAGGAGTCAGACACGCGGGAACGGTACAACGATCAATGCGGCGAACCGCATTCGGCGGTCGGAGCAACGGTGTATGGGCACCCGGGGACAGCGAACAGAGAGCGGACTCGTCTGCCCGAGATCCGGGGGCGTCAGCGGGTGCCGGGTTCGTGCGGGATGTCGCCGACCGGCTCCGCGGGCGAGCGGCGGAACGTGGCGCGGTAGTCCCGCGGCCGCCGGCCCGTGTGCCGGGCGAAGACGGCGCCGAACGTGCTCGCGTCGGCGTACCCGAGGCCGGCCGCGATGTGCGCGACCGTCCTGCGGCAGGGCGGTGACATCGATTGAGCGTTCAGGGCGGGGCCGGTCACCATTCGTACGGGTTCGAGGGGGCCCCGTACGGATCCTGCGGACCGGACGCCGGGTGGTCGGGGGCACCGAAGCGGCCGGTGCCGCCAGGTGCGGGGCGGCCCGGGGTGCCGTACCGGTCCGTGCCGGACGGCGTGGCGTGTGTCGCCGTGGTGTGCGGGCCCGGTCCTGCCGGTTCCGGGCGCGGCGAGCGACCGCCGCGGTTGCGGGGGGTGTGCGGGCCGCGTCGGCCCGGTGGGCGTGAGCGCGCCGTTGCGGCCGACGCCGCCGGCGGGCCGTTCCGTTCGGCCGCCTGCCGGTTCCAGTCCGCTTCGCCCAGGACCAGCAGCGGGTCGAACATCACCACCACCCCGGCCAGCAGCAGGAACACGGCCGGGCCGAGCAGCATGGGCAGCAGCAGCGAGGTCGGTGACGCGCTCGACCAGGAGGTGGCGGACGCCGGGTGCACATCGACGCTCACGGCCGCCATGGCGGTGAAGTGCATGCCCGACACCGCCAGGCCCATCACCAGACTCGCGCCCAGACTCGCCGTGAAGCCCCGCACCGACACGGCCGCCCACAGCGCCGCCGTCGCCGCCGCGATGGCGATCAGGACGGAGAGGGCGACCGTCACCCGGTCGTAGTGAATCGTTCCGTCAAAGCGGAGCGCCGCCATGCCCAGGTAGTGCATGGCGGCCACGCCGAGACCGGTGACCACGCCCGCCGTCCAGAGCGTCCCCGCGGTCGCGCCCCGGTAGCCAACCGCGAAGACGCCGATGCCGACCACCAGGATCGCCACCGCCAGACTGAGCAGGGTCAGCCCCACGTCGTAGCGGATCGTGGTCTCCTGCACATGGAAGCCGATCATCGCGATGAAGTGCATCGTCCAGATGCCGCAGCCGATCGAGGCCGCCCCCAGGGCGAGCCAGCCGGGCCGCCACGACTCCCCGTGGTGGTACAGCGACCTGACGATGCAGCGCAGCCCCAGCGCCCCGCCCAGACAGGCCATCAGATAGGCCGCGACCGGAGTCACCGCGCCGTAGTGGAAACCGTCCGTCGTGCCGTGCATGTGTGCAACTCCCCCCAGAGTCACCGCTGTTGTGGGGGAAGGTACTACGTGCCGGTGGTGTGCGCCGGGGCGTTCACCGGGACTTCAGCTGCCGCGCGGGGAACACGGACCGGCACAGCTGCCGCAGGGGCGGCCTTCAGCCAGGCCACAGGGCGGGCTCAGGGTGCGACGATCTTGATCGCGCTCATCCAGCCGTGGCCTTCGGGCCGTGTCTGCAGGGCCATGTGCAGCAGCTGGATGCCCTCCAGCTCCCGGGCGTGCCGCAGTCCGCCGACGACCACCGGGTTCAGCCCGCCGGAGACGACCAGTTCCGCCACCTGGTCGCGGGCCGCCGTGTCGTCGCCGGCGATGAACACGTCCAGCGGCAGCCCACCCACCTCGCCCGCGACCAGCGCGCCCGCGAACGTCGTGTTGAAGGCCTTAACCAGGTGCGTGCCCGGCGCGGCGGCCTCGGCCAGCTGCTGGGCGCCGGAGCTGTCCGCGGGCACCGTGAGCGAGTCGAAGGTCGAGAAGTCCACCGGGTTGGAGATGTCCACGACGGTCTTCCCGGCGAGCTGGTCCCCGTACTCCGTCACGACCTGCCGGGCCGCGTCGAACGGCACGGCCAGCACCACCACGTCCGCGGATCCGACCGCGTCCGGCACGGCGGGCGCCACGTCCGCCCCCGGTGTCCGCTCGCCCAGGGCGTCGGCGAGCGCGGTGGCCTTGGCCGGATCCGTGCCGACGAGCCGCACCGTGTGCCCGCCCGCCAGGGCCCGGGTGGCGATACCGCCCGCCATGTTGCCTGTGCCGACGATGAAGACCCGCATGCGTGAGCCCCTTCCGTGGCGTGGGAGCTGCCGACGGCCGGTCGGGGTCGGTCCAGGGTCGGTCCTGGGCCGTGCGGCCGCCACAGTCCGGTTGAACCAGGATAAAACGGTCGGCTTGGCGCGGCTCGGGCTGGTGCTCGATGCCCGTCGGGGCCGGGCGTGGGCGTCGACGCTCCGCCGGTCGCACCGGATTCCCCGCCCCGCCCCCCTCGGTGGCGGGCCGCGGCGGACAGCGTGCCGATCATGGCGGATCGGACGTTGCGGTCGGCGTCGGACGCGGATGTCGAGGCGATGGCCGAACTGCGGGCCGTCGTGCTGCGGGACGACCTGGAGCGGCTCGGCCGGTACGACGCGCGGCGCGTCCGGCAGCGGCTGCGGGACGGGTTCGGCGGGGCCCACGCCTGGGTGATCGAGGTGGGCGGTGCCTTCGCCGGCTGTGTGGCGCTGCGGCCGACCGGGGACGCCCACTGGCTGGAACACTTCTATCCGGCCCCGCACGCGCAGGGCGGCGGCATCGGCACGGCCGTGCTGCGCGAGTTGCTGGAGCGGTGCGACCGCGACGGTGTCCCCGTCAGGCTGAACGTCCTGCGGGGCAGCGCGGCCCGGCGGCTGTACGAGCGCCATGGGTTCCTGGCCGAGACCGAGAGCCAGGTGGACGTGTTCATGGTGCGCCCGCCGTCCCCGTGAGCGCCGCTCCGTCCCGACCGCGCCGCCCTGCATAGGGAAAACCCTCGAACGCTCCCGACCTGGCTGACATGTGCGGGTCAAATCTGGAATCCTCGCTCAGCACACGCTTTCTCCCTGGCGTGTCCACGGATCGCGGACCACGCAACCCGGTCCACGGATCCCGGTTCCCGCACAGCTCAGCTCTTCCCGGACAGCACATCCCCGTCTGCCCGGTCTGTCACCGGCCGCGACCCGGCGGCCGCAGCAGGAGGAGTACGAGTGAGACGTCTTCCCCACAGACGGGCCACGGTAGGAGCCGCCCTGGTCTCCACCGCGGCCTTCCTCGCCGTCGGCATCCAGTCGGTCCCGGCGAACGCCAAGCCCGCCACCCCCCACCCGAGTCCCGTGCGCACCGGCGGCCTCGAGGCGAAGCTCACCCCCGCCCAGCACACCGCGCTCATCAAGAGCGCCCAGCAGAAGACCGCCGCCACCGCCCGCACCATCGGGCTCGGCGCCAAGGAGAAGCTGGTCGTCAAGGACGTCGTCAAGGACAACGACGGCACCCTGCACACCCGTTACGAGCGCACCTACGGCGGCCTCCCCGTGCTCGGCGGCGACCTGATCGTGCACACCCCGCCCGCCTCGCTGGCGGCCGGCACGGTGAGCACCACCTTCAACAGCAAGCGCACCATCACGGTGCCCACGGTCAGCGCGGCCTACAGCAAGTCCGCCGCCCAGACCAAGGCGCTCAAGGCGGCCAGGGCCCTCGACGCGCAGAAGCCCGTCGCCGACAGCGCCCGCAAGGTGATCTGGGCCGGGAACGGCACCCCGAAGCTCGCCTGGGAGACCGTGGTCGGCGGCTTCCAGGACGACGGCACGCCCAGCAAGCTGCACGTCGTCACGGACGCCACCACCGGCAAGGAGCTCTACCGCTACCAGGCCGTCCAGACCGGCACCGGCAACACCCAGTACAGCGGCACGGTGACCCTGAACACCACGCTGTCGGGTTCGACGTACCAGCTGTACGACACCACGCGCGGCGGCCACAAGACGTACAGCCTCAACAACGGCACGTCGGGCACCGGCACCCTGATGACCGACTCCGACGACGTCTGGGGCACCGGATCCGGCTCCAACACCCAGACCGCCGGCGCCGACGCCGCCTACGGCGCCCAGATGACCTGGGACTTCTACAAGAACACGTTCGGCCGCAGCGGCATCAAGAACGACGGCGTCGCCGCCTACTCGCGCGTCCACTACAGCACGGCGTACGTCAACGCCTTCTGGGACGACGACTGCTTCTGCATGACCTACGGCGACGGCACCAGCAGCACCCACGCGCTGACCTCGCTGGACGTGGCCGGCCACGAGATGAGCCACGGCGTCACCTCGAACACGGCCGGTCTCAACTACACCGGTGAGTCCGGCGGGTTGAACGAGGCGACCTCCGATATCTTCGGCACCGGTGTGGAGTTCTACGCCAACAACTCCTCCGACGTCGGCGACTACCTCATCGGCGAGAAGATCGACATCAACGGCGACGGCACGCCGCTGCGTTACATGGACGAGCCGGACAAGGACGGTTCGTCCGCCGACAGTTGGTACTCCGGAGTCGGCAACCTCGACGTGCACTACTCCTCGGGGCCCGCGAACCACATGTTCTACCTGCTGTCCGAGGGCAGCGGCAGCAAGACCATCAACGGCGTCACGTACAACAGCCCGACCTCCGACGGCGTCGCCGTCGCCGGCATCGGCCGGGCCGCGGCCCTGCAGATCTGGTACAAGGCGCTGACGACGTACATGACGTCCAGCACCAACTACGCGGGCGCCCGCACCGCCGCCCTGAACGCGGCCGCGGCGCTGTACGGCACCAGTTCCGCCCAGTACGCGGGTGTCGGCAACGCGTTCGCCGGCATCAACGTCGGCAGCCACATCACCGTGCCGACCTCGGGCGTCACGGTCACCAACCCGGGCAGCCAGTCCTCGACCGTCGGCACCGCGGTGAGCCTGCAGATATCGGCGAGCAGCACCAACAGCGGCTCGCTGACCTACGCGGCGACCGGTCTGCCGACCGGCCTGTCGATCAGCAGCTCGACCGGCGCCATCACCGGCACACCCACGACGGCGGGCACCTACAGCACCACCGTCACGGTGACCGACTCGACGGGTGCCACCGGCACGGCCGCCTTCACCTGGACCGTGAGTTCCAGCGGCGGCGGGGGCACCTGCACCTCGTCCCAGCTGCTGGGCAACCCGGGCTTCGAGTCGGGCAACACCACCTGGACGGCGACCAGCGGTGTCATCACCACGGACAGCGGTGAGGCGGCCCGTACCGGTTCGTACAAGGCGTGGCTCGACGGCTACGGCTCCACCCACACCGACACGCTGTCCCAGTCGGTGACGATCCCGTCCGGCTGCACCGCGACCACGTTCACCTTCTACCTGCACATCGACACGGCCGAGACCACCACCAGCACCCAGTACGACAAGCTGACGGTCACCGCCGGTTCGACCACGCTGGCCACGTACTCCAACCTCAACGCGGCCTCCGGGTACGTGCAGAAGTCCTTCAGCCTCGGGTCCTACGCGGGCTCGACCGTCACCCTGAAGTTCAGCGGTGTCGAGGACTCCTCGCTCCAGACCAGCTTCGTCGTCGACGACACCGCCGTCACGACCGGCTGACGCACCGCAGCCGAGTGTCCCGCACCCGCGAGCCGGGTGCGGGACACTCGCGCGGATCAGCTCAGCGGGTCGAGCGTGAGGTACGCCTGCTGCGGACTGCCGTCGTTGACCAGGGACTCCTGGTTGCCGACGTCGTCGAAGGCGAAGGCATACGCCTTGCCGTCGGCCGTCTGGGCGTGCACGGCGCGCGCGTACTGGTTGGTCACCGAATCCTTGTAGAAGTCGGCCGGGTTGGTGTCCGGCTGGTTCGAACTCGTCAGCAGCGTCGACCGGTTGAAGCCCGCGCAGAGCGTGCGCGAGATCGGCCCGCGGACCAGGTCGTTGGGCGCGTCGAGCAGGTTGTGGCAGCCGAAGATGCTGTTCGCGTCGGGCTTCTGGAAGCTCGTCACCACCGCCCCGGCGGAGTTGGTGAAGTTCATGACGTTCCCCGAGACCCGGCCGTAGTACTTGGTGTTCGGCTGGTCCGTGAACGGCGTGACGGTCAGGGTCGACGTCGCGTACTTCGACCAGACCCGGTTGACGTAGTCGTCCATGACCGTCGTGGCGAGCGCCCCCGTCTCCACCCCGTAGAGCGGGGAGAGCGCGCGGAGCACGGTCCCGTCGGACCGGGTCTGGACCAGGTTGGCCCAGCCGCCCGACTGACCGCGCAGGGCGCTGAAGAACCCGTTGTACCCGCCCGACTTGAGGTGCCCGGTACTGACCGTGCTGCCGTCGGAGCGCTGCACCCCGACCGCGTACGGCACCGAGAACATGTCCACCTGGGTGCTGTTGATCCACAGACCCGAGTCGTTCAGCGTGTATTCGGACCAGTTGAAGAGGATGTTGCGGTTGGGGTCGGTCGGATTCTGCACCGCGGGCTGCACCAGACCGCCGGTGGTCAGCCTGAAGTCGAGCTTCTGGCCGTAGGAGAAGTAGATCCGGCCGGAGAACTTCGGGATCCGGATCGTCTTCGACTGGCCCGCCGCCGGGCCCGTGATCGAGGCGTCCGGCGCCGGGGTCGGCGGGTTGCCGCCGGCCGGCCAGGCGTGGAAGGTGCCGTTCGCGTCGGCCCAGCCCTGCTGTCCCGAGGAGAGCTGGGTGCCGAGGTCGTAGACGTACACCTGGTCGCCGCGGCCGGAGTTGTTGGTGATCTTCAGCGGGATCGTGTCCGGCACGGCCGCGCCGGCCGGTGCCGGCGTGCCCAGGGCGAGCGCCCCGCCGATCAGCGCCGCCGCGGCCGTGAGCGGCAGCGTCCGGCGTACGAGTCCTGTGCGCACTCTCCACCTCCGTGTGGGGTCGGGGTTGGTCCGGAAATTGGTCCGGACCAGTTCTGAGAGCGCTCTCAGGTTGGCGGCGGGTCGGGTTCATGTCAACAATGCGGACGGAATCGGGGGCCCGTCGCCCGACGGGCCCCCGGAATCGGTACGGCGGGTGGATCGGTGCCGCGGGTGGCTCAGAAGGTGCGCTTCAGCAGGTCGAGCAGCGCGGACCAGTGCCGCTCGTCGGCCTCGGCGGAGTAGGCCGGGGTGTCGGCCTGCGTGTAACCGTGGTCGGCGCCCCGGTAGATCTCGCAGGCGTTGCGGACCCCGGCGGCGGTGAGCGCCGCCTCGAAGGTGCCGATCTGCTCCTCGGTCATCGACTGGTCCTGGTCCGCGAAACCGAAGTACAGCTCCGCGGTGATCCGGTCGGCCAGCAGGTGCGGGCTGTCCGCGTCGTCGGTGACCATCCGGCCGCCGTGGAAGCCGCCCGCGGCCGCGACCCGGTCCGGGAACGCGGCGGCGGTGCGCACCGCCAGCCGGGCGCCCATGCAGTAACCGGTGATCGCCACCGGCCCGTCGGCCACCAGCGGGCTCTGTGCCAGCCAGCCCAGGTAGGCGGCCGAGTCCCGGTCGCTGAGCTCGGGCGTCAGCGACATCATGACCGGCATGATCCGCTGCCAGATCGTCGGGTCCGCCGAGGGGTCGATGAACTCGGGGAGGTCGATGACCGGCGTGCGGCCGGTGCGGTAGAACACGTTGGGGAGCAGGACCGTGTAGCCCGCGCCGGCGAGCCGGTCCGCCATCGACTTCAGGTGCGGACGGATCCCGAAGGCGTCCTGGTACAGCAGCACGCCCGGGTGGGGGAGTCCGTCGGCGGGGTGGGCCAGGTAGGCGTCGGCGACGCCGTCCTCGGTGGTGATGTCCACGTCGGTTCCCTGTACGGCGGTCATGGCGCAAGTGCCTCTCTGTGGAGTCGGCGTCGGGGACACCCGGCGCGGCATGTCCTGATCATCGTGGCACGCGGGGGTGGGAGCGACGTGGACGGGGGATCCTCGAGTTCACTCGAAGCGGGAGGTGTCGCCCGCGCCCCGGCGGACGATCTCGGCCTCCCCGCCGGAGAAGTCGATGACCGTGGTCGGCTCGGTCCCGCACTCCCCGGAGTCGACCACCGCGTCCACCTGGTGGTCCAGCCGGTCCTTGATCTCCCAGCCCTGGGTCGGCGGCTCCTCCTCGTCCGGCAGCAGCAGGGTGCTGGACAGCAGGGGCTCGCCCAGCTCCGCCAGCAGCGCCTGGGTGACCACGTGGTCGGGGATCCGGACGCCGACGGTCTTCTTCTTCGGGTGCAGCAGCTTGCGCGGCACCTCCCGGGTCGCCGGGAGGATGAAGGTGTAGCTGCCGGGCGTCGACGCCTTCACGGCCCGGAACACGTCGTTGTCCACGCGCACGAACTGGCCGAGCTGCGCGAAGTCCCGGCACATCAGCGTGAAGTGGTGCCGGTCGTCCAGATGCCGGATGGTACGGATCCGGTCGATGCCGTCCCGGCTGCCGAGCTGGCAGCCCAGCGCGTAGCAGGAGTCGGTCGGGTATGCGATGAGCGACCCCGAGCGGACCGCGTCGGCGATCTGCGAGATGCTGCGCGGCTGCGGGTTGTCGGGGTGCACGTCGAAGTACTTCGCCATTCGCCGAGCTTATGCCGTGCGGCGGCTTCCGGCCGACCGAGCGGGCTCCTGGCGGACGGCCGTAGGCGCTGCGCCGGCAGTGCCGGGATGTGTCGTGGTCCGGCTGCGGCGCGGTCGTGGCTGGTCGCGCGGTTCCCCGCGCCCCTTTCGGGGCGCTGTCGAACCGTCGGCCGGCTGCGGCGCGGTCGTGGCTGGTCGCGCGGTTCCCCGTGCCCCTTCAGGGCGCTGTCGAACCGTCGGGCTGGAAATCGGTGGGCATACCCCGTGGATTTCCGGGCAGCCGGAGTACCAGCCACCCCGGGACCCTCCCCCCGGTCCCGGGTGAGGCTTCTCCGTCGGCGGCCCTTCCCCCGAGGGCCGCCGGCGGAGGCGTGGCCGCCGGTCGGTGCCGGGCTTCGTTCATCGGGTAACGTCCGTGGACCGAGGGCGACGCGTGGGACGAGGGGCAGGGCGAGAATGGCAGGCCGAGCAGGCGAGGGCCCGCGGCACCCGGCACTCCAGGGCGACGGCTGGGCCGAGCGGCTCCTCGACCATCTGCGTCCCGGCGCCCGTGACCCGCGCCGGGTCGTCGCCTGGCTGGCCGGAGCCGTGCAGGGGACCGGCTGTCTCCAGGACGCCGACGGCAGCCTGCTCGCGGGGACCCCGATGCCCCTCGACCCCGGACTCGTGGCCGACGTGGTCGCCGGGCGGATCTCCGCCGCCGCCGTCCAGGACGGCGACCGCCACCTGCGGCTGGTCGCGGTCCGCGCCCAGGACCCCCGTCCGGGGGCCGCCGGACTGCTCGCCGTGGCCCGCGCGACCCCCTTCGACCGGCGCGCCGCCGACATCGTCACCCACACCGCCGGGGTCGTCGAACTCCTGCTGCGCGAGCGGGAACTGACGACCGCCGGACACCGGCTCCGACGCGCCGCCGCCGACCTGCGCCTCGCCATCCTGCAACTCCTGATGGTGGAGGACACCGTCTCCGCGCGCCGCGTCGCGGCCGGCCTGTGGCCCGGACTGCTCGACACCGACAGCGCCTGCGTGTACATCGTCGAGGGGCACCCGGCGGAACGCGACGGCCTCGCCGAGGACTGCCTCGACATGACCCACGGCCAGGCCCTCGTCGTGCGCTGCCCCGCCATGGACGGGCACGTCATCGTCCTCAGCCCGGCGCCCGCGACCGCCCAGCGGCTGCGCTCCCTGGTCGACGGCCGCCCCGGCACCTTCCTCGGCGGCAGCGTCCGGCAGAGCCTGGCCCAGACGTCCACCGCCTACGGCCAGGCCGTCAGCGCCCTCGCCGTCGCCCGCTTCCGCCCCGACCAGGCCGCCGTCTACGCCGAACGCACCCACCCGGAACGGCTGATGGACCCGGGCGTGCTGCACGCCTGGTCCGCCGCCGTGCTCCGGCCGCTCGACACCCTGCCCCACCACACCCGCGCGGAACTCCTCGCCACCACCCGCCTCGGCCTGGAGTTCACCGCCGTCAGCGCGGCCAAGGTCCTCGGCGTCAGCCGCAACACGGTGCGCGCCCGCATGGACCGGGTCGAGACGCTGCTGGGCGCGGACTTCTCCGACCTCACCGTGCGTGCCGCTGCCCATCTGGCCCTCAACACCCAGGCGGCCCTGACGGAGGAGCTCGCCGCGACGGTGCCGACGGCGACGCGGCCGTCCGGCGTCCGGCTGGGCGACCTGCTGGCCGGTCCGGCGCTGCGCGCCTGGGCGCACGACCTCCTGGACCGCCTGGACCGGGACGGCCGCGACCTGCGCGGCACCCTGCGCGCCTGGATCGCCGCCGGCGGCAACGCCGAACGCGCCGCCCACGGTCTGGGCGTGCACGCCCAGACCGTCCGCGAACACGTACGGGGCGCCGAACCCGTCCTGGAACGCCAGCTGCTGGCCGCCGGCACCGATCTCTACGAGGTGGTGCTGGCCCATCTCGCCCTCGGGGACCTCGCCGTACCCGCCCTGCTGCGGGCGAATCCGGGCCAACCGGACTCATCTGTGCACGGGTGAGTCCTCGGCGGGTACGAACGGGCACCGGCGCGATACCCAACGGCCGTATCCGGACGTATGTTCACGTTGTGGCGGGGGCACGACCGGAACGGGGGACCGGTCGGAGCCCCCGCGACCTCTGCCTCACGCCTCCAGCCGTACCGGGATCTCCTGCCAGCCGAACGCGATGAACGACGGCACCTGGCGCAACTCGTCGTCGCCGACCGCGAGCCGCAGCTCCGGGAACCGCTCGAAGAGCGCGGGCAGCGCGGCGAGCGCCTCCGCCCGGGCCAGCGGCGCGCCGATGCAGCGGTGCACCCCGATCCCGAACGCCAGATGGTCGTCACCGCCCCGGGCCGCGTCGAACACGGCCGCGTCCGGCCCGTAGTGCGCCGGGTCCACGCCCGCCGCCGCGTACGTCGTGATGATCGCGTCCCCGGCCGGAATCGTCACGTCCCCGACCTTCAGGTCGCTCACCGCGAACCGCAGCGGCAGGGAGGCGATCGACGGGTGCACCCGCAGCGTCTCGTCGATCACCGCGTCCCAGCCGACCGCCCCGGACCGCACCGCCGCCAGCTGCGCCGGATCCGTCAGCAGCGCCACGACCGCGTTGCCGATCAGGTTGACCGTCGTCTCGAAGCCGGCGCCGATCACCAGCAGCAGCGTGTACAGCAGTTCCTCGTCGCTGAGCTGGTCGCCGTCCTCGTCGCGGACCCGGATCAGCTCCGTGGTCATGTCGTCGCCCGGGTGCTCCACCTTGTACGCGATCAGCCCGCCGAGGACCGTGCCGATCCGCTCCTGCACGAACGCCGCGTGCTCGGGGGTCGGGTCGGAGGTGTCCATGATGGCCGCGATCAGCGCGCCGGTGTCGTCCCGCATCTCCTCGGGCACGCCGAACAGTTCGCAGATCATCCGCATGGGCAGCGGCTGCGCCAGACCGGCCCGCAGGTCCACCACCGAGCCGTCGGCCCCCTCGGCCGCCAGCGCGTCGAGCAGCTCGGCGGCGATCGCCGCGACCCTCGGCCGCATCGCCTCGGTACGGCGGTGCGTGAAGCTCGGCGCCACCAGCTTGCGCAGCCGGGTGTGGTCGGGGCCGTACGCGGAGAGCATGTTCACCACGCCGATCCAGCCCAGCACCCAGCCCCAGGAGGGGTGTTCGCCGATCTCCGGCCAGAGCCGCCAGTGCCTGCGCGGGTCCTTGCTGACCTCGGGATCGAGGATGAGTTCCTTGAGGACGTCGTACCCGGTGGGGGCCCAGGCGGGTATGCCGCCGGGCAGTTCGACGGGCACCACGGGGCCGAGGGCGCGTAACCGTGCGCTCTCCGCCGGGATGTCGGAGCCGAACGGGTCGAGAGCGATGCGGTCGGTGACGGTCACGACGACTCTCCAGGCTGGTCGGGGGAGCGGGGGCTGAACCGGACGGGCAGCGAGGTCAGCGAGCGGTGGAACGGGCCGGGCCGCCAGTTGAGCTTCTCGCGGGGCAGGACCGGGTCGAGGTCGGGCAGCCACAGGGTGAGCCGCTCGATCGCCTCGGTCGCGATGAGCAGCGCGTGGTGCCTGACCGGGCAGGCGTGCGGACCGGCACCCCAGGACAGGTGCGAGGCGTCTCCGGCGCGCCGGCCGCTGGTGACCTCCCGTTCGGCGAACAGCCCGACCGCGCCGAAGGAGACCACCACCGGGATCGCCGGCCTGACCCACGCCCCGTGGAAGGAGACCGGCCGACGGGCGTAGTAGATGCCGTAGTTGGCCAGCGGGGTCTCGTGGTGCAGCACTTCCACCACCGCGTCCATGACCGGGCGGGCGCCGCTGGTCAGCGTGGAGTAGTAGAGCGGGTTGCCGAGGATCCGGGAGAGCGCGTTGGAGACGAGGTTCGTGCTCGGCTCGTAGCCGGCGCCGAGGGTGAGGAACACCTGCCAGGTGACCTCCTCCGGGGTCAGCCGGGCGGGATGGTCCAGGAGCATGCTCGGCAGGTCCTCGCCGCGCTCCTCCACCTTGGCGGCGATCAGCCGCAGCACGTACTCGACGAAGTCCGCCTCGCCCGCCGCCGCCTGCGCGCCGCCCTCCATCATCTTCAGCAGGCCCTCGTTGAGCCGGTCGCCCTGGCTGTCCGGCAGACCGAAGAGGTTGTTGAAGACCAGGGCCATCAGGGGCCGGGTGAAGTCGGTGACGAGGTCGGCCTCGCCCCTGGGCCCGAACCGGTCGACCAGCAGCCGGACCGCCCGGTGCACCAGCTGGCGCAGGTCGTGCGGCTCGATCAGGTCGAACACGTCGATGAGGGTGGCGCGGTAGCGGATGTGGGCGTCGGAGTCGGAGAACAGGGCGTTGGGCCGCCAGCGCATCATGCCGAGCAGCGGGGAGTCCTCGGGGACGGTCGCCTCCCAGTCCCGCGGGTCGTGCGAGAAGGTCTCCACGTCCCGCAGCACGTCGAGGGCGGCACGCCGTTCGGTGACCACGTACGCCGGCGTGCCCGGCGCGAGCTCCGCCCAGCCCACCGGACCCTGGGCGCGCAGGGCCGCGTAGTAGCCGTGCGGGTTGCGGGCGAACCCGTCCTCCCACAGCCGTACCGGACCCGAGACGGTGAAGGACTGCTGCGCGGTCATCGGGCCTCCGCCGGCCGGTCGTCGATCAGATGCTGGACGAGGGCGAGCAGCGCGTCGACCGAGGAGTGCGCGTCCCGGGCGTCGCAGTTCACCATCGGGGTGCCCGGCGCCAGGTCCAGCGCGGCGCGCAGCTGGTCGCCCGTGTAGTGGCTCGGCGCGTCGGGGAACGCGTTGAAGGCGACCGCGTACGGCAGCCCCGCCTCCTCCACCAGACCGAGCACGTCGAAGGAGGCGTCGACGCGCCGGCTGTCGACCAGGACCAGGGCGCCGAGCGCGCCGTAGGAGATGTCCTCCCACAGGGTCCGGAACCGGTCCTGCCCCGGCGTCCCGAACAGGTACAGCACGATCCCGCCGGACAGGCTGATCCGCCCGAAGTCGATGGCGACGGTCGTCGTCTCCTTCTCCCGTACCCCGTCGAGATCGTCGACGGGGACGGAGGCCTCGGTCAGATGCTCCTCCGTGTGCAGCGGGCGGATCTCCGACACCGAGTCGATCAGGGTCGTCTTGCCCACCCCGAACGGCCCGGTGACCAGGATCTTCACCAGGTCGCGGGCGCCGTCGGGGAGATGGGTGCCGCCCGCGCGGGGCAGCTCACTGGTGCTTGAGGGCGCGGAGGCCATCGGCCACTCTCTTCAGCAGGTCGGGGTCGAACCGTTCGGCGGGCGGGATCGGCGCGCGGGCCTGGACCAGGCCCCGGTCGGCGAGATCGGCGGCCAGCACCCGCACGGCGGAGAACGGCAGCCGCAGCAGCGCCGCCGCCTCCACCACGGTCAGCGCGCCGCCGGACAACAGCTCCAGCAGGGCCAGTTCGGCCGCCGGCAGACCGGCGGGCAGGGGAGTCCCGTCACGGGTGAGCACCGTCAGCCGTTCCAGGTGCGGACGGCTGGGCCGGGCCACCCCGCCGGTCGACAGGTACGCGGGGACCAGAGGACGGCCGCCACGGCGGCCGGTCATGCCGGCGCGCCGCCGTCGGAACCTCTGGGCGAAGCCGCCATCGCCTTCTCGCCCAGCCGGGCCACCTGCGAGTGCACCCGGTGCGCCAGCAGGTCGAGGCGCACCTCCGGGTCGCCGTAGGCGGCGACACAGGTGCCGTGGTCGGTCGGCACGATCAGCACGTACCCGTGGTCCGACTCGATGACCACCTGCCGTACGTCGGCCCGGTCCCGGTCCGCGAACGCGGCGGCCGCGGCCCGGCAGGCGCCCTGCACGGTACTGGTGATCGCGGCGACCCGTTCGGCACTCGCCCGGGACAGGCCGTCGGTGTAGCCGGTCGCGAGTCCGTCCCGGGTGAGCAGAACGGCGGCCAGTACATGCGGCACCTGCAGGACGGGGTCCAGCACCCATGCCGTCTCGCCCGCATCGCGGCTGATCATCCGGCCGCTCCTCCTTCGTCGTCGGTCCGCTGGGGTTCGGGCGCGCTCGCCCGCTTGGGGGCCCGCGCCGCCGCGGTGCCGTACTGCAGGGCCGCGAGCGCCGCCGCCGCCTCCTCGGGTCGGCGCGCGGCCGGCTGCGCCTGCGGCACGCCGGCCGCGGCGGCCGGGGTACGGCGGCGCCGCTGCGGCAGACCGCCCAGGTCACCCGGCTCCACGCCGCCGGGAGCGGGGGCACGTTCGTGTTCGGGCCCCGGCCCGGAAGGCGCCACGGCCTCGGCCGCCGTGCCCTCCGGCACCGACGTCCCGGGCACTGGCGTCCCGGGCACTGGCGTCCCGGGCACGGGCTCCGCGGCTACGGGCTGCGCGGGTACGACCGCCTCGTGCGCGGACGTCTCGCGCGCCGCCGTCGCACGCGCCGCTTCCGTACGCCCCGCTTCCGTGCGCGCCGAGCGCTCCCGGGTCGACCGTGGCGCGCTGGCGGAGGGGGGCCGTTCGTCCGGGTCGATCCGGCCGAGCAGGTGGGTGTCCACCCGCAGCACCGCGCGCACCCCGCCGTACGGCGAGGGCGAGGAGACGTCCACGCTCAGGTCGAACTGGCGGGTGAGCTGGCCGATCGCGGCCAGTCCCATGCGCGGCGGGTCGCCCAGGTCGGTCAGCAGGATCGGGTCACTGCCCGCCACCAGGCGCTGGGCGCGGGCCCGTTCGTCCTGCGTCATGCCGAGGCCCGCGTCGTCGACGGTCACGCAGACCCCGTGATGGACGTGCTCCAGGTTGACCACGACATCGGTGTCCGGCGCCGAGTGGCGCAGCGCGTTGTCCAGGAGCTCGGCGACGATGATGGCGACCGGCTCGACCGCGTGCGACACCAGGGCGGTGCCCGGCTCCAGGTGGTTGTTGACCAGAATCCGGTGGTAGCCGGAGAGCCGGGCCTGGCCGCCGGTGACGGCGTCCACCACGTGGGACTCCTCGCGGGCCAGCCCCACCCAGGCCCCGCAGACCACGGCGGCGACCTGCGCCCGCCGCAGCGACTGCTCGTTCTCGTGGTCCAGCGCGAACAGCGTCTGCGCTAGCTCCGGATCGTCGTAGCGCTGCTGGAGCCCCCGCAGGGCGTCCTGGAGGCGGTACAGGGCAGCCTGGATCTCCCGGGTGGCGCCGCGCATGCCGGCCTGCGCGGCCGCGTCGATCCGGGTGCGCTGCGCGGTCAGTTCCTCGCGCAGCGCGGTGAGTACGTACTCCAGCGCGATCCCGGTGGGGGTCCCGGGTATGTGCTGCCCGGCCGGGCCCGGCACCCTCAGGTGCGGGTGCGTGAGCTGGGCTGCCGCCGCGGGCATCCGGCGGGCGGCGAGATGCTCGACCTCGGTGAGGAACGCGCCCTCGGTGCCCTCCAGCCGGGCGCGCAACTCCGTCACCTCGGCCCGAAGCACGGCCTTCTGGCGCCGCGACCTGAGCAGGCTGCCGCCGAGGGCGAGCGCGGAGAGCGTTCCGGCGGCGAGACCACCGGCCACCAGTTCCGGCAATTCGATCATGGAATCGGTTTCCAGGGGAGTAGGGCAGCAGTGGGCAGGGGGGAGCCCGGGGCCCTCCCATGTGGCGCTCGCTGCACAGTACACACCGTCATTGACCGGCCTCGCACGGTGAATCGTTACATCACTGCGAATCCGTTTGGTGACTGTTCGCTTCTGTGTCAAGTGTCGGAAATGCCCTACAGGTCGGGTGAGTTGAGGCCCGGCGACCGCGTGCCGTCACCGCGTGCCGTCACCGCGTGCCGTCACTGCGTGGCGGAGGCCGGCACCGGGAGGTCGAAGACGTGGGCCGGGGAGATGATCCGGGTGACCGCCTCGCCGAACAGGGTGCTGGGTTCGATGTCGCCCTTGTAGCTGATGTCGGTGTTGAGCAGCACGACCACGGTCGTCCGCGTCGACGGCAGGTGGACGGTCAGGGACTCGTAGCCCGGCAGTGAGCCGTTGTGCCCGATCCACCCCTGGACGTCGAAGATGCCGAGCCCGTACCCGGCGCCCCGGATGCCGGTCGGCGGGGTGGTGAGCCGCTGTTTCTGGACGGCAGGGCCGACCATGGCCGTACCGTCGGGGAAGACCCCGGTGGCCACCGTGCGCGCCCAGGTGCGCAGATCGTCCAGGTCCGAGATCATCGCGCCGGCGGCCCAGCCCCAGGACGGGTTCCAGTCGGCGGTCTCCTCGACCTTCCCGGTTGCCGTCTGGTTCGTGTACCCCTGCGCGTGCGGGGCGGGGAAGTCGTTCCCGGTCGGGAACAGGGTGTGGCGCATGCCCGCGGGCTCCAGC
The DNA here is from genome assembly GCF_043201715.1 of Streptomyces sp. NPDC048291. Classification (NCBI taxonomy): domain Bacteria; kingdom Bacillati; phylum Actinomycetota; class Actinomycetes; order Kitasatosporales; family Streptomycetaceae; genus Streptomyces; species Streptomyces sp. NPDC048291. The sequence goes on from NZ_JBICZC010000015.1 coordinate 75,584, forward strand.
ACGTGCTGGTTGAGGTAGTCGCCGAGCCGCTGCCCGCTCACCTTCTCGACGAGCAGGCCGAGCAGGATCAGATTGGTGTTGGAGTAGGAGAACTTCTCCCCGGGCCGGAACAGCGCCGGGTGCCCGAAGGCGTACCCGAGCAGCTGCCGCGGGGTGAAGGAGCGCTGCGGGTCCGAGGTCAGCGCCTTGAAGAAGCCCGCGTCCTCCGAGTAGTTGAAGAGTCCGCTGCGCATCCCGGCCAGGTCCCGCAGGGTGATCCGGTCGCCGCCCGGCACGCCGTCGACGTACTTGCCGATGGGGTCGTCCAGGCCGACCCTGCCCTGGTCGACCAGCTGCAGCACGGCGGTCACGGTGAACGTCTTGGTCTCGCTGCCGATCCGCAGGTACAGGTCGGGAGACATCTTCTGCCCGGTCGCCCTGTTCGCGACCCCGAAGGAGCGAACGTAGTCGGGCTGCCCGGGTGTCCAGACGCCGACCGTCACGCCGGGCACGTCCGCCTCGCGCATGACGTGCTGTACGACCGCGTCGAGCTGACGGGCGACCGCCGGGGTCATCGCCCGGACGTCCCCGCTGCCGGACGGCGAGGGGGCGGGCGAGGAGGCGGGCGACGGCGCGGCGGAGACGGCCGACGCGGGTGCGGGCGCCGCCACGAGCTGCGGCACGGCGAGTGCCCCCAGCGCGACGGCGACGACGGCCCCGCGGCGCAGCACGGCGGACGTGTACGGCATGGGCTGACTCCAAGCACGTGAGAGGGAACGTGCGGAGGGCCGGACGTCAGAACCCTGACTTCACAGGATACGAGCGTGACCGCGAAGCCGCCCGCGGGCCGCCGGAATGCTTGTCGGACGGGCGGACACGCCCGATCGGGGGGTGCGCTCACCCGCCCCGGTGAGCGCCCGGGACGGCGCGTACCACCGGCGCGTCCCGGGCGTTGCCCCGGCATGGACGGAACCTCTGGCACTCCCTGGCGTACGGTCCTGGAGCCGCGCGCCCTCGTCTCCCGCGAACCGATCTACGCCCAACTCGTCCGGGAGTGGCGGGAGCAGGGCCGTACGGTGCCCGCCGAACCGGAGAGCCGCTGGGCCGCCGTCCTCATCCTGCTGCCCCGCCGCTGACCTCACTGGTCGTCGGAGACCGGCCGCAGCACCGCCAGTGTGCCGTTGGCCTCGCGCAGCGCCGACTCCAGCGTGGCCGGCCGGTGCAGCGCGCCACTGCCGTCGGGCGGCACCAGCCACTCCAGGAACCGGGTGGGCCGGTACGGCGGCGGCACGGCGACCCAGGCCCCCTTGCTCGCGTACCGCAGCCCGCCCCCGATCCAGCCGCCGGACGGGTCGGGCGGCAGGAAGAACCCGACCCGGCGCGACGCGCTGTCCACCAGCGTCGGTCCGGGTACCGGCAGGGGCGGCCGCCACAGCAGGTCCAGCGTAAGCAGGCCGAGCCGGTCCGGCACGCTCAGCACGTCCCAGAAGCGGCCGGCCTCCAGCAGCGAGACGCCCTCACCGTGGTCCCACTCCCACTTGCACGCCCGGGGGTCCGCCGAGGCCGCCGCGAGCCATTCCACGCCCTGCATCCACATCCTGTTCGTCATGCACCGCTCCGGGATATCCCGCTCACCTGTGCCGTGCGCAGGGGAACGACCGACGCCGGGCACTCGGCGCATCCGCACGCCAACCCGGCATATGCATGCTGGTAGATATTTCTAACTGGCGGAAGGGGTGGCGAACCCTGGCGTTTGAGGGCGAATGTTCGAACACGGCACGGTGGTACGAGTGTTGCCCAGAACGTCGGATTGCCCCCGGCACGCAAGCGCACTCGATTCGGTCGTCGAGGCAATCGATTCGAGCGTCGTGTCTTGATCCTGTGGCGATATCGGTCGTACGCTCCCGTCATTCCGTCGTCGCCGCTCGATCAGGGGTACTCCATGGACCGCACCCGACTGCACGCCCTCCTGGCCCGCGAGAGCGCCGAGGCCGAGCGGCGGAACCCGCGCTCCCGAGCCGCATATGCGGACGCCGGCCATCTCTTCGGGCGGGTCCCGATGACGTGGATGAACAAGACCGCCGGCGCCTTCCCCCGGTACCTGGCGACCGCGCGCGGTGCCCGGGTCACCGACGTCGACGGGCACACGTACATCGACTTCTGCCTCGGCGACACCGGCGCGATGGCCGGTCACTCGCCGGTCGCCGTGACCGAGGCGGTGCACCGCAGGTTCGCCGAGCTGGGCGGGGCCACCGCGATGCTGCCGACCGAGGACGCGGAGTGGGTCGGCGCCGAGCTGACCCGCCGCTTCGGGCTCGCCCGCTGGAGCTTCTCGCTCACCGCGACCGACGCCAACCGGTGGGCGATCCGGCTCGCCCGCGCCGTCACCGGGCGCCCGAAGATCCTGGTGAACAGCTACAGCTACCACGGCAGCGTCGACGAGTCCCTCATCGTCGTCGGGCCCGACGGCAAGGGCGTGCCCCGCCCCGGGAACGTCGGCGCGCCCTGTGACGTCACCCTGACCAGCCGGGTCGCCGAGTTCAACGACCTGGACCAGCTGGAGCGCGAACTCGCCCACGGCGACGTGGCCGCCGTCCTCATGGAACCCGCCCTCACCAACATCGGCATCGTGCTGCCCGAACCGGGCTACCTGGACGGCGTGCGCGCCCTCACCCGGCAGTACGGCACGCTGCTGATCAACGACGAGACGCACACCTTCTCGGCGGGACCCGGCGGCTGCACCGCCGCCTGGGACCTGGAGCCCGACCTGCTGACCGTCGGCAAGGCCATCGGCGGCGGTATCCCGGCCGGCGCCTACGGCCTCTCCGCCGACCTCGCCGAACGGCTCCTCGCCCGCGACGACCTCGACCTGGTGGACATGGGCGGGGTCGGCGGCACCCTGGCAGGCAACGCGCTCTCGGTGGCGGCGACCCGGGCCACCCTGGAGCACGTGCTCACCGACCAGGCGTTCGAGCACATGACGCGGCTCTCCGCCCGCTTCGAGTCCGGCGTCCGGTCCGCCGTCGAGGCGCAGGGCCTGCCCTGGTCGGTCAGCCGCCTCGGCGCCCGTACCGAGTACCGCTTCGCCGACCCGGCCCCGCGCACCGGCACCGCGTCCGAGGCCGCCGCCGACCCCGAGCTGGAGGACTTCCTGCACCTCTACCTCGCCAACCGGGGCATCCTCCTCACCCCGTTCCACAACATGGCCCTGATGTGCCCCGACACCACCGAGCAGGACGTCGACACCCACACCGCGGTGTTCGGCGCGGCCCTGCTCGAACTGGCCGGCTGACGTCCGACGAGAACCAGGAAGGGGACGGGCATGGTGCACATGGACGACATCGACCGGGCCATCCTGCGCGAACTGCAGGCCGACGGCCGTATCGCCTACGCCGACCTGGGCCCGAAGGTCGGCCTCTCCGCCTCCGCCGCCCGGCAACGGCTGCAGCGCCTGCTGGACTCCCGGGCCGTGCAGGTCGTCGGCGTCACCGACCCGATGGCCATGGGCGGCCAGGCGATGGCCCTGCTCGGCATCGGTGTCGACGGCGATCCGCGGGCCGTGGCCGACGCGCTCGCCGGACATCCCGCGGTGGTGTACTCCGTCTTCACCTCGGGCGGCTTCGACCTGTTCGCCGAGGTGGTCACCCCCGGGCCGAAGGACCTGCTCGACTTCGTCAACGACGTGGTCCGGCCGATCGAGGGCGTACGCGAGGTCCGGTCCTTCCCGTACTTCGGCATCCACACCCACCGGTTCCTGTGGGAGGTGGGCTGAGCGGCCGGCCCGCCACGGCAGCCCCGGACCTCAGCCGATGGCCGGTGTCAGGACCAGCATGGTGGCGTCGTCACGCACCTCGTAGTGGCCGACCAGGTCCGTCCACACCAGTTCGGTGAGCGCGGCCGCGTCCACGCCGGCGAACCCGGCGAGCCGCTCCGGGAGCGGATAGAAGCCCCCGGTCCCGTCGCGGGCCTCCCAGACGCCGTCCGAGGCGAGGAAGAGCCGGTCGCAGGCCCCCAGCTCCACCGTGACCTCCTTCGCCGGGTCCACGCCCACCAGCCCCAGGCCCAGCGGGGCCCCCGGCACGACGGTCACTTCCTGGGCCTGCCCGTCCCGCAGCAGCACGGGCGCCGGATGACCGCAGGCCACGATCCGCACCGACCGCAGATCGGCGGAGAACTCCAGCAGCAGGGCCGTGGCGAACAGCTCCGCGTGCGGGACGTCGGCCGAGTCCACCGTCAGTCTGCGGTCCATCCGCGTCGCCACCGACTCCAGGTCCGGCAGGTCGAGCACCGCCTCCCGGAACGCGCCGAGCAGCGACACCACCGTGGCGACGGCGGTCAGCCCGTGCCCCCGTACGTCCCCCATCACCGCCCGGACCCCGTACGGGCCGTCACGCACGTCGAAGAAGTCCCCGCCGACCAGCGTGCCGTGCTGCGCGGCCCGGTACAGCCCCACGCAGCCCACCGCGCCGACCTGCTCCGGCAGCGGGGGCAGGACGGCCCGCTGCACCGCCTCGCCCACCGCCCGCTCGGTGAGCAGCTGGGCGTCCCGGTGACTGCGCACATAGGAGACGAACACGCTCAGCAGCGCCACGAAGGTGACCGTGAGGAGGTCGGTGTCGCCGGGATGGTTCAGGTGGGTGGCGGGCACGTTGAGCAGCAGCACCACCAGGCAGCTGAGGACGGCGGTCGCCAGCGGGCCGTAGGAGAGGACGGCCAGCGGCGGGATGGCGCCGAGCAGGAAGCCGAAGTCGTGTCCGTCGGGGCTGATCAGCGTCGCCGCCGTCACGACCCCGAGCAGGGCGACGGGCAGCACCCGGACCCAGCGTGGCGGCGGCGCACCCTGCAACCAGCCACGACCGTCCCGGTAGCCACGCGACGACCAGCCGCGCACCGAAGTCACATCCCTAAGCTACGCCCGTGCCCGGTCACCGCACCTGTCCCGATCTTGAAAAGCCGCGCGGGAAAAACCCGTGGACGTGTCGGTGCCCGGCCCCTAACGTACGACTGCATGCCCGAGACCGGACGGAAGGAGGCGAGTGCGATGTGCATCACACCCATCCCGCGCTCCCTCCCCGTTTCCCGGGCGTGACAGGTCAGAGCTGACCCGGGAGCGCTCCCCGTAGTACGCATCCCGGAGGAATCCGTGACCGATCCGGTCATCGTCCGTACGCTCGACGACAGCACCGCCCATGTCTTCGACACCCTGCCCGACCCGCTGCGCATGCGGGAGAAGCACCGGCGCACGCTGTTCCGCGCCGACTGGAAGCGCGTCGCCCTGCGCGACGGACGGGTGGTCGCCCGCGCCGCCTGGTGGGGCAGGCCCGAGGACGCCGAGCCGCTCCTGATCAACTGGTTCGACGTGGCCGAGGGCGAGGAGGAGGCCGGCGCCGAGCTGCTGCGCGGCGCGCCCTGGCAGGTGGGGGAACTGGAGCTCGACCTGCCCACCGGCTGGCACGACGACCCCGTCCGGCGCACCGCCGCCGAAACCGGCTTCGCCGCCGCCCGCAAGGCCGGCTTCGAGCTCCTGGTGGAGCGTTACAACTACCGCTGGACCCCCGGGTGCGGCCTGCCCGAACGGCCCGGCCGCCTCGTCTTCACCCCCGAACCCGACGACCGGGTGTTCTTCGACGCCCTGTGCGGCATCAACTCCGTCACCCTGGACGCCCACGCCCGCCGCGCCCTGGAGCAGGGCGGAGTGGAACAGGCGGCCCAGGAGGAGATGGACGTCTTCCACTGGATGCCCTCGCCCCGCGAGTGGTGGCAGGTCGCCCGCACCCCCGACGGCACACCGGTCGGCATCCACATCCCCGCGCGCAACCCGGCGGGGCCCTGCGTCGGGTTCATCGGCGTCCTGCCCGAGCAGCGCGGGCACGGCTACGCCTACGACCTACTCGTGGAGTGCACGCACTTCCTCGTCGAACACGGCGCCGATTTCATCGCCGCCGCCACCGACCAGGGCAACACCCCCATGGCCGCCCACTTCGCCAAGGCCGGATACCCCGTGGTCCGGGAGCGGGTGAACTTCTGTTCGACACGCTGACGGCCGCAGGTCACGTGCGGCAGCGTGGGGGCGGGCCGCGCAGTTCCCCGTGCCCCTTTCAGGGGCGCCGGTGTCGGCGCCCCTTCAGGGGCGCGGGGAACTGCGCGAGCAACCACGACGGCGCCGCGGCCGAATCTCGGCCTCTCCAGCGGAGCGTCTAGTCGACGTCCTTGCCCAGCAGCGTCTCCGCCTCCGCGAGGATCTCGGTGACCCGCAGCCCGAAGGCCGCGTCGCACGGGTGTGCCCGCCCCGTGCGCGCGGCCGTGAGCAGGGCGTCGGCGGCCCGGGTCAGCGCGGGAACCGCCCCCTCCGCACTCCTCGGAAGGAGCGTGACCCCCGCCTCCCCCCGCAGCTCCACATCGGCCCCGGCCGCCGCCGGCGGCGCGGTGAGGCTCAGCGTGACCGTGCTCGTCGCCCCGCCCGCGTGTTCGAGGACGAGGTGCACGGTGTCCGCGGGGCCGTGCACGGCGGCCGCCACCCGCCCGACGTCGCCCAGGACCGGCAGCAGCACGGACAGGGCGTGCGGACCCACGTCCCACAGCGCGCCCTTCTCCCGCCGCCACGGCGAGTCGGCGAACGGGCTCTCACCGGTGAACAGCGACCCCAGCCAGTGTGCCCGGGCCGTGAACCACCCCGCCGTGTCGGCCTGTTCACCGATCCACGCCTCCGGCTCCTGCTGGAAGCGGGTGGTGAAGAACACCACGGAGGCGACCCGGGCCCGCTCGGCCGCCTCCACCACCGCCCGCCCCTCGGCGACGCCGATCGCGAGCGGCTTGTCCAGCAGCAGATGCCGGCCGGCCTGCGCCGCCCGCACCGCCAGGTCCGCCTGGATCACCGGCGGCAGCGCCACGGCCACCGCGTCCACGTCGGCGATCAGCGCGTCCACGTCGTCGTACGCCCGGACGCCGTACTCCCCGGCCAGTTCCGCGGCGGCCTCGGGGCGGCGGCCCCAGACGCCGGTGAAGTCCAGCGAACCGTGCCCCGCCAGCGCGGGCGCGTATGCCGCCCGCGCCCAGGGGCCGGTGCCCAGCAGTCCGATGCGCATCTCGCGTTCCTTTCTCCGTACCCGGTTCCACATCGTCGCCCAGCCGGTCAAGGCGTCGTGCTCCGCCCCCGGTCGGCGTACGACCGGCACTGGTCGGTGCCGTGCGCCAGCCACCCGGCGATGGCCTCGGCGATCGGCTGTCCGGTGTCCATCTCGACGAACCCGAACTGACCCGACTGGTTGCACTCCAGGAACCACCAGATCCCGTCGGCGTCCTCCGCGAAGTCGAAGGCACCATAGGCCAGCTCGGCGTCCTTCATATACGTGTGGACGGCCTCGGCGACTCGGGGCGGGACCTCCGCCTCCCGCCAGAGAGAGTCGGACGGCGCGAACCGGACGTCCACGTCGTCGGGGTGGGCGTCCGGGCTCACCGGCTTGCGGGCGGCAAGCAGCCGCTCGCCGACCACCGTCAGCCGGATGTCGGCGCGCTTGGCGACCCGCCGCTGGAGCAGCGTCGGCCCGAACGCCACCGCCGCGAAGTCGGCGTCCGGCGCCACCCGGCTGGTCGGCACGGCCCGCGGCGGCTGCTGCGGATGCGCGCCCGACACCGGCTTCACCACCAGGTCCGGGAACCGCGCCGCGAACTCCCGGGCCGCCTGCGGAAACGTGGTGATCAGCGTCGCGGGCACGGCGAGCCCGCTGCGCTGCGCCAGCCGCAGCTGCCACGGCTTGTGCCGGGCCCGGCGGGCCGCGTCCGGATGGTTCATCCAGCGCGCGTCGGTCCCGCGCAGCATGCCGTACAGCGCCTGCGCGGACTCCTCGGTCAGCCAGTCCGACGGCTGCGCGGCCCGGGCCGCCGCCGTACCCGGCCTGCGCACCCAGATCGAGCGCAGGCCGTTCATGCTCACCAGGCGCCCGTTCACGGACAGATGCCCGCGGCTGACGCCCTGCACATACTCGCCCGACAGGGCCACACCGCTGGTCAGATCGGCAGGATCGAGACGGACGACGGGCACTCCGGCCTCGTGCAGCCGGAGGACCACCATGTCCGCCGTCACGTCCTCGTCACTGGTCAGGATGAGCACGGTCATCGTCGGGATCCGCGATCAGTCGTCGAAGTGCGTCTTGGAGCCCGCGGTGGAGGTCGTGGTCCCCAGGGCTCTCAGCGTTGCGTGATCGGTGGCTGCGATCCGGCCATCATGGAGAACGTTCAACTGCAGTCCGGAGTCATACGCGTACGGAGTGGTGACGTCCAACTGCACTGCGGGGCGTGCGTAGTTGAGCGCGAACGGTTGCATGGTCTCTCCCTGTTTCGTTCTTCCATGCACTTATACGATTCGAACGCGTGGTTGGTTTCCTTACTCTGCGTAATCTCAGCCCGAATTAAGAGCTTGTTAAGGGAGGAACGGCCAATCGCTCCTGTGCGTGGCCGATTTAACATTCCCGTACGGCACATGACGGTGTCACATGTCCGCGAAATTCCGGGATGTCGCCAAAGCCTGTTCGGCGTAGCTCCGTCCGAACAGCGCGACATGCACCAGCAGCGGGAACAACTGGTGCAGGCCGATCCGCCCGGCCCAGCCGTCGGCCAGCGGGGCCGCCTCCTGATAACCCGCCAGGATCCGGTCCAGAAACGGGCAGCCGAAGAGCCGGAGCATCGCGAGGTCGGTCTCGCGGTGCCCGCCGTGCGCGGCCGGGTCGATCAGCCGGACCGTGCCGTCGGCGCCCCACAGGACGTTGCCGCTCCACAGGTCGCCGTGCAGCCGGGCCGGCGGCTCGGGCGGCCCCGCGAGCCCCGGCAGCCGCTCGCAGACCCGCTCGATCAGGGCGGCCTCGCCCGGCCGCAGGATCCCCCGGTCGACGGCCTCCCGCAGGTACGGCAGCACCCGGTGCTCGGCGTACCAGCGCGGCCAGTCGGTGCCGGGCTCGTCGCGCATCGGGGCGAGGCCGATCCAGGCGTCGCGCGGACCGCCCGGTGGAGCCGCCCCGAACGCCGGGGCACCCGCCGCGTGCAGGGCGGCCAGCGCCCGGCCGAACCGGACTGCCGCGCCCGCGTCCGGCGGACCGGTGCGGATCAGTTCGGTCACCAGCCAGCGCTCGTCGTGCCCGAGCACCTCCGGCACCGCCACCGCCCGGGCGGCGGCCAGCCAGCGCAGCCCGGCCACCTCGGCCCGTACCGCCCCGGGACCGTCACCCCGCTTGACCACGACCGCGGGTCCGCCCGCGAGGGAAACCTCCGGCAGGCCGCCCGGTCCGGCCCGCTCGCCCGAGACCGGCCGCCCGGTGAGCCGGGCGGCCACCGCGCCCGGACCCTCGCCGCCGTCGACCACGGCCACCAGGGTATGCGTCTGCCCCTTCGCCCCGAGGTCGCCCTTCTTCTTCCTGAGGCGGGCGAAATTCCAGAGGGCGCCCGATTGTGCCCCGACGGGTTCCGGCCAACATCCGGCAGCCACTGCCTCCGTCGCCCCGGCGCGGGCCGGCTTGAGCCCCGCCGCATCGCCACAACCAAGGCACAAGGCCCGGTCGGGACACGCGCGCGGTGGAGGGTACCCCCCTTGGCCACGGCATCCGTGCTGATGGCCGACGCCTTCGAGATCCAGCCCTGCACCCCCCACCGCCGGGTCATACGCGACGAGGGCGCGCACGCGGTGATCGGCGTGTCGGTGGGCAACGGCTGCTTCTCCGCCGGGCGCCTGCACGACCTCGCCCGGTGGGGTCTCGAGCACTTCGGCAGGGTCGACCTCGTCTGCGCCGACCTGTACGTGGCCGAGATGTACGAGGCCTTCGGATATCCCCCCGGCGAGGCCCGCCGCAAGGCGGCCAAGAGCCTGCGCGGGGTGCGCGCCAAGGTCCGCAACGCCGTCACGGCGGCCGAACCGGACGGGGCCCGGCTGCGCCGGCAGCCGATGTCCCGCTTCCGTGCCGACGCCGCGTACCAGGAGATCCACCGGCGGCTGTGGCGGCAGCTGGACGAGGACGACGACTTCCGTGCCCTCTGCGACGACCTGGTCGGGCGCTTCCTCTCCGCGCGCGGGGAGGCGGCCGAGGCGCGGCAGCGTGCGGTGTGCCTGGAGTACGTGTGCGCGGAACTCCCGCTCTTCCTCGACGCCCCCGCCATCCTCCGGCTCCCGTCCTCCCTCGTCTGCTACCACCAGCGGCTGCCGATGGCGGAGTTGCCGTACGGCAGGGGCGCGGGCCTGCGCGCCTCCCGCAACCAGGGGCGCGCGATCGTCACCCCCGCGGCACCGTCGCACACAGCGAATTCCAAGTAACTCCCTTGTTACGCAAGGATTGACGTGCCCCACGCGCCCCTCTAGTTTCTGATCGGTTTCCCGAACCACGTCCGAAATCCCGGACATTCCCCCCTCGTCTGGAGCGCACATGAACGGCACCCCTCTGTCGCGCCGCCACTTCCTCGGCGCGGCCGCGACCGTCCCCCTCGCCGCCACCGGCGCCCTCGCCCTCGGCGCCGGTTCCGCCCAGGCCGCGACCGACTCGGCCTATGTGATGTGCTACTTCACCGAGTCCCCGGACATGCTGGCCGCCAACTACGGCCTGCACCTGGCCGTCAGCACCGACGGCCTCCAGTGGACCCCGCTCAACCAGAACGACCCCGTCGCCACCCCCACCGCGGGCTCCCTCGGCCTGCGCGACCCGTTCATCCTGCGCAAGCAGGACGGCACCTTCGTGGTGCTCGCCACCGACCTCTACGGCACCGACTGGTCCTACGTCAGCCAGTACATCCACGTCTGGGACTCCACCGACCTGCGCACCTTCACCGGCTACCGGCGGATGAAGCTGCACGACATGGACACCCACGCCTGGGCCCCCGAGGCCTTCTGGGACGCGGGACGCGGCACGTACGGCGTCATCTACTCCGCCGTCAACGACAGCGGCCACAACGTCATCATGATCAACTACACCGCCGACTTCGTGACCGCCGGCGACCCGCAGGTCTTCTTCGACCCCGGCTACGACGTCATCGACGGCGACCTCGCCGTCGGCGTCAGCGGCGTGAACTACCTGTACTTCAAGAAGAACTCGACGCTCGTCGGCGCCCGCTCCACCACGCTGGACCCGGGCAGCTTCACCGAGTTCTCCACGGCCGTCTCGCACAACGGCACCGAGGCCCCGACCCTGGTCAAGTCCCTCACCTCCAGCTCGACCTGGTACCTCTGGGGCGACACCTGGTCGCCGAACGGTGTCTTCTACGCCTGGCAGACCAGCGCCCTGTCCGCGGGCACCTGGACCGCCCTCGACCAGAAGACCTACACCCAGCCGCTCAACTCCAAGCACTGCGGGATCCAGCCCATCACCGCGACGGAGTACGGCAACCTCGTCGCCAAGTGGGGCACCCCCACCTGGAACCGGCTGAAGTCCTACAACTACCCGGCCAGATACGTCCGGCACAGCAACTTCGTCGGCCGGATCGACGAGTACGCCTTCGACCCGTACACCGACGGCATGTGGAAGCTGGTCCCCGGTCTCGCCGACAGCACCGGCGTGTCCTTCCAGTCGGTGAACTACCCGACCCGCTACCTGCGCCACTACGACTACCAGCTGCGGCTCGACGAGAACGACAGCACCACGACGTTCGCCCAGGACGCCACGTTCTACCGGACCGCCGGCCTCGCCGACTCCTCCTGGTCCTCCTTCCGCTCGTACAACTATCCGACGCGCTACATCCGCCACTCCGACTACGTGCTGCGCATCGACCCGATCTCCACGAGCACGGACCAGGCCGACGCCACCTTCTCCGTGGGTTACTGACACCACGCCGGGCCCGTCATGCGGCGACACGCCGACGACGGGCCCGGAACCGCCCGAACGGCGGTGCGCCCGGCCGGGGGATTGACCCAGCCGGGCGGTGTTGGGCGTGTCGTGACCACGGATGGGCGGCCTGGATGGTGCGGGCCGCGGGGCTGGCTGACGGTGGTTCATGTCGGGGCCGGGTCGTTACAGCTGATGGAGTATCGGCGCCCGGCCACGGCGGAAGGACATCGAGATGCGTTCTGCCCGCATGATCCTCGCGACGACGGCCGCCACCGCGGCCCTCGCGCTCTCCGCCCCAGCAGCCCAGGCCTCGGGCTCGGGGGACCGGGACGACGGAAGCCGCGACGACTCTTCCTACAGCAGCAACGACAGCAGGTTCGACCCCGATTCCTACAAGGGCCAGGACGACGAGGAGAAGGGGGACCAGGGAGGCAAGCAGGACCAAGGAGGCAAGCAGGACCAGGGTGGCAAGCAGGACCAGGGCGGCAAGGGGAAGGACCAGGGCGGCTCGTCGTGGGGCGACGACGAGGAGAGCGACCGGCCGCACGGCGGTATGCACACCGGCGGCGGCGCCCTCGCCTCGCCCGGTGTCACCGCGGGCGGGATGGCCGTGCTCGGTGTAGCGGCCACCGGTGCCTACGCGCTGCGGCGCAGGAGAGCGCCCGGGTCCGCGTCCTGATGGGCCCACGCATGCGGGGCCGCGGTGCCGTCGGCGCTCCACACTCCGACGGCACCGTGCCCCCTGTGTCCCGCCCTCCCGCTGCCGTGCCCCAGAAAGGTGACCTCCGATGGCAGCTGGCCCCGCCACCCAGACCCCGGAAGCCCCCGCCGGCCCCGACGCTCCCGACGACCGGGACGGCTCCGGCGGCTCCCCGTCCGGCGGACGACTGCCCGTGTGGTGCATCGCCGCCCTGCTCGTCGCCGTGGCGCTGATCGGCGGACACACCGGCGGCACCGACACCACCGGCACCACCAGGGCCGAGAGCACGGACGCCGTCCCCTCGGCCGATCCGCTCGGGACCGGCGAGGCGCTGTCCCGGTCCACGCCGATCCGCCTGCTCATCCCGAAGATCGCCGTCGACGCCCCCTTCACCGCCCTCACCATCGGCTCCACGGGCCAGCTCCAGCCCCCGCCGTCCGCCAACACCAACCTCGTCGGCTGGTACTCCAAGGGCGCGGCACCCGGCGAGGCGGGCACCTCGATCATCGCGGGCCACGTCGACACCGTGACCTCGGCGGCCGTCTTCGCCAGACTGGACGAACTGGAGCGCGGCGACCGCTTCACGGTGGACCGGGCCGACGGCACGCAAGCGGAATTCGTGGTCGACGACGCCGAGACCTTCGCCAAGGACGACTTCCCCAGCGACCGCGTCTACGCCGACACCCGCCGCCCCGAGGTACGCCTGATCACCTGTGCAGGCGACTACGACCACGACGTCAGGGACTACACGGAGAACCTGGTGGTCTTCGCCCACCTGGTCTGACACCTTCTCTGACACGTGCTCTGTCACCTGCTCCGGCGCCGCGCCGGTGCCGCCGGGTCAGCCGCCCGTGGACTCCCGCACCACCAGCCGGAACGGACCGGCGAACTCCTCCCGCTCCGGCCCCGGCCCGCCCCGGTCGATGCGGGCCGCCAGCAGGGCGACCGCGCGTTCGGCCATCAGGTCGTGGTCCGGGTCGACGGTGGACAGGGAGGGGACGAGGTAGGCGCTCTCGTCGACGTTGTCGAAGCCGATCACCTTGACCTGCTCCGGCACCCGTATCCCGGCGTCGGCGAGAGCGCGCAGCACGCCCATGGCCACCGTGTCCGTCACACAGAACACGCCGTCGAAGGCGAGGCCCGCCGCCATCCGCTCCCGGACCCCGCGGGCGGCCGCCTGCATGGTGAGCTCCTCGGCGGTCACCACCAGCTCCGGGTCCGACGGCAGCCCCGCGGCCGTCAGCGCCCGCAGGTACCCGGCGTGCCGCAGGGTCGACACGCCGGCCTCGCCGCCCAGCCGCCCGCACACGACGGCGATCCGCCGGCAGCCCCGCTCGACGAGATGGCGGGTCGCGGCCTCGGCGGCGGCCTCGTTCGGCATGGCGACGTGGTCGACGGGCCCGCCGAAGATCCGCTCGCCGAGGATCACCACCGGGTGGTCGACGTCGAGCGCCCCGACATCGGCCGGGCCCATGCCGACCGTGCTGAGGATGAGCCCGTCGTAGAGCCGGTTGCGGGACAGGGAGAGGGCGGCCAGCTCGCTCTCGCGGCGGGCGCCGGTCTGCTCGATGCTCACCCGCAGGCCGTGCCGGCCGGCCGCCGCGATGATCGCGGCGGCCAGCCGGCCGTAGTACGGGCGGTTGATCTCGGGGACGGCGAGGCCGATGGTCCCGGTGCGGCCCTTGCGGAGGTTGCGGGCGGCCACGTTGACCCGGTAGCCGAGCCGGTCCATCGCCTCCAGGACCCGCTCCCGGGTGGCCGGGCGGACGTTCGGGTGCCCGTTCATCACGTTGGAGACGGTCATCGCCGACACCCCGGCCGCCTTCGCCACGTCCTGGATCGTCGCCACACTCACTCCCGCCGGCTGTCCTCGGCAAGACGATAGAGGGCCGCGCCGTGGGCGGGCAGCACGGCGACCAGCCGCCGGCCGTCGTGGTCGGTGTCGGCGCCGGTCCACACCTCCCGGACACGGTCGCCTGAGGTGGCGCCGATCGATCCCAGCGGCACCTCGACGCGCCGTTCCTCGTCGGCGAGCGAGAACACCGCCGCGTACCGGGTGTGCCCGTCGGTGTCGCGGGCGGTCCACAGCACCAGGTCCCGCTCCCGCAGCACCTCCCGGTTGCCGGTGCTGTGCCACAGCACGTCGAGCGCCTCGTCGTTGGTGAGCAGTTCGACGGTCTCGGGAGAGGACGTGGGCAGATCGCCGCCCATCATCAGCGGGGAGCGGGAGATCAGCCAGAGGGTGAGCAGGCTGACCTGCTCGGGAGAGGTGAGGCGGGACTGGCGGTCCGCGCCGCGCTCGGCGCGGATCCCGATGTGGCCCAGCGGCAGCATGTCGGCGTCCGCCCAGCCCGGCCGGCCCTGCCAGGGGGCCCAGCGGGCCATCCGCGCGAACTGCGCCTCGACGTCCTCCCAGCGGTCCCACAGGTCGTCGCAGACCCGCCACATGGTGGCGTGCTCCCGCAGGTGGTCCAGGCGGGCGACGGACATGTCGGTACCGGGGGAGAGGCTCAGCTCGATCGGCCGTCCGCTGCGCTCGATCGCCCGCGCGTAGGCGGCGATCTCCCGCTCGTGGTACGGGAAGAGCATGTCGTCGGCCTTGACGAAGTCCACGCCCCAGGCGGCGAACTGGGCGACCTGCGAGTCGTAGTAGGCCTGGGCGCCGGGGTGGTCGTGGTCCAGGCCGTAGTTGTCGGAGTTCCACGGACACACGGAGTCGGTGTCGGCCACGTCCGCGGCCGTGAACTCCGTGCCGAGCACCGGCAGTCCGGCCGCCACCGCGCGCCGTGGGATGCCCCGCATGATGTGCAGCCCGAACCGCAGGCCCATGGCGTGCACCCGCTCGGCCAGCGGCCCGAAGCCCGCCCCGCCCGCCGCGGAGGGGAACCTGTTGGGGGCGGGGAGCTGGCGGCCGTGGCCGTCGAGGACGAGCGGGGCGTCCGGGTTGTAGCCGTGGGCGCGGGCGGTGGGCTCGTACCACTGGATGTCGACGACGACGGTGTCCCAGCCGTGCGGGAGCAGGTGCTCGCGCATGAACCCGGCGTTGGCGAGGACCTCTTCCTCGGTGACGGTGGTGCCGTAGCAGTCCCAGCTGTTCCAGCCCATGGGCGGGCGCAGGTGGCGGGCGGGCAGCGGGCGTGCGGATCGGGTCATGTGCGCGCTCCTGCGGGTCACTGCCGGTCCAGGGGAGCCTGGACGGTGACGAACGAGTGGGGCGGGAGGGTGAGCCGGAGTCCGCCGGCGGTCACGGACACGCCGTCGAACGACCGGGGGGACACGGCCGTCGACGCCTCCGGGGTGTTGTGGGCCTGGAGCTTGTCGGCCGTGAGGATCCGGGCGGACGGTTCGCCGAGGGCGCCGCCGCGCAGGTCGAGGGCGACCTCGGCCGGTTCCTCCGCGTCCAGGTTGCTCAGCGAGATCAGCACGGTGCCGTCCTTGACGCTGGCCGAGGCGGACACCGTCTCCAGCTCCTCGTCCCCGACCGTGCGCCGGGTGCCCTCGCCGCGCAGGTGCACGGGGAGCGAGGTGGCGTCCTGATGGCCCTTGTTCATCTCGAAGACGTGGTAGGTCGGGGTCAGGACCAGGGCGTCGCCGTCGGTGAGGAGCATGGCCTGGAGGACGTTGACGGTCTGGGCGATGTTGGCCATGTGCAGGCGGGCGGCGTGCTTGTGGAAGATGTCGAAGTGGGTGCTCGCGACCAGCGCGTCGCGCAGGGTGTTCTGCTGGAACAGGAAGCCCGGGTTGGTGCCGGGTTCCACGTCCCACCAGGTACCCCACTCGTCCAGGACCAGGCCGACCGTTCGCCCCCGGTCGTAGAGATCCATGACCGTGGAGTGGCCGGTGAGGATGGTGTCGATCTTCCGGGCCTGGACCATCGTGCGGTAGTGGTCGTCGGTGTCGAACCCGGTCGCGCTGCCCTTGGCCTCCCAGGGGCCGGAGAGCGTGTAGTGGTGGACGGAGATGCCCTGGAAGAAGTTCTTCGGGGTGGCCTCGCAGCCGAAGCAGCTGATCTGCTGCATCAGGGTCTCGGTCCACTTGTAGTCGTCGTCCGAGGCGCCGGAGGCGATGCGGTAGAGCTGGTTGTCGCCGTGGTCGCGGCAGTAGGTGGCGTACTGGCGGGCCAGGTCGGCGGAGTACTCGGCGCGCATGTTGCCGCCGCAGCCCCAGGTCTCGTTGCCGATGCCCCAGTACCTGACCCGCCAGGGCTCCTCGCGCCCGTTGTCCTTGCGCAGCCGCACCATCGGGCTGTCGCCGTCCCGGGTGAGGTACTCCACCCACTCGCTCATCTCGCGGACGGTGCCGGAGCCGACGTTGCCGTTGATGTAGGGCTCGGCGCCCAGCAGTTCGCACAGGGCCATGAACTCGTGGGTGCCGAAGTGGTTGTTCTCCTCGACGTTGCCCCAATGGGTGTTGACCATGCGGGGGCGCCGCTCGCGCGGGCCGACGCCGTCCCGCCAGTGGTACTCGTCGGCGAAACAGCCGCCCGGCCAGCGCAGGTTGGGGATGTCCAGGGCGCGCAGCGCCGCCACGACGTCGAGGCGGATGCCGCCCTCGTTCGGGATGGGGGAGTCCTCGCCGACCCAGAAGCCGCCGTAGACGCAGCGGCCGAGGTGCTCGGCGAAGTGGCCGTAGAGGTGGCGGCTGATCGTCGGACCCTCGATGTCGAGGTTGATGATCGCGGTGGCGGTGGGCACGCGGGCACTCCTGTCCGGAGAGGCAGATTGTTCGATATGTGGAACGTGGTTCGGGACCTCGTTTGTATCGATAAAAAGTTGCCATCGGGCCGTGATCGCGTCAAGAGCGCGGACGGCCCGGTTCCCTGTGCGCACAGGGAACCGGGCCGGCGGAGGGGAAGGGCGTCAGACCGCCGGGGACGGGAACGTCGGGTACTCGACGCCCGAGACGTGCTGGACGACCCGGACCACCTGGCAGGAGTAGCCGAACTCGTTGTCGTACCAGAGGTAGAGGATCGCGTTGTCGCCCTCCACCTTCAGCGCGCCGGCGTCGACGATCGACGCGTGGCGCGAGCCGATGAAGTCGCTGGAGACCGCGTCGGGGGCGGTGATGAAGTCGATCTGGCGCTTGAGCGGCGAGGTCAGCGACACCTCGCGGAGGTAGTCGAGCACCTCCTCGCGGGAGGCCTCGCGGGCCAGCTGGAGGTTGAGGATCGCGATCGACACGTCCGGCACCGGGACCCGGATCGAACTGCCGGTGATCCGCGCCTTCAGGTCGGGCAGCGCCTTGGCGACGGCGGAGGCGGCACCCGTCTCGGTGATCACCATGTTGAGCGGCGCGGACCGGCCGCGGCGCTCCGACTTGTGGTAGTTGTCCAGCAGGTTCTGGTCGTTGGTGAACGAGTGGACCGTCTCCACGTGTCCGCGCAGCACCCCGTACTCGTCGGCCATCGCCTTCAGCGGCGGCACGATCGCGTTGGTGGTGCAGGAGGCGCAGGACAGGATCTGCTCGTCCGGCTTGACGGTGTCGTGGTTGACGCCGTGCACGATGTTCGGGACGTCGCCCTTGCCGGGCGCGGTCAGGACGACCTTGTCGATGCCCGGGCGCAGGTGGTTCGACAGGCCCTCGCGGTCGCGCCACTTGCCCGTGTTGTCGATGAGGATGGCGTCCCGGATGCCGTACTCCGTGTAGTCCACGGCGGACGGGTCGTCGGCGTAGATCACCTTGATCTCGTTGCCGTTGGCGAGGATCGTGCTGTTCTCCTCGTCCACGGTGATGGTGCCCTGGAACTGGCCGTGGATGGAGTCGCGGCGCAGCAGCGAGGCGCGCTTGACGATGTCCTCGCCGCCCGCGCCGCGCACCACGATGGCGCGCAGCCTGAGGCCGTTGCCGGAGCCGGACTTCTCGATGAGCAGCCGGGCGACCAGGCGGCCGATGCGGCCGAAGCCGTACAGGACGACGTCCCGCGGCTCGCGCTGCTCGATCTTGTTGGCGCCGGTGGCCCCGGCGACCGCCTCCGCGGTGAACGCCTCGACGCTCAGGCCGCGCTCGTCGGCCTTGTGGGTCGCGGCGAGCATGCCGATGTCGATCTGGGCGGGACCGAGGTCGAGCGCGGTGAGCGCCCGCAGGAACGGCATCGTCTCGGTGACCGACAGCTCGGCGCCGTCGATCTGGCGGGCGAAGCGGTGGGTCTTGAGGATGCTGACCACCGACTTGTTCACCAGGGAGCGGCTGTGGAGGAGGACCGTCACGTCCCGCTCCCGGTGCAGCTTCCCGATGAGCGGGATCATCGACTCCGCGATCTCCTCGCGGTTCTTCCAGTTGGTGAACGAGTCGTCGTTGACAGTCACAGACCTGAATCTCTCGATCGAGCTGGGTGGCGCTCATATGGTAAACCGGCCGGTGAATGATCGATCAAGGGGGTCCGGGTGTGATGCGGGTCGCGAAGTTCTGAACCCGGGCGGAAGACCGTAAGAAACCTCCGTGCCGTGTTGCGGGGCCGCGGGCCGCTGCCGAAGGTCGGAGCGTGAGCACGTCCTCCGTCCCGCCGGCCTTCCCGCTCCTGATCCCGCTGGCCCGTGCCCTGGTCAGGAGCCGGCGCGTCGGGCCGGCCCGGGTCGTCCTCGTCGTCGGCGCGCTCGCGGCGGTGTCGCTGCTGTTCGGCGCGTATGTCGTGGCGGTCGCCAGGTCACCCCTGTGACGTCCAGGCGCCCCGCAGGTCGGCGGCCACGTCGAGGAGCAGGTCCCGGAAGACGTCTGCCAGCGGGGTGAGGGCGGTGTCGGAGCGGGTCACGGTATGCACGTCCCGGTGGAGCGCGGGGTCGGCGAGGGCCCGGTGCGTGGTGCCCGGCACGGGGGTGAGGGCCATCCGGGAGACCAGGGCCACGCCGATGCCGGTGCCCACAAGCGCCTGGGCGAGGTCGTAGGACGCCGTCTGGAATCGGACCCTGGGCGTGAACCCGGCGTCGCCCGCCGCGCGGTGGAGCTGTTCGTGGGCGGCATGCCCGGCCAGGATGGTGACCCACGACTCGTCCCGGAGCTGCTCGAGACGCAAGGGAGTGCCATGGGGGGACCGGGCGACCAGCGGGTGGTCGTCGGGCAGGACGACCACCATGGGGTCCCGCAGCAGCGTGTGCACGGTGATGTGCGGGGGCGCTTGCGGGGGAGTGCCCCAGGAGGCGATCACCCCGACGTCGAACTCTCCCGCCTCGACCTGTTCGACCCCACGGCTCGACAGCAGGTCCTCCACCGACACGTCGGCCTCCGGATACCGGTGGCGCAGCGCTGTCAGGGCGGGTGGGAGCAGGTGCAGCCCCGCGGCCAGGAAGGTGCCCACCCGCAGGCGCAGCGACAGGCGGCCGAGGAGCGCGGCGAGCCGGTCCGCGGCCAGTTCCGTCTGCTCGTCGACGACCCGCCCGTGCTCGGCGAGCAGCGCCCCGGCCGCCGTGAGCGTCGCGCCGCGCGGTCCCCGCACCACCAGCGGCGCGTTCCAGTCCCGTTCCGCCCGGGCCACCTGCTGGGTCACCGCGGCCGGGGTCACGCCGAGGGCATGGGCGGCGCCGGTGAGCGAGCCATGGCGGCCGATCATGGCGAGCAGGCGCAGCTGACCAGGATCCGAGGGCATCAGCATTCAAATATCTTAATGCTGACCAGCAGGGCTCTGACTTCTCTTCACACACGTCCCGCGCCAGCCTGGTGACGGATCATCCGCCCCGCACCAGGAAGAAGGCCGGCGACACCGTGCCCACCCATCTGCCCCTGTTCGTGATCACCACCTGGCTGCTGGCCATGCTCCCGGGCGCCGGCCAGGCCCTCATGGTCCGCCAGGTCCTGGAACTCGGCCCGCGCCCGGCCCGGGCCACCATCGCGGGCAACGCCACCGGACTGCTCGTCTGGTCGACCGCCGCCGCGGTGGGCCTCTCGGCGGTGCTCCTCGCCAACCCGCACGCCTATCTGCTGGTCCGGCTCGCGGGCGGAGCGGTGCTGCTCCTGCTGGGGTTCAACACCCTCAGGGCGGCGGTGAAGCAGACCGCCGACGAGGCCCTGTGCGCCGCGACGGCGGGCCCCACCGGACTCCGGGGCGCGTACGGCGCCGGACTGGGCACGGCGCTGGGCAACCCGAAGGCCGGCGTCTTCGCCGTCTCGGTGCTGCCCCAGTTCGTCACGACGGACGGTCCCGTCCTCCCGAGCAGCATCGCCCTGGGCGTCCTCTGGGCCCTCGTCAACGTCTCCTGGTACGTGCTCTTCACCTGGGCCGTCGGCCGGGGCCGGGCCCTGGTGTCCCGGCCGGCGGTGCGGCGCGGGCTGAACATCGTCACCGGCGTGGTGCTGTGCGGGCTGGGCGTCGCGGTGGCCGGGGGAGTCTGACCGGCCCGGGACGGACCGGTGGCGCCGGTCACCGCGTCGGGACCGGTGCCACCGAGGAACTGGACCGCCGACCGCCTAGCGGGGGTTGAACATCACGCTGGCGAAACGGACGCTGCCGGGCGCCGAGTGCCCGGGGGCGACCCGGCGCGCGGTGCCCTTGCACTTCGCCTTGCTGTAGACGACGAGCGCCTTCTTCGTGGCGTTCTGCGGCCCGCGCGCCTCCTGCGCCATTTCGAGGCACTTGCGGTCCGGCGGGTTCTGGACGGCGTACGCCTTGCCCTTCGGCCCCACCCAGACGAACGTCCCGTCGGCGGCGGCCGCCGGTCCCATGGTGATGACGGTGAGGGCGAGCCCGCCGAGAGTGACGGCGAGCGGACGGAGGAGGCGCATCGTGAAGTCCTTCGTGAACGGTGAAAAGCGGTGACCGACGGGACCCCGGGCACACCGGGATCCGGCGCCAGCACACACCGCCACCGCACCCGGGTGCCCGAGCGACACGGAAACGTCCCACGTCCGGGGGACGTCCGTCGGCGTGTCGTGACGTGACGTGACGCCCGGTCCGGCCGGACGGAGGCTCACGCGAACGCCACGACCAGGGCGACCGCGACCGTGAGTGCCGACAGCCCGACCATCGCCGTCCGCCAGGCGAAGGACGGCGGCGGGACCGGGGGATCCGGGTCGGGGACGTCCTCGCCCAGGTGGGGACTGTCCAGCCAGTAGGCGTCGGACAGTTGGGCGAAGGAAGGGGTGTCTCTGAGGCCCATGCCCGTACCAACGTCCGCGACGCGCACGGGAGTCGGCGGGACCGGCGTCGTCACACCATCGGGGCAATCCGGTTCCCCGCGATTCCCTGCCGGAATTACGGGATGAAAGAGTACATTCCTGACCATTGCTTGAGGGAGATCTCACCGGCGGACGGGGCAAGGGATGAGCACGGACGACCGCGGCACGGTGACGACCGGGATCGCACGACTGCACGCGGCGCCCGCACTCGCCGGACCCGGCCGCTTCGGGCTGGTCACCAACCACACCGGTGTCCTGCCGGACCTGCGCCCGGCCGCCCCCGCGCTGCTCGCGGCCGGCGCGCCCCTGGTCGCCCTGTTCGGTCCCGAACACGGACTGCACGGGACCGGCCAGGCCGGCGAGAGCGAGACGGCCCGGACCGACCCCGGCACCGGCCTGCCGGTCCACGACACCTACCGCCGCGACGGCGAACGGCTCGACAAGCTGCTGATCGACAGCGGCGTCGACGCCCTGGTCCACGACCTCCAGGACATCGGGACCCGCTGCTACACCTACGTGTGGACCATGTTCGACCTGATGGTCTCGGCGGCCCGCACCGGCATCCGGTTCGTGGTCGCCGACCGGCCCAATCCGCTCGGCGGACTCGTCAGCGAGGGCCCGCTGCTGGAACCGGCGTGGGCCGGCTTCGTCGGCCGCGCCCCGATCCCCGTCCGGCACGGCCTCACCTGCGGTGAACTCGCCCGGCATCTCAACGCCTCGGCCGTGCCCAGGGCGGCGGGCCGCCCGGCCGACCTGACGGTGATCGAGGCCCTCGGCTGGCGGCGCGCCCTGGACGCCACCGCCACCGGCCTGCCCTGGATCGCCCCCTCGCCGAACATCCCGACGCCCGCCACCGCCGCCGTGTACCCCGGCACCAGCCTCTTCGAGGGCACGAACCTCTCGGAGGGCCGGGGCACCACCCAGCCCTTCGAGATCGTCGGCGCCCCCTACCTCGACGCCCGGTTCGCGCCCGCGCTCGCCGAACTCGCCCTGCCCGGCGTGCACTTCCGCGACCTGCGGTTCGTGCCTGCCTTCCACAAGCACGCCGGACGGCAGCTGCGCGGGGTCCAGCTCCACATCACCGACCGCGCGGCGTTCACCCCCGTCCGCACCGCCGTCGCGATGCTCGCCGTGCTCCGCCGGCTGTACCCGGACGACTTCGCCTGGCACACCACGGACGAAGGCGCCGAGGGGACCGGACACCGGCACTTCGTCGACCTGCTGTGGGGATCCGACCGGCTGCGGCGCGCCGTCGACGCGGGCGAGGACCCGCTGCCGCTGTGCGACCCGCCGGCCCCGCCCGCCCGATGGGCCGGCGACGACGTCCTGCTCTACCCCTGAGACCGGCTGTTCCCTCCGCGACAGCCTGCCGCCCCGCTCGGAAGGACACCCGTCGATGACGGATCTCACGACTCTCCCGACGCCGACCCAGGCCGGGATCCGCGGCTTCCGCGCCGGGGACGGACCGCAGGTGGTGGCGGCGTGGCGCCGGAGCGCGCCGGCCGACCCGATCACCGCCGACCGGTTCCGCTCCCTGGTGCTGCTCGACCCCAACTTCGACCCGGAGGGGCTGCGGGTCGCCGTCGACGGCGAACGGGTCGTCGGCGCCGCCTACGCGGTGCGCCGGCTGACCCCGATGGCCGGCACCGACCTGGAGCCGGAGCAGGGCTGGATCCCGTTCTTCTTCGTCGACCCGGACGCCCGCGGGCGCGGTCTCGGCCGCCGGCTGCTCACCGAGGCCCTCGACTGGCTGGGCGCCCACGGCCGGACGCGGGTGGACTTCTCCTCGTACACCCCGAACTACGTCTTCCCCGGCCTGGACGCCGAGGCCTACCCGCAGGCGGCGGGGCTGCTGGACTCCCTGGGTTTCCGCACCCTGTACGAGGCGGCGGCGATGGACCGCGTCCTGGTCGGCTACCGCCTCCCGGACGAGATCGCGCTGCGGGTCGCCGAACTGACCGCGCGCGGCTACCGGTTCGCCACCCCGGCCGACGACGACCTGGTGGACCTGCTGGCCCTCGCCGGTGACCACTTCGGGCCGGACTGGGCCTGCACGATCCGGGCCTGCCTGACCGCGGGCACCCCCCTCGACCGGATCGTCGTGGCCCGCGACCCCGGCGGCCGGACGGTCGGCTGGGCCATGCACGGGGCGTTCGACTCGGTCGACGAACGGTTCGGGCCGATCGGCGTGCTGGAGGAGATGCGCGGCACCGGACTCGGCGAAGTCCTGCTCCACCTCGTCCTGGAGCGGATGCGGGCGCTGCGCGCGCACTCCGCCTGGTTCCTGTGGACCGGCGCCCAGTCCCCGGCCGGCCACCTCTACCGCAAGAGCGGCTTCACCACGACCCGGGTCTTCAGGGTGATGCGCAGGGAGGCCGCCCGGTGACACCGTCACTGAGCCGTCGTCACTTCGCGCTCGGCCTGCCCGCCGCGCTCCTCGCCTCCGGCTGCGCGGCCCCGCACCAGGGGACCGGGCGGCCCGGCGACCCGGTCGTCCTCACCCTGCTCTCCCACTACGCGAGCGGGGAGCTCAAGAAGGCGCTCCAGGGACCGGTGGACGAGTGGAACGCCCTGCACGACCGGGTCCAGGTACGGACGAAGGCCGTCGAGTTCACCGACCTGCTGACCACCGTCATGGTCCGGCAGGCCGCGGGCCAGGGCACGGACATCCTGCACCCGTACTGCCTGTGGAACGGCCAGCTCGTCCGCGCCGGGGTGCTGCGGCCCGCGCCGCCCGAGCACGCCGCGGAGATCGGCCGCGGTTACGGCTCCGCCGCGGTCGGCTCCGCCTCGGTCGGGGGCAGGGTCTACGGCTACCCCACCGAGATGCAGACGTACGCCCTCTACTACAACCGGCGGCTGCTGCGCGAGGCCGGTGTCGACGGTCCGCCGCGCACCTGGGCGGACCTGGAGGAGGCCGCCTACCGGACCGCCCGGCAGGACCGGTACGGCAACACGCTGGTCCAGGGGTTCGGCCTGTCGGCCTTCGACGACTCCACGACCGTCGGCCAGACCCTCGCCCTGCTCAACGCCGCCGGCGGGCGGTTCGTCTCGGCCGACGGCAGACGGACCGCCATCGACTCGCCGACCGGCCGCGCCGTGTTCGACCTGGAGCGCCGCCTCGTCGACAAGGGCGCCAGCGCCCCCGGCGTCAACGTCTACCAGGCGTTCGCCTCCGGACAGGTCGCCATGGTGATCAGCGCCGGCTGGTGGACCGCGAACCTGAAGGCGCTGATGGGCCCCGCCTACCGCGACGTCGGCGTCGCCCCCGTGCCTCTCCCCGAGGCCGGCGGCAGACGCGCCACGCTCTCCACCGGCTTCATGCTCGGCGTCAACACCGCCAGCGAACACCCCCGTGAAGCCTGGGAGTTCCTGCGCTGGCTCAACGCCGAGAAAGTACACGGCACGACCCGGATGAGCGCCCTGCAGGCGTCGGTCGGCTCCCTCACCGGCCGCGCCGACGACATGCGCAGACTGCTCGGCACCGGCGGCGACCCGAACCTGCACGCGTTCCTGGACGCGCTGGCCTACGCCGTACCCGAACCGAACGTGGCGGGCGCCCAGCAGGCCAAGTCGCTGCTGCGCAAGAACATCGAGGCCCTGTGGACCGGTCAGCAGACCGTCGACGAGGCCCTGCGCGCCACCCGCCGCCAGGTCGACCAGGAGGTGGCGCGGTCATGGTGAACGCCACCCTGGCACCGGAGCCGACCGAACGGGCGGCGCACGACGGGTCCACCGCCCTCGGAGTCCGTGTCCGCGCCCGGCACCGGCGCCGCCAGGCCGCCGTCGCCTACCTCTTCCTGGCGCCGACCCTGCTGTTCTACGCCGTCTTCCTCGCCCTGCCCCTCGGCTTCGCGGTGCTCCTGTCGACGTCCCGCTGGGCCGGGTTCGACCTCGGCGACATCGACCCCGTCGGCCTGGACAACTTCGCCGGCCTGTTCGCCGACGGCTCCACGTTCCTGGCGCCGGTCCTCACCAACACACTGCTCTTCGCCCTGGGCACCGTGGCCCTCGCGCTCGCCGGCTCGGTGCTCGTCGCCACCTGCATCGACAAACTGCGGTTCCAGGGGCTGTGGCGCACCCTGTACTTCCTGCCGATCGTCACCACCGTCGTCGCCGTCGGCAACGTCTGGAAGTACATGTACCAGCCGGGCGGCCTCGTCAACGGCGTCCTCAACGCCGTCGGCCTCGGCTCGGTGGCCTTCCTCCAGGACCCGGACACCGCCCTGCCCGCCGTGGTGGTCGTCCAGGCCTGGGCCTCCGTCGGCTCGGCGATCCTGGTCCTGACCGCCGGGCTGAAGTCCATCCCCGAGTCGTACTACGAGGCCGCCGCGCTCGACGGCGCCGGGCCCGCGACCGTCTTCTGGCGGATCACGCTGCCGCTGCTGCGGCCGTCGCTGCTGTTCGTGTGCGTCACCCAGTTCCTCACCGGCCTCCAGTCCTTCGCCCTGATCATCGTGATGACCAAGGGCGGACCCGGGGACGCCACCGACGTGGCCGCCCTGGAGATGTACCGGCAGGCCTTCTCCTACGGCGACTGGGGCACCGCGAGCGCCGCCGCCTTCGTACTGTTCGCGGTGGTCCTCGCGGTCACCCTCGTGCAGTTGTGGCTCTTCCGGCGCAAGGGGGAGGACGCGTGATCCGCCGCCGTTTCCCGTGGCTGTCGTATCTGCTGGTGGTCACCGGCGCGGTGCTCACGGTGGTGCCGTTCGCCGACATGCTGATGACGTCCTTCAAGGGGCCCGACGAGGCGGGCACGCTGCCGTACCGGTTCCTGCCGAAGGCGTTCGACCTGTCCAACTACCGGGCGGCGATCCACCAGCTTGACCTGCCGGTGCTCTTCCGCAACAGCGTCGTCGCCACGGCCACGATCACCGGCTCGGTGCTGCTCACGTCGTCGCTCGCGGGCTACGCGCTCGCCAAACTCCGCTTCCCCGGCCGGGACTTCGTCTTCCGGCTCGTGCTGTCGACGATGATGTTCCCGCCGTTCCTCTTCTTCATCCCGCACTTCCTGATCCTGGTTCACTGGCCGCTGGCCGGCGGCAACGACCTGCTCGGGCGCGGCGGCGCGGGACTGACCGTCAGCATCGTGGCGCTCGCCATGCCGTTCCTCGTCAGCAGCTTCGGGATCTTCCTGACCCGCCAGTTCATGGTCTCCATCCCGGACGAGGTCCTGGAGGCGGCGCGCATCGACGGCGCCGGCGAGTTCGCCGTGTGGTGGCGGATCGTCGTCCCGCAGACCAAGCCGGTCCTGGTCACCCTCGGCCTGCTCACCTTCGTCGACGCCTGGAACGAGTACATCTGGGCCCTGCTCGTCTCCACCGCCGACCCGGACGTGATGACCCTGCCCGTCGGCATCCAGCTCCTCCAGGACTACGTCGACCCGACCCGCACCCTGCCCATCGTCATGGCCGGACTGGTCCTGAGCGTCCTCCCGGTGCTCGTCCTCTTCCTGCTGCTCCAGAAGTACTACATCAGGGGTGTCATGCTCAGCGGCCTCAAGTGAGGCATGCCGCGTGCGACCGGTCGGCCGCGGGCGACGCACCACGGCGGGACAACCGTGCGCCGTCGGGTTCGCGCGGACTCTATGCTCGTCCGGTGCCGCGTGCCCGCGAAAGCGGACACGTCGGCCTCGCATGTCGTCACATTCGGTACAGGGGACCCGGTGCAAACACGATTCGCCGTGCTCGGACCCGTCCGGGCCTGGCGCGGCGACACGGAACTGGTGCTGGGACCGCCCAAGGAACGCGCGCTGCTCGCGTTGCTGCTGACCGAGGCGGGGCATCCGGTCGCCGTCCACGAGATCGTCGACGCGTTGTGGGGCGAGGACCCGCCGGACAGCGCCGTGAACGTCGTCCAGCGGCACGTCGGAGCACTGCGCCGGCTCCTCGAACCCGACCTCCCGGCCCGGGGCGAATCCCGCTGGCTGGTGCGGGGCTCGGGCGGATACCGCCTGCAGGTCGACGCCGACTCCCTCGACCTGCTCCGCTTCCGGGCGCTGCGCCGGCAGGCGGACCAGGCGGCGCAGAACGGCCTGCCGGCCGCCGCCACCGAGCTGCTGATGGAGGCACTGGCCCTGTGGCGCGGTCCCGCGGCCTCCGGCATCGCGCCCGAGGTGCGGTCCCACCCCGCCTTCACCGCACTCGACGACGAGCACCTCGCCGCCGTCAAGGAGGCCGCCGAACTGGCCCTGGAGGCCGGCGGCGGCCTCGGCGCCCGGGTCCTGGTCACGCTCCGGCAGGCCGCCGCCCAGCACCCCCTCGACGAAGGACTGCAGGCCAGACTGATCCTGGTGCTCGCCGCCACCGGGCACCAGGCGGAGGCCCTGGACGTCCACCGGACCGTACGCACCCGGCTCGCCGACGAACTCGGCGTCCAGCCGGGCCCCGAACTCCAGGCCGCCCAGCGGCGCGTCCTCGGCCGTACCCACCACCCCTCCGCGGGCACCGAACCGGCGGCTTCCGGCGCGGAGCCGGACCCGACGGCCGATGCCGAGGCGGCCCGGCCGGAAGCCGTCCCCACCGTGCGGCCCGCCCAACTCCCCGTCGATCTGGCCGCCTTCACCGGCCGAAGCGACGAACTCGCCCGCATCAAGGCACTGCTGCCCGCCGCCGACGAACCGGCGTCGGCCGTGGTGATCAGCGTCATCGGCGGCATGGCCGGCGTCGGCAAGACCACCCTCGCCGTGCACTGGGCGCACAGCGTCGCCGCCCGCTTCCCCGACGGACAGCTCTACGTCAACCTGCGCGGCTTCCACCCGACCGGCTCGGTGATGAGCACGGCGGAGGCGATACGGTCCTTCCTCGACGCGTTCGGCATCCCCGCCCAGCGCATCCCCGCGGGCCTGGACGCCCAGGCCGCGCTCTACCGCAGCCTGCTCGCCGGCCGGCGGGTCCTCGTCGTCCTCGACAACGCGCGGGACACCGAGCACGTCCGGCCCCTGCTGCCCGGCACACCCGGCTCCATGGCCGTCGTCACCAGCCGCAACCAGCTCTACGGCCTGGTGGCCGGCGAGGGAGCCCACCCACTGAGCCTGGACGTCCTCAGCGACGCGGACGCGCACGCGTTCCTGACCTGCCGGCTCGGCGCCGAACGGGTCGCCCGTGAACCCGCCGCCGTCGCCGAGATCATCGCCCTGTGCGGACGGCTCCCGCTGGCGCTGGCCGTCGTCAGCGCCCGCGCGGTGGTGAACCCGACGTTCCCGCTCGCGTCCGTCGCCGCCGAACTCCACGACAGCGAGGAGAGCCTCGACGCCTTCTCCGGCGAGGCCCCGGCCGCGGACGCACGCAGCGCGTTCTCCTGGTCGTACCAGCTCCTCACCCCCGCCGCCGCCCGCGTGTTCCGCCTGCTGGCCCTGCATCCGGGGCTCGACTGCGCGCTCGCCGCCGTCGCCAGCCTGGCCGGGCAGCGGACCGGCCAGGTCCGGCCGCTGCTCGCGGAGCTGGCCCGCGCCCACCTGATCACGGAGCCCGTGCCGGGCCGTTACGGCTGCCATGAACTGCTGCGCGCCTACGCCGGCGAACTGGCCCCGGCGCAGGAGACGGCGCAGGAGCTGATCGCCGCCCGGCGCCGCCTGCTCGACCACTACCTGCACGGTGCGTACGCGGCCGACAGCGTCCTCGCACCGAGCCGGGAACGCGTCCGGCTACGGCCGCACGCGACCGGGGTGACCGTCCCGCGGCTGCCCGACCAGGCAGCCGCGGACCGGTGGCTGGAGACCAACCGGTCCGTCCTGCTCGCGGTGATCGAGCAGGACGCCCGGCACGGCAGCGGCGAACACAGCTGGCAACTGGCCGCCACCCTCGAGCTGTACCTCGACCGCATCGGGCGCTGGGAGGAGCAACTCCGCGCACAGACCACGGCCGTCGGGGCCGCCCAGCGCCTCGGCGACATACGCGGCCAGGCGTACGGGCACCGGGCGCTCGGCTTCGTCAGCGGCCGTCTCGGGCGGTGGGACGACGCCGACGCGCACCTGTTGCTCGCCCTGGAGCTGTTCGGCGAGATCGGCGACCGGGCCGGCCAGGGCAGGACCCACCGCTACGCCGCCTTCCTCGCCAACCGGCGGGAACGCCACGCGGCGGCCCTC
Organism: Streptomyces sp. NPDC048291; assembly: GCF_043201715.1. Lineage (NCBI taxonomy): Bacteria > Bacillati > Actinomycetota > Actinomycetes > Kitasatosporales > Streptomycetaceae > Streptomyces > Streptomyces sp. NPDC048291. The sequence continues at coordinate 105,252 of NZ_JBICZC010000015.1, forward strand.
GACCACTACGACCGGGCCGGCGCCCTCTACCGGGAGGCCGGACAGCGAAGCGTCCAGGCGGTGATCGCCAACGAGGTCGGCTGGACGTACATCCTCATGGGCAGGTACGAGGACGCCCTGGAGCAGTGCGGCCGGGCACTGCGGGTCCACCGGGAGACGGGCGACCGCAACGGCGAGGCCGCCGCCTGGGACAGCCTCGGCTACGCCCACCACCACCTGGGGCGGTACGACCGCGCGCTGGACTGCTACCGGCACGCGCTTGAGCTCTACCGGGAGATCCGCGACCGCTACCTGGAGGCCGACACGCTGGTGCACATCGGCGACACGCACCGCGCGGCCCTCGACGACGCGCAGGCCGCGCTCGCCTGGCGCGAGGCGCTCGGCATCCTCCAGGAGATCGACCACCCGGATGCCACCGACGTCCGCGAGCGGCTGACGGACCTCGCCGCACCCGCTCCGGTGCCGCGTCAGTTAACCGTCAGAGTTCCGGAAGCGGGCCCTGCCTACGCTCCCCGCTCCGCTCCGTCCGGGGCGGAGGCGCGTACCGCATTCCCCGTCAGGACTCGAAGATGACCACGACCACGCACGCGGCCACCGCCTCGGCCGCGCGTCGCGACCAGCTGCTGCACACCATGATGTCCGACCACGCCAAGGCACTGCTCGCCTATGCCGAGAAGCTGCTGAACGACCGTCACACGGCCGAGGACATCGTCCAGGAGGCCCTCATCCGCGCCTGGCCGCACGCGGAACGCCTCTACAGCACCGAGGGATCGGTACGGGGCTGGCTGCTCAAGGTGACCCGCAACCTGGTCGTCGACCGGATGCGCAGCGCCACCGCCCGGCACGAGACCATCGGCGCGGACGACCGCGACGTGCCGCTGCCCGACCACTCCGGCGCCGTGCTGGCCGCGGTCGAGGCCACCGACCTGCTGCGGCAGCTGTCCCCCGAGCACCGGGAGGTCCTGCTGCACACCTACCTGTGCGGCCGGACGGCGCAGGAGACGGCCGGCTTCCTCGGCATACCCGCCGGAACCGTCAAGTCCCGGCGGCACTACGCCCTCAGCACCCTGCGCGCCAAGGCCGGTCGGGAGCTCACGCCGGAACGGTGAGCCGCACGTCCAGCACCGGGATGTCGACATGGCCGTCGGCGTCGGTCCGCCAGCGCCAGTGCGCGCCGGCGGCCTCCCCGCACACCAGGCCGGTCCAGCCCGCGCCGCCGGGGCCGCACAGCGCGGCCAGCTCGGCCGCCGCCGCCTCGCCCGGCGTCCCGGCCACCACGACCAGGCCCCGCACCGGCCTGCGCGCCGCCCCGGCACGCACCGTCCCCTGCTCCGCGGCGGGCAGGACCGGAGCGGGCGCGTCGACCCGGGGAAGCTGCCGGAGGCCCGACGGCACGGTGAGCGGCAGGGCACCGTCCGCCCCGCGCAGCACGGTCACCGGGGTCTCCGGGCGGGTCCGCGCGATCTCCGCCAGCACGTTCTGCACGACGTCCCGGGCCACGCCCTGGTCACCGCTCACGCTGAGGACGCCGTCCAGGCGGCTGAGGTCCACGAACACCGGCTCGCCGTCGGCGTCGGTGCCTGCCCGCACCAGGCAGGCGGCGCCGACCGCGGCCTGTGCCGTCACGGCGGTGTCCTCGCCGCCGGTCAGCCAGCCGGCGGCGGCCGCCGGGCGGCGCCAGCGGGTGCCGTCGACGCTCGTCCACGGGGCGTCGGCCGTGTCGGCGGCCGTCAGCCACACCGTCACGCCCGTGCCGTCGACGCGCAGCGCGTGCACCGGCCGCTCCGGCCGCTGCCGGGTGGGCGCGAACTCGCCGAGGGTGCCGTAGGCGCGTCGTACCGCCTCCGCGTCGGTGGCGAACCGGCGGGCCGTCGCCTGGCGCTGCGTCAGCCGGCGCCTGCGCCGCATCGGTTCGCCGAGCCGGCGGACGGCGCGCCGTACGGCGTCGTACGCGATCCGCACCTTGCGCCTGCCGACGATACCGGCGGTGACCAGGGCGAGCAGGATCGTGCCGAGCACCGCGACGGCCGCGGCCAGCGGAAAGGTGAACGTCGTGGACGTCTGCCCGCCCGCGGCCGGGGGAGCGGAGGCGGTGCTCGTGCTCTGGTTCCCGGTGTCCCGGGCCAGTCGGACGTCGGGTCCCGAGGCGTCCTGCGGAAGCCGCAGGATCCAGCCCGGGTGCAGCTGGTCGTCCGGGCCGTTCAGGGCCCCGCCGTCCTTCTGCGCCTGACCGCGGTTGAGGTCCAGGATCTCGCCGGACCGGGAGGCGTCGCCCAGCGTGGCGGCGGCGATCGACGGCAGCGTGGCGAGCTGCCCGCCACTCTGCGCCGGGTCGGGCACCACGAACACCTTGACCAGGCCGTCGTCGGACCCCGCCGCGTGCGCGGCGCCGGTCCCGCCCAGCGCCACGAGGCATGCCGCCAGCAGCGCCACCAGGGCACGCAGAAGTGTCCGTACCGCCCGGGGCGCCGGCCCGTGCCCCGATCCCCGGTCCGCGCTGCTGCTCATCGTGTCCACCCATGCCCTCCCTGGTTCCGTTGCACCGACTACACGGAGCCGCCCGGTGAAAACGTTCGACGCGAACGGGGTGTGAACCCTTCGCGACGCCGATCCCGTGTACCTGGCGACCATCACCAACTGGCACGGACCGGGGGACCCCAATGGCACGTCGGCACGCGAGTCCCGAGGACTTCCAGCTGGTCGGCATGGACTCGGACCCGACGCCCGGCGACCCCGACCTGATCCAGGGCGTGATGCGGCGGTACCGGGACATCGGGGACGCCGCGGAGAAGGCGCTCAACGTCCTGAAGAAGGACGGCACGATCTCGCAGGGCCGCGGTTCGGCGATGGACCAGCTGAAGGAGAAGATCGGCGACGATCTCCCGGACAAGCTGACCAAGACCATGACCTCCTACCACGACGCGGCCCAGGCCTACAGCGACTACATGCCGCGACTGCGCGAGGCCCAGGACACCTTCGACCGGGCGGTGGACCAGGCGCGGGCCGCCGCACCGCAGGCGAACCAGACGCTCAAGGAACTCGGCCCGAACCCGACGGACGCGGAGAAGTCGGCGGCGCGCAGCACCCAGGACGCCATCGACGCCGGCCGCTCGGAGCTGAACGCGGCCAAGAGCCTGGCGGAACAGGCCAGGTCGATGCGGGAGCGCGCGCAGCGCCAGTGCGCCGACGTGCTGGACCGGGCGGCACAGGAGGCGATTCCGGAGCGGAACGTCTTCCAGAAGATCGCCGACTTCTTCAAGGACTTCCCGTTCGTCCAGATCCTGCTGGCCGCCCTCATCGCCGTGGTCGCGGTGTTCTTCCCCGTGGTCGGGGCGCTGCTCGGCGGGGCGTTGTTCGTCTTCAACCAAGTCATCGCGAGTCAGACCGGCGGTATCAAGGCCGGTGACTTCGTCGTCGGCCTGCTCGGGCTCGTCCCCGGCGGCGCCCTGCTGAAGCTCGGCGGCAAGGCCGTCCAGGCGATCGCTCCCGCCGCCGTGGCCGCCGTGAAGAACTCCGGCTTCATCGCCAGGAGCACCGCGTCGATCACCAGGATCGGTGAGTCCCTCACCAACAGCAAGATCGTGAGCGGCGTCCTCGCCAACCCCGTCGGCAAGGTCGCCACCGAGGTCACCGGTGGTTTCCTCGCCAACTCGGCGCTGGAGGCGGGTGCCAAGGCGGCCAACGGCGACAAGATCACGGCCGCCGGTGTGTTCGCGGGGGCCGCGGCCGGGGCGGTGGCCGGAGCCGCCTTCAAGGGCGGCATCGGAAAGATCGGCAAGAGCCGCGGGAACCCTCCGGTCGAGGAGGGCAAGGGCGGCCGGTTCGGCGACACCACGGAGCCCGCGGCCGGGGACACCGTGGGCAAGCGGGCCGCCGACCAGGTCGGGGGCTTCGTCGAGGAGGGCGCCACCCTCGGGACGAAGATCGGCGTGGGCATCGCCCAGGGCGGCGACCCCAACGAGGTCGCGGCCGGCGAGATCGCCAACTCCGCACCGAAACTCGGCGCCGGGCCGGTCGGCAAGGCGGGCCTGGGGCGCGCGATCGACGGCCTCACGGACAAGATCCCCGTCAAGACCGGCCCCAGGCCCTCGACCGGCTCGCCGCACACACCCCCCGCCGCCCCACCGGCCGCCCCGGCCCCTGCGGACGCCCCCGCCGGCACCCGGCCGACGACCCCGGCGCCGGTGGACACACCGGAGTCGGCGGCGGCCCACCCGGCGACGCCGGCGCCGGCGGACCCGGCGAACGTACCGGTCCCGCCGTCACCCACCGGCCCGCGCCCTGCCACTCCGGTCCCGGTGGATCCGGCGAACGCGCCCGTCCCGCCGTCGCCGACGGGTTCGCGCCCGGCGACGCCGGCTCCGGTGGACGCACCGGCGGGGGCGCACCCGGCGACGCCGACCCCGGTGGACCCGGCGAACGTACCGGTTCCGCCGTCCCCGACCACCCCGCACGCACCCGATGTGCCGCCCGCCGCTCCCGCCACCCCGGACGGCGGCAGCTCCCCGGGCCGGCCGGCCGTCCCCCCGATCAGCACCTCCGACTTGCAGCCGAACTCCGGCAGCGAGCCGTCGTCCCCGTCGAGCGACGGGTTCGTCACCGCGCCGACGAGCCCCGCCGAGGGACAGGACGGCGGCAACGGCCGCTAGCCGCCCTGCGGTTCGCGCACCCCGCACCCCCGCACCCCGCACCCAGTCCTCCGTCCCCGAAGGGACGGATCGCACCGACAACCAGCAAGGAGCACTCCCATGCCCAACTACAGCGTCAACTCGGACACCACCGCCTCCACTTCGCAGGCCCTGCTCAACGATTTCTCCCAGCTCCAGGACAAGCTCAACGAGGTCAAGGGCAAGATCTCCAACCTGCTCGCCGACGGTTACAGCACGCCGGCCGCCCAGCAGAAGTTCTCGCCGTTCTTCGACGAGTTCGCCAAGGGCTTCGACCAGGTCAACCAGGGCCTCCAGGGGATCGGCCAGTACGTGAAGTCCGTCGGCGAGGCCTTCGACCAGACCGACAGCCAGCTCGGCTCCAACCTCTCCTGACCCACCGGCCCGGCTCGCCGCCCCGGCGACCGGTGCCGGACCCACCTCTCCACGAGCCTCCACACGAGAAGGACGATGAGCAGTGCGACTGACCGTCAGCGTGCGTGACCCGCAGGTCGAGGGGGTGTCCGCCACCGTCGCCGTGGAAACCGAACCGTCCGCCCAGACGGGCCGGTTCGCGGCCGAGCTGGCCCGGGCCGTCGGGTATGCCGGGGCGACCGCGGGGGAGCCGTCCCTCTACCTCGGCTCGACCCCCGTCGACCCTGACACCACCCTCCAGGGCGCCGGTGTCCGGGACGGCATGGACCTCGGGCTCGGCGCCCCCCTTCCCCGGGAGCCCGAGCCCGAGGGCCGAACCGAGGTCCGCGTGGTGTCCGGCCCCGGCGCCGGAACCGTCTTCCGGCTGGTCCCCGGCGACTACGACATCGGCGGCGGCCCCCTGTGCCGGATCCGCCTCGCCGAGGGTGCCCCGCCGCTCGCGGCCCGGATCCGGGTCCGGCTCGACGGGGGCGCCGAACTCCTCATGACCGACGGGGCGTTGCTCGACGGCAAGCCCGCCCAGGATCCCGGCCCGTGGCGGGAGGGCAGCCAGCTCGCCGTCGGCGACACCCTGCTGGAGCTGACCGCGCGCCCGACGGCCCGCGCCCCGCTCACCCCGGCCCAGGACGGACTCGGCCTGGAGTTCAACCGGCCGCCGAGGTTCCTGCCGCCCGCCGCGGGAGCCAGGTTCCGGCTGCCCACCCCGCCGGTCAAGCCCGACAAGCGGCCCGTCCCGCTGCTGCCGATCCTGCTGCTGCCCGCGGGCAGCGCCGCGATCGCCATCTTCGTCACCCACCGCTGGTCCTTCGTCTTCATCGCCCTGCTCTCCCCGATCGCCGCCCTGGTCACCCAGTTCGGCGGGCGCAAGCAGGCGATGCTCAAGTACCTGGAGAAGAAGGAGGAGTACGACCGGACGCTGGCCCGGGTACGGGCCGACATCGACGCCGCCGTGCTGGAGGAACAGCACAACCTGCGGCTGTCGCTGCCCGATCCGGCGACCCTGCTCCAGATGGCGGTACAGCCCTCGGAACGGCTGTGGGAACGCCGCTGGCAGGACCCCGACTTCCTCACCGTCCGGGTCGGCACCACCGACCTGCCGTCGTCGGTGAGCGTCGACGACCCAGAGCAGGACGAGCACCGGCGCTCCACCGTCCCGTGGCTCAACCAGGTGCCGGTCGCCGTGGCACTGCGCCGGGCCGGTGTCGCGGGCGTGGCGGGACCGGGCGCGACCCGGCTGGCCGGCTGGCTGGCCGCCCAGGCCGCCGCCCTGCACAGCCCCACCGACCTGCGCATCGTCGTCCTCGCCGGACCGGAGGGCGAACGCGACTGGTCCTGGACCCGCTGGCTGCCGCACACCCAGGCCCAGGGCGAGGACGCCTACGCCCTGATCGGCTCCACCGCCGACTCCCTGGCCCGGCGCATCGGCGAACTCGGCCAGCTCGTCGCCGCCCGCACGGCCGCGGGCCCCGACGTCACCCGCGGCGGCGCCAACGGCTACCCGGACGTGCTCGTCGTCCTCGAACAGGCCCGCCGGGCCCGCTCGCTGCCCGGTGTGATCGCACTCCTGCGCGACGGCCCGTCCGTGGGCGTCCACACGATCTGCATCGACCGCGAGGAACGGCTGCTGCCCGAGGAGTGCGGCGCCGTCGTCGTCACCGAACCGGGCGCGACCACGTCCCGGGTGCGCACCGGCTCCGGCGCCGCGCTGGAGCACGTCCGCAGCGACTCGCCCGAGCCCGGCTGGTACGAGCACTTCGCCCGCGCCCTGGCCCCGCTGCGCGGCGTCGGCGACAGCGACGAGAGCGCCCTGCCCGGCTCCGTACGCCTGCTCGACCTGCTGCACATCGAACCGCCCACCGCGGAGGCCGTGGTGGCCGGCTGGTCGCTGGGCGGCCGGAGCACCCGGGCCGTGCTCGGCATCGGATACGACGGCGAGTTCGCCGTCGACCTGGTCCGCGACGGCCCCCACGCCCTGATCGCCGGCACCACCGGCTCCGGCAAGTCCGAGCTGTTGCAGACCCTGGTCGCCACCCTCGCCGTGGTCAACCGGCCCGACGAGATGACGTTCGTGCTCGTCGACTACAAGGGCGGCAGCGCCTTCGCCGAATGCGCCGACCTGCCGCACACCGTCGGCCTGGTCACCGACCTCGACACCCGGCTCGTGGAGCGGGCCCTGGTCTCCCTCGGCGCCGAACTGCGCCGCCGAGAGACCCAGTTGGCGCAGGCGGGCGCCAAGGACATCGAGGACTACCTCGACAAGCGCGCCCGCGGCGGCAACGCGCTGCCCCCGCTGCCCCGACTGCTGCTGGTCATCGACGAGTTCGCGTCCATGGCACGGGAACTGCCCGAGTTCATCTCCGGTCTGGTGAACATCGCGCAGCGCGGCCGTTCGCTCGGCATCCACCTGGTGCTGGCCACCCAGCGCCCCGGTGGCGCGGTCACCCCGGACATCCGCGCCAACACCAACCTGCGGATCGCGCTGCGCACCACCGACACCAGCGAGAGCCGCGACATCATCGACGCCCCCGACTCCGGGGACATCTCGCCGGCCAACCCGGGCCGCGCCTACGCCCGGCTCGGCCCCTCGGCCCTGCTGCCGTTCCAGTCCGGCCGGGTCGGCGGCCGGCGCTCCGGCGGGCAGGCCGCCGTGGGCACCGAGGTGCCGGTCCGCGCGGAGCCGGTGACCTGGCAGAACCTCGGCGGCCCGGTGCCGGCCGCCCGCTCCCGTGGCGGCTCCGGCGCGGCGCAGACCGAGGCCGTCACCGACCTGGCCGTGCTCGCCGGAGCCGTCGCCCAGGCGGCCCGGCTCGCCGACGTACCGCGCCAGCCCAGTCCCTGGCTGCCGCCGCTGCCCGAACTGCTCCCGTGGACACCGCCGCCCGCGCCCAAGCCCACCGCCGAGCGGGAAGCGGCCCTGCCCGCCGTGGAGTACGGCGTGGTCGACCTGCCCGCCCAGCAGACCCGCGTCCCCCTGGTCCTCGACCTGGACCGGGCCGGTCACCTGCACATCGTCGGCTCGCCCCGCAGCGGACGCTCCCAGACCCTGCGCACCCTGGCCGCCGCCCTTGCCCAGGCCCACGGCGCCGACGACGTCCACCTGTACGGCATCGACTGCGGCAACGGCGCGCTCAACGCCCTGACGGCGCTGCCGCACTGCGGTGCCGTCGTCGACCGCAACCAGACCGAGCGCCTCGGCCGCCTCCTGGACCGGCTCGGCGCCGAACTCACCGCCCGCCAGAGCATCCTGGGCGCACGGGGCACCGCCGACCTGACCGAACTGCGCGGGGCGCAGACCGCCGAGGAGCGGCTCGCCCACATCGTGCTGATGGTCGACCGGTTCGAGGTCTTCGAGCGCGAGTTCACGTCGTACGACAACGGCAGCTACATGGAGCGCATGATCCGGCTGCTGCGCGACGGCGCGGGCGTCGGTATCCATGTCGTCCTCGCCGGCGACCGGGTGCTCGGCAGCAGCCGGTTCTCCGGCACCACCGAGGACAAGATCGTGCTCAGGCTCAACGACCGGCAGGACTACTCCACCGTGGGCGTCCCCTCCAAGTCCGCGCCGACCGACCCCGCACCGGGCCGCGGTATCCGCACCCAGGACCTCACCGAAGCGCAGATCGCGGTGCTCGGCGAGGACCTGTCCGGCACCGCGCAGGCCGAGATCCTGTCCGCCCTCGGCCGGGAGCTGGCCGAACGCGAGTCCGCGGTCCCGGCCGCCCGCCGCCCGATCCGCCTCGACGTGCTCCCCGACCTGATCACCTACGCCGACGCCCTCGCCCTGCACACCCGGGGCGGCCCGATGCGGCCCCTGGTGGCCGTCGGCGGCGACACGCTCACCTCGCTCTCCCCGGACCTGACGGACGTCCCCACGTTCGTCATCGCCGGGCCGCCGCGCACCGGCCGCAGCACCGCCCTGCTCACCGCGGCGGAGTCCCTGCTGTCCGCCGGCGCCGGCCTCATCGTGCTCGCACCCCGGCGCTCGCCCCTGCGGCAGCTGCGGGGACGGCCCGGCGTGGCCGCCCTCGTCACCGACGCCGAGGTGACGGCACAGGAGTTCCGGCAGGCGCTCGGCAACGTGCCGGAGGAACAGGGGGTGATCGTCGTGGACGACGCCGAACTGTTCATGGGCGCCGAGATCGACCCCGACCTGGCGCTGCTCGCCCGGGGCGGGGCCGGCACCGGCTGGGGCGTCCTCGCGGCCGGCAACGCCGAGTCGCTGGCGCTGAGCCTGGCCGGCTGGATGGGCCAGGTGAAGCGGAACCGCACCGGCATGCTGCTCTCCCCGCAGGGGCTGAGCGACGGCGAGGTCATCGGCGTCAAGCTGACCCGGGGCGTCGTCGGGCAGGCGCCGCAGCCGGGCCGGGGCCTGCTCCACCTGGGCGACGGAACGCTCCGGACGGTCCAGGTGCCGTTCCTCGAAGCGCTCGAAACGGACCGCTGAGGCCGCGAGCCGGGGAGCACGGGAGAACCCGGGAGCCAGTGAGCCCGGGATCCCGGGAAGCAGTGAAGGGCGGCCGGACCCTGGAGGTCCGGCCGCCCTTCCGCCGTGCCGTCGGCGTGCGGCCGAGGAAGCTCAGGCGGTGGTGCCAGAGGCGACCTGGACGCCGTCGTGCGTCACGAAGCGGAACGTGCCGGTGATGGCGTCGAAGAGGTCGTACACCTCGTTCTTCAACGGCAGGTTGGGGCTGGCGAGGGTCACCACGAGGAAGTCCTCGGTGCTGCCGGGCACCGGCATCATCGTGTGCATCGTCAGCAGCTTGACGTCGATGTCCCCGGTCAGCCGGGTCACCTCGGTGCCGGTGACCCGGGCCACCGTGCCCACGTGGGGCACCTTCGCCGAGGCGATGACCCGGTCCTTCGGCGCCGCGCCGGTCGCCGAGGAGACCCCGAGCCGCGCGGACAGCACGGGCAGCGTGAGCTCCTCGCCCTTCGGCGTGCTGACGGCGAAGACCATGCCGTACGCCATGAAGAGGCCCTCGGTGTACATCGTCGCCGTGCCCGCGGCCAGCAGCGCCCCGTAGCGGCGGGCCGCCCGGGTCACCTCCCGGCCCTGCCGGAACATGTCGTTGATCCGCGCCTTCTCACGCGGGTCGTCGGTCGCGGCGAGGGCCTGGGCGCGGGTCCTGGCCAGTTCCTCGCCGCTCAGGTCCACCTGCTCCCACTGGTCCGGTATGTCCAGCAGAAATCGTTGTGCGGTGCTCATCGGTCGGCCGTCGCCTTCGGGGGAAGTGTTGGACAAGTCGGGGGATGTGCCGGGGGAGTTCACCGGCCTTTGCCGTCGTCGAGGTTGGACACCGCGTTCTGGTCGGTCTTCTCGAAGGAGTCCAGGACGGTGCCGATGGCGTCCCGGATGCCCTCCACCTGCTTCTGCAGCTGGTGCTTGCCGTCCTCCCACCTGTTCTCGAAGTTCTGTGCGGAGCCGTGGGAGAGCTCGGGCCCGAACGCGGCATCGAAGTCGAACGTGTGGTGTCCGATGTCGATGAAGTCGTGCACGAAGCCCAGCATGTCCTGGGCCTCCTTGAGTTCACTCCCGGGGATGTTGACGTCCGACGCCACTGCGGGCCCCCGTTCCTGTGCGGTGAGGATTCGTCTCTGCGGGGAACACGAGGCCGGCGGCGCGGAACGTTCACCCGTCGCCGACGGTCGGTGCCACCCGCCCGGGCGGGGCCGCGGGGCGCCGGTGGGGGTGAACCCTCGCCGGTGCCCGTCTCGTGTAGCAGGCATGACCTCGCTCCTCACCCGGCCGCCCTCCCGCGGCGGTGCCGCACGCCGTGCCGTCGTCGCCTCCGCTCTCGCCCTCTGCGCGGCGGCGGGCCTCACGGCCTGCGGCAAGACGATCTCCATCGGCGACAGCCCGGCCCCGGCCACCTCGCCCGCCCCGTCGCCGTCCCCCTCCGCCGCCTCCACCGGCACGGCTCCGGCCCAGGGCGCGGGCAACTCCGCGCTCCAGGTGGTCGACTCCACCGCGCAGGACGCCGGCCTCGGCGGCACCGGCGGGACCGTGGTCGGAGCGGCCGTGCAGGAAGCGCCGCCCAAGTGGGTGCAGTTGTCCGCGGTGACCTCGGCGCCGCTGTCCGCCGCGCACCTCATCAACATCAACCAGGCGGCGCTGTACCGCTTCGACGACGACACCGCCGAGCCGTCGAAGTCGTCCTGCACCGGTGCCTGCGCGGTGAAGTGGCCGCCCGTGACCATCGAGGAGGGCGGAAACGTCTATCTGGCGGGCGTGAACCCGAAGGAGGTCGGCGCCATCCGCCGTCCGGACGGCCAGGTCCAGCTCACCGTGGGCGGCCGGCCCGTCTACCGGTTCTCGGGCGACAGCAGGCCGGGCGACCTGAACGGCCAGGGGCTCGACGGCAAGTGGTTCGCGGTCGGTCCGACCGGGGAGAAGGCGACACAGTGACGGGCACGCCGGTGTCGCCGCGGCGGTAGGCCGCGTGGCTGAGACGGCGATGGACCGCCTGGGTGGGGCGGCGGTGCGGCGCCGGTCACGAGTGATCCGGGCGGCGCCGCACGGCGCCCACCGTCACAGGCCGCGCCAGACGTTGTCGAACGCCGCGTCCTCGATCTCCCTGCGCTGGCGTACGGCGGCCAGTTCCGTCACGGCGTCGTCCACGGCGGCCACCACCGTCACGATCGCGTCGGAGACCGCACTCGCGAGGTCCTTCGCCGCCTCGTCCCGGATCCCCACCGCGGCGGCGAGGGCCGCGAGCACCGGCTCGCCCGACGCCCAGCGCTCGTGCGCCCGCGCCCGCTCGGGCGAGTCGGCGGCCTCCGTCCGCCCGGTCGGCAGCGACAGCCAGCGCCGCCGCTGCTGGGCTACGGTCCCGTCCGCCTCCAGGGCCTCCAGATAGACGCCGCCCAGGCCGCGCCCCCGCCGCCACAGCCAGTCCTCGACCGACTCGTACGGCGTCTGACGCCTGAGCGCCGCCACCGCCTCGTCGAGCAGCCGGTCGTCCGTCCCGCCCGCCGGGGCGGGCACGACGAGCTCGTCGTCGAGCGTGACCGCCCCGGCGTCGATGAGGTCGACCAGCTCGGCTCCCGCGAGCGCCAGCGAGAGGTCACCCTGCTCGACGGGCCGCGCGGCGGCGTCGTACACGGTGACGAGGAACAGGTCCCGGGGTGTGGTCATGACGGACTCCCCAACAGAGACGACGAGGGCACCAGAGGTATCTGAAGCACTACAGGTATCAGAGGTACGCAGTGGTGTCAGGGACAACGACGGCGCCGACGGATTCGATGCCCGGTCGGACGCCGCCGCCCGTGCCGTACCACCACCATGTGGCGTCGGCGGGCGACCCGCAGCACGACCGCGCGTGCCGGGTCCCCGGGCGCCGGTCCGCGCCGCCGGTGCGGCTCCCGGACGCGCGATAGGCTGCTGCGCGATCAGCAGGGTGACGTCGGCCGGAGGTGGGTGGGCATGACAGCGCGCGTCGAGCCGTCGGCCGCCGTCGGCGCGGGCGGCCGGGACAGCCGGCTGGGCCCGCTGATCCTCACCCTCTTCGCGCTGTACGCGCGCCGCGAGCACAACTGGCTCTCCGTCGCCTCCGTGATACGCCTGATGGCCGACCTGGGTGTGGAGGGGCAGGCCGTGCGCTCGGCGGTCTCCCGGCTGAAGCGGCGCGGGGTGCTGCGCGGGGAGCGCCACGAGGGCGCCGCCGGGTACGCCGTCTCCGAGGGCACGCTGGAGGTGCTCGAGGACGGTGACGTGCGCATCTTCGAACGGAACCGGGCCGCGGCCGGCGACGGCTGGCTCGTCGTGGTGTTCTCCGTCCCCGAGTCCGAGCGCGACAAGCGGCACGCCCTGCGCACCGCCCTCACCCGCCTCGGCTTCGGCACCGCCGCCCCCGGCGTGTGGGTGGCGCCCGGCATCCTGGCCGACGAGACCCGCCGCACCCTGCAGCGCCTCGGGCTGACGCCGTACGTGGACATCTTCACCGGCGACCACTTCGCCTTCGGCGACCTGTCGGCGAAGGTCCGCGAGTGGTGGGACCTGGACGAGCTCGCCGCGCTCTACGCGGACTTCCTGGAGCGGTACCGGCCGGTGCGCGGGCGCGCGGCGGCGGGCGCGATCCCGGCCCGGGAGGCGTTCGGGATCTATCTGCCGATGCTCACCGAATGGCGCCGGCTCCCGTACCGCGACCCCGGACTGCCGCTTTCCCTGCTGCCGCCGGGCTGGATCGGCGACACCGCCGGCGCGCTCTTCGAGGAGCTGGACAGGACCCTCCGGGAGCCCGCCCGCGCGCACGCCCTGGCGGTCATACACACCCGTTAGGGCCTCCGGCACCCCGCATCCGGCGCCTGCCACCTGGTATTCGGCGCCTGCCGCCTGGTATCAGGCACCCGGCCCGGCCTACGGCCTGACCAGCCGTTCCTCCGGGATCACCGCCACGCCGAGGATCTCGATCAGCGCCTCCGGCTGCCAGAGCGCGGTGCAGCCGATGCCGGCCATCGCCGGGTACACCGGCCCCGCCAGCTCCCGCCACACCTTGCCGATCTCCTTGCCGTGGGCCTGGTAGCCGGGGATGTCGGTGAGGTAGATCGTCACGCTCACCAGGTCCGCCGGCTCGCCCCCGGCCGCCCGCAGCGTGGTCAGCATGTTGCCGAACGCCTGACGGAACTGCTCCACGATCCCACCCGGAACGATCTTCATGTCGGCGTCCAGCGCGGTCTGACCGCCCAGGTACAGCGTGTTCCCGGCGAGCGTTCCGTGCGAGTAGCCGCTCGGCGCGGGCAGGGCGGGCGGGTTCACGGCGACGGGAGTCATCAGGCCTCCGGTTCGGTGGGGTCCGGCGCCGGCCGCACGGCCGGTCGTATTGACAATAAATGACGACCGTGAAAAATACGAGATAGAGCGCGCGGTCCGGTTCCGGACCCCGGCGAGCCCACGGAAACGGAGTCGATTCCATGGAGCCTGACCTCGGCAAGTACCGGCTTGAGGGCGACAACGCGATGTACCGGCTGCCCAGCGGCATCGTCGCCCCGGTCGTGACCCGGGCCGGCCAGGAGGACGTCAACACGGCCGACTCGGGCGGCGCCGTCCGTGTGTCGGGCGTCAGCACCCGGCACACCCCGGCGCGCCGCCTGTGGTACGGCAAGGTCAGCAACGAGCCCGGCTACCGCTCGGTCTCCCACCACCACGGCGAGGCCGAGACCGGCGGATACGTCCTGTCCGGCCGGGCCCGGATCTACTTCGGCGAGAAGTTCGAGGACTACCTCGACATGGAAGAGGGCGACTGGGTCTTCGTCCCGCCCTTCATGCCGCACGTCGAGTGCAACCTGTCGCGGTCCAAGCCCCTGGTGTGGATGACCACCCGGACCCCGGAGAACATCGTGGTGAACCTCCCCGACGTGGCCGACGCCGACCTGCGCGACTGGCTGAGCCGGTGACCGCCGCCCCGACCGGGCCGACCGGCTCGACCGGCCCCACCGCTCCGACCGGCTCGTCCGGCTCGACCGGCTCGACCGGCTCGTCCGAAGAGACCGGCCCGACCTCGGCGATCGTCACCGCGGCCCTCACCCTCAAGCCCGCCCCGCCCGAGCACTTCGACCTAGCCTTCACCGCCACCACCCAGCCCTGCCCCTGGCCCAAGGCCTACGGCGGCGACCTCGTCGCCCAGGCCGCCGCGGCGGCGATGCGCTCGGTGACCGACGGCAAGACGCTGCACTCCATGCACAGCTACTTCCTGCGCCCGGCCGACATCGGCGCCGAGGTCCGCTACGAGGTCGAGCTGCTGCGTGACGGCCGCGGCTACAGCACCCGCCAGGTGCGCGGCTACCAGAACGGCAAGGTCCTCTACGTCTGCCTCGCCAACTTCGCGGCGGGGGAGCCGGGTTCGTCCTTCCACGCCGAGTTCGCCGCGGAGGTTCCCGGTCCCGAGACCCTGCCCGGCTCGGCCGCGTACCTCGCCGAGCGCACCGGCGGCACCATGACCACCGGGTCCAAGGCCTACTGGAGCGGGGGCCGCGGCTTCGACATGCGGCACGTGCCCGGCCCCGTCTACCTCACCGTCGACGGCGAGCGGCTGCCCCACCAGGCCGTCTGGGTACGGCCGTTCGACGCGCTCCGCCCAGTCGAGGGGCTCACCGACGCCCAGCGCGACCTCGCCGCCCTCGCCTACGTCTGCGACTACACCATCCTCGAACCCGTCCTGCGCGTCCTCGGCCTGGCCTGGGCCGACCCCGGCCTGGTCACCGCCAGCCTCGACCACGCCATGTGGTTCCACCGTCCCGCACCGGTCGGCGACTGGCTGCTCTACGCCCAGGAAGCGGTGGCCGCCGACGCGGGCCGCGGGCTGGGCAGCGGCCGCTTCTTCACCCGCGACCACCGCCACCTGGCCACCGTGGTCCAGGAGGGCATGATCCGTCCCGTCTGAGCCGCCCGCCGCACACCACCGGCGGGCTTCCGGAAGGAACCCCGCGTTGGCTCTTCCGCTCTCACCCACCTCGCACCTGGACACCTTCGCCCGCGACCACCTCCCGCCCGCCGGACAGTGGCCCACCCTCGAGTTCACCACCCCCGAACTGGCCTACCCGGAACGCCTCAACGCGGCCGGCGAACTCATCGACGCGGCCGTCGAACGGTACGGCCCCGACCGCCCCGCCCTGCGCACCCCGGCCGGGGAACTGTGGACGTACGGCGAACTGCGCACCCGCGCCAACCAGGTGGCCCAGGTGCTGACCGCGGACCTGGACCTGGTGCCGGGACAGCGCGTGCTGCTGCGCGCGCCCAACACCCCCTGGACGGTGGCCTGCTGGCTCGGGGTCCTGAAGGCCGGCGGGGTGGTCGTCACCACGATGGCCGCGCTCCGCGCCCGCGAGATCGTGCCGATCGCCGAACGCACCCGGCCCGCGCTCGCCCTCATGGACCACCGCTTCACCGACGAGGTCCGCACCGCACTGCCCGGCCTGACGGTGGTCGCGTACGGCGGGACCGGCGACGGCGACCTGGTGGCCCGCTGCGCCGCGAAGTCCGGCGAGTTCACGAACGTCGACACCGCCGCCGACGACGTGGCACTGCTCGGCCCGACCTCGGGCAGCACCGGCGTCCCGAAGATCACCATGCACTTCCACCGGGACATCCTGTCCATCGACAACACCTTCGGCCGGCACGTCCTGCGGCTGCGCCCGGACGACCTGGTCGCCTGCACCGCGCCGTTCGCCTTCACCTTCGGCCTCGGCATGCTCGTCGTCTTCCCGCTGCGGGCGGGTGCCTGCGCCCTCCTCACGGAGACGGCGACCCCGCCCCAGCTCGCCGGCCTCGTCGAGAGGCACGGCGTCACCGTCCTCGCCACCGCGCCCACCGCCTACAAGGCCATCGTCCGCGACGGCATGGAACGCCGGCTGGTCAGTCTCAGGACCGGGGTGTCGGCCGGCGAGCACATACCGCTCACCGTCTGGGAGGAACTGCGCGACCGCATCGGACTGAAGGTGATCGACGGCATCGGCGCGACCGAGCTGCTGCACATCTTCATCTCGGCCGCCGGCGACGACATCAGGCCCGGCGCCACCGGCCGTCCGGTGCCCGGCTACCGGGCCACCGTCCTCGGTCCGGGCGGCGAGGAACTCGGCCCGGGGGAACCGGGGCGGCTCGGCGTCATCGGCCCGGTGGGCTGCCGCTATCTCGACGACAAGCGGCAGCAGGACTACGTCGTGGGCGGCTGGAACGTCACCGGCGACATCTTCCACCGGGACGAGGACGGCTACTTCCACTACCACGCCCGGAGCGACAACATGATCGTCTCCTCCGGGTACAACATCGGCGGTCCCGAGGTGGAGGCCGCCGTCGACACCCACCCGGACGTCGTCGAGTCGGCGGTCGTGGCCCGGCCCGACCCCGAGCGCGGCTCGGTCGTCTGCGCCTTCGTCGTGCTGCGCGAGGGCGTCACCGGGGACGCGGCGAAGGCCAAGGAGATCCAGGACCACGTCAAGCAGGTCCTGGCGCCCTACAAGTACCCGCGGGACGTGCGCTTCCGCGACTCCCTGCCGCGCAACACCAGCGGCAAGCTCCAGCGGTTCGCGCTGTGCAGGATCATCGAACAGGAACAGGCCGCCGAGCCCGTCGCCGAGCCGGTCGCCGAGCAGTGAGAGGAACTCCGGTGAAAATCGCGATCATCGGCGGTGGCCCGGGCGGGCTCTACCTCGCGGCCCTGATGAAGCAGCTGGACCCCGCCCACGAGATCACCGTGTGGGAACGCAACGCCCCCGACGACACGTTCGGCTTCGGCGTGGTCTTCTCCGACGAGACGCTCGGCGGCATCGAGAACGCCGACACCGTCTTCGCCGAGGCCATGGCCCGCCGCTTCGCCCGCTGGACGGACATCGACATCCACTACCGGGGCGAGAGCCACACCGTCGGCGGCCAGGGCTTCGCCGCCATGAGCCGCAAGGAACTCCTGCGCCTCCTCCAGGAGCGCTGCCGCGACCTGGGCGTCACCCTGCACTTCTCCACCCCCGCGCCCGAGGTGGCCGAACTGCGCGCCGCGTACGACCTCGTGGTCGGCGCGGACGGCGTCAACTCCGCCGTGCGCACGGCCCACGCGGACGCCTTCGGCCCCTCGCTCGACCGGCGCCACAGCAAGTACATGTGGCTGGGCACGGACCGGGTCTTCGAGGCCTTCCAGTTCTTCGTCAAGGAGACGGAGTGGGGGGTGGTGCAGGTGCACGGCTACCCCTACTCGGACGCCGGCTCGACGTTCATCGTGGAGATGCACGAGGACGTGTGGCGCCGTGCGGGCTTCGACGCCACCGAGGACACGGTGTTCGCGCCGGGCGCCTCCGACGAGCAGGCCGTGGCCCGGGTCCGCGAGCTGTTCGCCGCCGAACTCGACGGACACCGGGTGTCCGCGAACAACTCGAAGTGGCTGAACTTCACGACCGTGCGCAACGACCGGTGGCACCACGGGAACCTGGTCCTGATCGGCGACGCCGCCCACACCGCCCACTTCTCCATCGGCTCCGGCACCAAACTGGCCATGGAGGACGCCCTCGCCCTCGCCGCCTGCCTGCACGAACACCCGGACACCGAAAGCGCGTTGACCGCCTACGAGAGCGAGCGGCGGCCGGTGGTGGAGTCCACCCAGCGGGCCGCGCAGGCCTCACTGGAGTGGTTCGAGAACATCGGCATGTACGCCCGCCAGGAACCCACCCAGTTCTGCTTCAACCTCCTCACCCGCTCCCGCCGCATCACCTACGACAACCTGCGCACCCGGGACGCCGAGTTCGCCGAACGCGTCGACACCGCCTTCGCCGCGGCACAGGGGCTGAGCGGCCGGGCCCCCGCCATGTTCCAGCCGTTCCGCATCGGCGGTCTCGAGCTGAAGAACCGGGTGATCGTCTCCCCGATGGACATGTACTCCGCCGTCGACGGGGTCCCCGGGGACTTCCACCTCGTCCACCTCGGCTCGAAGGCCATGGGCGGGGCGGGCCTGGTGATGACCGAGATGGTCTGCGTCTCGCCCGAGGGCCGGATCACCCCCGGCTGCACCGGCCTGTGGAACGACGCCCAACGCGACTCCTGGACCCGCGTCGTGGACTTCGTGCACGCCAACAGCACCGCCCGCATCGGCCTCCAGCTCGGCCACTCCGGCCGCAAGGGCTCGACCCGCCTGATGTGGGAGGGCATGGACGAACCGCTCCCGGACGGCAACTGGGAGACCGTCGGCCCCTCCCCGCTGCCGTACGGCCCCGGCTCACCCGCCCCGCGCGAACTCACCCCCGCCGACCTGGACCGGATCAGGGCGGAGTTCGTCTCGGCGGCCCGGCGCGGCGCGGACGCGGGATTCGACCTCCTCGAACTCCACTGCGCCCACGGCTACCTGCTCTCCTCGTTCCTCTCGCCGATCGCCAACCACCGCACCGACGCGTACGGCGGATCGCTGGAGAACCGGCTCCGCTTCCCGCTGGAGGTCTTCGACGCCGTCCGCGCCGCCTGGCCCGCCGACCGCCCCGTGATCGTGCGGATCTCCGCCACCGACTGGATGCCGGACGGCAACACCGAGCACGACGCCGTCGGGATCGCCCGCGCCTTCGTCGCCCACGGCGCGGCCGGCGTCGACGTCTCCACCGGCCAGGTCACCAAGGACGAGAGGCCCGCCTACGGCCGCTCCTACCAGACCCCCTTCGCCGACCGCATCCGGCACGAGGTCGCCGCCGCCACCGGCGCGGCGGTCATCGCCGTCGGCGCCATCGCCTCCTACGACGACGTCAACTCCATCCTCCTGGCCGGCCGCGCCGACCTGTGCGCGCTGGGCCGTACCCACCTGTACGACCCGCACTGGACCCTGCACGCGGCAGCCGAGCAGGAGTACGCGGGCACGGCCGCCGAGTGGCCCGTCCAGTTCCGGGCCGGCCGCCGCAAGCCGCCGGCCGCGCGCACCGACGCCGTACGTCCCCGCCTGTCGCTGCTGCGGGCCGGGCAGGCGGGGGAGAGCGTCCATCTGCGCTGGAAGCCGGCGGGGGAGGGGCTGCCGGCGGTGCGGTGAGGTCAGGCGGTGCCCGTGTCCCGGCTCCGCGCCGCGGTGAGCGGCAGGGTGGCGGTGAACCGGGTGTCGCCGGGTGCGCTGTCCACCTCGATCCGGCCATGGTGTGCCTGGGTGATCGCGGCGGCGATGGCCAGTCCCAGGCCGGCCCCGCCCGCGGCGCCCGGGGTGCGGGAGCGGGAGGCGTCGCCCCGGGTGAAGCGGTCGAAGACGGTCGGCAGGAGGTCGCCGGGGATGCCCGGGCCGTCGTCGTGCACGCGGATCGCGCAGTGCCCGTCCGCCGTCTCCACCGTGACGGTGATCCGCGTCCCGGCGGGGGTGTGCCTCCGGGCGTTGGCCAGCAGGTTGGCGACCACCTGGTGCAGCCGGGACGGGTCGCCGGTCACCGTGGCGGGTGCGTCCAGGCGCAGCACCAGCTGCCAGTGATGGCCCGCCCCCGCCGCCCGGGCGTCCCACACCGCGTCCCCGACCAGGGTCGCCAGGTTCACCTCCACGGCCTCCAGCGGCCTGCCCTCCTCCAGCCGGGCGAGCAGCAGCAGGTCCTCGACCAGGCCCGTCATCCGCGCCGACTGGGCGGAGACCCGGCGCCAGGCCAGCTCCGGCTCGATCTTCCGGGAGTCCACGCCCATCAGCATCAGCTCGGCGTACCCGGCGATCGAGGCGAGCGGGGTGCGCAGCTCGTGGCCGGCGTCGGCGAGGAAGCGCCGCATGTGTTCCTCGGCCCGCTGCCGTTCGGACAGGGACCACTCCACATGGTCGATCAGCCGGTTCAGCGCGACGCCGACCTGGCCGGCCTCGGTGCCCGGATCGGTGTCCGCCGCCGGTACCCGGGTGAGCCCGCTCACCTCGCCCCGGTCGAGCGGTGCGTGCGAGACCTCGACGGCGGTGGCGGCGACCCGCCGCAGCGGCCGCAGCTGCCGCCGGACCGCCACCGCCGACACGGAACCCGCGAGGACCAGGCCGACCCCGGCGATGCAGGCCTCGATCACGACCAGGGAGTCGATCATGTGCTGGACGCCGTCCACGGGCAGCCCGGCCAGCATGGCGGTGCCGTTTTCGGTGACGGCGGTCAGCCGGTAGGTGCCGAGGCCCGGAATCGTCCGGGTGTGCAGGGTGCCGTCCGCCGGGATGCCGCCCAGGGCGGCGCACTGGGCCGCGGTCAGGGAGCGCGGGCCCTGGTCGGTCACCACCTCGGCCGTGGCGATCTTCTCGCCGGTCATGAGCGCGGCCAGGGTGCCGGTGTGCTGGCCGCGCTCGTTGAGGAAGCCGAGGCTCGCGCCCGGCGGCGCGTGCTCCCGGCCGCCCTGGCTGTGCTCGGCGGCGTCGGTGACCCGCTGGTCCAGGTCCCGGATCAGGTAGTAGCGCTGGACGAGGACGGTGGCCACGGCCATCGCCGTGCACACGGCGGCCAGGGTGAGGGAGTGGACGAGGACCATCCGCACCCGCAGCGAGCGCCCGCGCAGCCGGGTGAGGGCCCGCCCGAGAGCCGTCATCCCTCGTCGTCCGCCGCCCTGATGACGTACCCGGCGCCGCGCACGGTGTGGATCATCGGCCGGCGCTCCTTGTCGATCTTCGCGCGCAGACCGGAGACGTACACCTCCACCAGGTTCCCGCCGCCGTCGAACGAGCTGCTCCACACGTGGTCGAGGATCCGCGTCTTGCTGAGCACCTGGCGGGGGCGGTCCATCAGGAACAGCAGCAGGTCGAACTCCTTCGCGGTGAGCGTGACCGGCATGCCGCCCCGGCGCACCTCGCGGCTCCGCTCGGCCAGCACCAGGTCGCCGAGGACCCGCACCCCCTCCTCCGCCGCTCCGGACCCGCCGGCCCCGGAGCGGCGCAGCAGCGCGCGCAGCCGGAGCATCACCTCCTCCAGGGAGAAGGGCTTGGTCACGTAGTCGTCGGCGCCGGTGGCGAGCCCGTCCAGCCGGTGTTCCACGGCGTCCCGGGCGGTCAGCATCAGCACGGGCAGCCTGGCGTTCTCGTACCGCAGCCGGCGCAGCACCTGGATGCCGTCCAGGTCGGGCAGCATGCCGTCCAGCACGACGGCGTGCGGTCCGCGGGCGCGGGCGGCGCGCAGCGCGCCGTACCCGTCGCGCGCGACGAGCGGCTGCCAGCCCGCCGCGCCGACGGCGACCGAGAGCAGTTCGGTCAGCTCGGGCTCGTCGTCGACGATCAGCACCCGGATCTCGCCCGGCGACGGTGTGGGGGTGTCAGACATGGGCGGATGCTCTCGCGGCGGCCTGTACGTGACCTGTGGAGGCCGCCGACCGAGGGCCGCGGACCCCGCGAAAGGGCCCCGGACGCGTGACACCCCCCATAGGAGCCAGATCACATCCTATGCAGCCTCGTAGGAACGGAACGCCCTGAACTGCCTAGAAGGCATATATAAGCGGGCAATTCGGTCATTGGTTCCTAAGTCGGGTAGTACGTCACATCATTGCGGCCCGCCGCGGCTCCCGCTAACCATTGCTGTCGTCGCCGGGAGACGGGCGACGGGCCGAGCGGATTCCCGCCGGACCCGCCCCCTCCCGCCGGTAGTACGGGCTCCGCCCACCGCCGCCGCCCACCGCGGCCGGCGCCGACGCCGTCCCCCCCACCGGAGAGTTGCTTTCACATGACCACGATCAACCGCACCCGCATCGCCCGTCTGCGCACCATCGGCCTCACCGGCCTCGTCACGACGGGTGCCGCGGCCGCCGCCCTCACTCTTATGCCGGCGAACGCACAGGCCGCCGAGATGACGCAGGCGCACACCTCGACCGCGGTCACGGCCTCCTCCAGCGGCAGCAGCCACACCGCCTCCCAGAAGGGCGGCTACGGCAACAACCTCGACGGCTGGATCAAGCAGTCCCTGCAGGTCATGAAGTCCAAGGGCATCCCGGGCAGCTACGACGGCCTCAAGCGCAACATCATGCGTGAGTCCGGCGGCAACCCGAGCGCCCAGAACAACTGGGACGTCAACGCCCAGAAGGGCACCCCCTCCAAGGGCCTGCTCCAGGTCATCGACCCCACCTTCAACGCGTACCACGTCGCCGGCACCTCCGGCAGCGTCACCGACCCGGTCGCCAACATCACCGCCGCGGCCAACTACGCCGCCCACCGGTACGGCTCCATCGACAACGTCAACTCCGCGTACTGACGGAGGACGGCGGTCGAGCGGGCCGGACGGCCGGTCCGCCCCGGACTCGGGACCGAGTCCGGCGGGCAGCCGGCCCCTACGGCTCGCGGTGCTCGTGCGAGGCCTGCTCCAGGGCCGCGGCCTCCGCCTCGGCGATGCGGGTCTCCGCCTCGACGTCGATCGAGCGGGTCAGCCACCAGTACAGCAGCGCCGACACCGGCAGCCCGATGAACAGGGAGATGTCGGCGCCGTCGAGGGCCTCGGCGGCGGGACCGACATAGAGGGTGCCGACCGAGAAGAACGGGATCATGACGGCGAAGCCGACCAGGTACGAGACGATCCCCTGCCAGCCCCAGCGGCCGTAGATGCCGTTCGGCTTGAAGATCTCGGCGATCGCGTAGTGGCCCCGGCGCACCACGTAGTAGTCCATCAGGTTCACGGACGTCCACGGGATGAACAGATACAGCACCAGCAGCAGGAAGTTGTTGAAGTTCGTCAGGAAGTTCGTCGTCGCCGCCAGCGCGCCGATCAGCGAGAGCGCCGCGGTCACCCCGAGGGTGACCAGTCGCACGCCCAGCGTCGGTCGCACGCGTCTGAACGAGTCGATGGCGCTGATCAGGGTCAGCGAACCGCCGTACATGTTCAGCGCGGTGACGGAGATCAGCCCCAGCGCGGAGAACAGCAGCACGATCGCGCCGAAGCCGTCGAAGACCTTGTCGCCGGCGGCGTTGATCGACGGGATCGTGTCGAAGCTGTCGCCCGCCCAGGCGGCCAGCAGCGTGCCGAGCACCATCAGCCAGATGCCGCCGAGCGCCGAGCCGAAGTAGGTCCAGTAGAACGTCTTGCGCACGGTGACGTCCGGCGGCAGGTAGCGCGAGTAGTCCGAGACGTAGATGGCCCAGCTGATCTGGTAGCCGGCGACCACGCCGAACTGCGCCAGGAACGGCGTGACCTTGAAGGCGCCGAGGTCGAAGGAGCCCGCCGGGTAGTGCAGGGTCACCAGGATCCCGACGGTGAAGATCCCGAAGACCACCAGGAACGTGTAGGTCAGGAACCGCTCGGCCTTGTGGATGATGTCGTACCCCACCAGCGCCACGACCAGCCCGACCACCGTGACCACGATCACCCAGAGCTTCACGCCGCCGTGGATCGTGGTGTCCAGGGCCTGGCCGGCCAGCACGGTGTTGAACACGTTGAATCCCGCGTACTGCACGTACGCGAACAGCCACACCAGCAGCGCACCGACATAGCCGAACTGCGGGCGGGACTGGATCATCTGCGGCAGTCCCAGCTGCGGCCCCTGGGCCGAGTGGAACGCCATGAAGAACGTGCCGATCAGCGTGCCCGCGACGATCGCCAGCAGCGACCAGATCAGGTTGCCGCCCTCCGTGATGCTGATCAGCCCCACGGCCAGGGTGGCGATCTGCGCGTTGGACATGAACCACAGCGGACCCAGATGCCACAGCTTGCCGTGCCGCTCGTCCAGCGGCACGTAGTCGATGGACCGGACCTCCAGACCGCTCACCCGCGGTTCAGCCGATGTGCTCATGGCACCTCCCAGGGGCCGGTCCGTCGCTCTGGCCTCATTCTTCCCCCGGATGCAGCCCGATGAGGCATGCGGAATTCACGTTCCGTACACCGGAAGAGACGCCTCGCGTGCGGCACTGTCGCCCTGCTCACAACCAGCCCTGTTGCCCTGCTCACATTCGGCCTCGAACCGGTCCCGTCGTGGCGGCGGTCATGTCGCGGGACGGACATTTTGTCTATGTTCGCAGGTCTGTGTCCCTCCGATCTGCGAAGGTGCCCGCCATGCTCAACCGAACCCTGTCCGTCGTGGCCACGGTGGTGACCCTGCTCGCCGGAGCCGCGCCGGCGGCCATGGCGGCCGGCTCCGGCTCCGCCACCTTCCGCACCACCGTCAAGGCACAGGGCTCGGCCCGGGTGACCGCCGCCGTCCTCGACCTGGACGGCACGGGCGGGGCGCCCGTCGTCTACGGCGACGACATGCCGTACGACACGGCGAGCATCGTCAAGGTCGACATCCTCGCCGCCATGCTGCTGCACGCGCGGGACCACCGGCGCGCCCTCACCGCCCGGGAGAGCGCCGAGGCGGAGGTGATGATCCGCGACAGCGACAACACCGCGGCCACCGCCCTGTGGCGGGCCATCGGCGAGGGCCCCGGCCTGGCCTCGGCCAACAAGCGGCTCGGACTCACCTCGACCCAGGGCGGCCCCGGCGGCCTCTGGGGGCTCACCCGGACCACCGCGGCCGATCAGATACGACTGCTGCGCGCGGTCTTCGGCGCCGGGCCCACGCCCCTCGACGCTGCCTCCCGGAACCGCATCGGCACCCTGATGACGGAGATCGCCGCCGACCAGTCCTGGGGTGTCTCGGCCGCCGCCGACTCGGGGTGGGCGCTGAAGAACGGCTGGCTCATGCGCACCACCACCGGCCTGTGGGACATCAACAGCATCGGGCGCGTCACGGCCGGCGGGCACCACTACCTCGTCGCGGTCCTCTCCAACGGCAACGCGTCCATGCCGGACGGCGTGAACCTGGTGGAACGAGCCGTCCGCACCGCCGTGTCCGAGACCGCCGCGCACTGACGCCCCCTGACTCCTCTGACCCCCTTGGCCCACCGCAGCCCGCCCGCCGCCCGGAATGCCCCTAACGTGCAGGAGAGGTGACGGAGGCCGGCAACGGGAGGCGCGGTGGCGGGTGCGGGCGGGCCGGGGGCCGGGCGGGGCCGCGCGCGCCGGGTCCACGGCGCTCCACCGGACAGCCGGACCGCACGCGCCGTCCGGATCCCGGGACGGGCCCGAGCCCCGCGCGCCTCCGCCCCGGCCGGCGCGGTCGTCGTCCCCGCCCTGCGGATCGCCGCCGCCTACGCCTGGCGGCTCATCGTGGTCGGCATCGTCGTCTACGGCGTCTTCGTCGTCCTCGGCCGCTTCCAGCTGATCGCCGTCGCCGTGTTCCTGGCCCTGGTCGTCACCTCGGTGCTCCGTCCGCTCGCCGACCTGCTGGCCCGGTGGCTCCCGAGGCCGCTGTCCGTGGCGGTGAGCCTGGTCGGCAGCATCTGCCTGTTCTTCGGCCTGCTGGCCCTGGTGGGCAACGCGGTCGCACAGGAGTCGGCGACCCTGGCCGACGAGTTCCGCGGCGGCATCCACCGCATCGAGGTCTGGCTGCGGCGCCCGCCCTTCCGGCTCGGCCCGGGCGCCCTGTCCCGTCTCCAGCAGCAGGTCGTCGACTACATCCAGTCCCACCGCTCCAACCTGGCGAGCCGGGCGCTCAGCGGCTTCGGCACCCTCGTCGAACTGATCACCGGAGGCGCGCTCGCGCTCTTCACCTCGGTCTTCTTCATCCACTCCGGCGAACGGCTCTGGGCCTGGACGAGCGGCGAACTGCTGCCGGCCGGCGCCCGCGACGCCTGGGACCGGGCGGGGCGCGCGGCCTGGCGGACGTTCGCCGGATACACCCGCGGCATCATCATCGTGGCCGCCGCCAACGCCGTCCTCGTCGGCGTCGCCCTGGTCGTGCTGCGGGTGCCGCTCGCGCTGCCGCTCACCCTGCTGGAGTTCTTCGCCGCGTTCGTCCCACTGGTCGGCTCACCGGTCGCGCTGAGCGTGGCCACGGTGGTGGCGCTGGCCGGGCGGGGCCCGCTCACCGCCGCCGCCGTCCTCGTACTCATCGTCGTCATCGGCCAGCTGGAGGGACATGTGCTGCATCCGCTGGTGATGAGCTGGGCGGTGCGGCTGCACCCCCTCGTCGTCGCCGTGTCGGTCATCGCGGGCAGCATCGTCGCGGGGGTGATCGGCGCCGTCGTGGCCGTCCCCTTCGTCTCCGTCGTCTGGGCGGTGGTGCGGGCCCTGCGCCCGGCACCGCCGCCCTGACCCCGGCGCCCGGGGCTCAGCCGTCCTGGGCGGGGCGGCGCCCGCGCTTCGACGCGCGACGGGTCCGGGCGGACGGCTCGGCCGGTCCGGCGGGCTCGGGGGCGGCGGACTCGGAACCGGCGGAAGCGGGGCCGACGGCCGTGCCGGGGGTTCCTGCCGCGGAGCGAGCGGGAGCGGTGGCGCCGAAAGTGCCGGACGGCGTCGCGGAGCGGGGTGCCGGGATGCCGTCGTCCCACGCCTCGTGCGCGCCGAACGGATCGGCCCCGCCGAACGGATCGGCCGGCCCGTCCGCGAGCAGGGCCGCCAGGTCGGTCGTGGCGCGTGCCTTGACGGTCGCGAGCGCCAGCGTGTCGGCGTCGGACCCGGCGCCGCCGCTCCAGGTGACGGTGCCCGGGAGCATGACGAGCGAGGTCGTGCCGGGGTTCCCGGCGGCCGGCCGCAGCTGGACCCGGATGCCGTGCCGGTCGGCCAGCCTGCCCACCACGAACAGGCCCATGTACTGGTAGACGTCGGCGTCCGCGGTCGGCGGGTTCGCCAGCTTGTGGTTGATCAGCGCGAAGTCCTCGGGCATCAGGCCGATGCCCTGGTCATGGATCTCCACCATGATCCGGGTGTCCGGCAGCCGGGTCGCCGTGACCCGGACCGGCGAGCGCGGCGAGGAGAACGAGGTGGCGTTCTCCAGCAGCTCGGCGAGCAGATGCACCAGGTCGGTGACGGCGCGGCCGTGGATCTCGGCCTCCGGGAGGCCCGCCAGCTCGATCCGCTCGTACTGCTCCACCTCGGAGGCCGCCGCCCGGACGACGTCGACCAGGGGAAGCGGGTGGTCCCACTGCTGGGTGGGGCGCTCGCCGCCCAGCACCAGCAGGTTCTCGCCGTTGCGGCGCACCCGGGTGGCCAGGTGGTCCAGCCTGAACAGGTTCGCCAGCTGCTCGGGGTCGGCCTCGCGCTCCTCCAGGTCGGTGATCAGGGCGAGCTGGCGCTCGATCAGCGACTGGTTGCGGCGGGACAGGTTGGTGAAGATCGTGTTGACGTTGCCGCGCAGCAGTGCCTGCTCGGCGGCCAGCCGGACCGCCTCCCGGTGCACGTGGTCGAAGGCCCGGGCGACCTCGCCTATCTCGTCGGTGGTGGTGATCGGGATCGGCGTGACCCGGGTGTCCACCTGGCCGGGCACGGCCTGCGACAACTGGGTGATCACCGCAGGCAGCCGCTGCTCGGCGATCTCCATCGCCGAGGCGCTGAGCCTGCGCATGCCCCGGCTCATCGAGCGGGCCACCCACGCGGCGAGCAGCACGGCCGCCAGCACGGCGCCGAGCGCGGCGGAGCCGTTGGTGATCGCGTCCCGTCGGGCGCCGGCGGCGATGCTCCGTGCGCTGGCGAGGGCGGTGTCGGTGAGCTGGACCTCGATACCGCGGTAGGCGTCGAAGGCGAGCGCGGACGCGGCGAAGAACGACTCGGGCGTGATGCCCTGGGCGGCCAGCTGCTCGGTCGGCGTCCCGGACGCGATCTCGCTGATCATCTTCGTCAGGGCCGGCGGCGTCACGAACGGCTGCCCGGCGGCCTTGGCCTCCTCGGCGGCCTTGGCGGTCTGCTCCGCCCCCTTCTTCTGCGCGTCCGCCAGCGCCGCCCGCAGCCGGGTCATGTCCCCGGCGGTACCGGCGCCCGCGTACTCCTGCAGGCCCACCTGTTCCAGGTAGGCGTAGGAGCTGAACGAGCCGAGCTGGGTCTGCAGTTCGCCCTCGCCGAGCGTGTCGCGGTTCTCGACCAGCAGGTGGGTGCCGATGGCCCGCACCAGGGACTCGGCCGCCTGGGTCAGGGAGATGGCGTACAGGGTGCGCCCGAAGCTCGCCTGGTTGTTGCTGCCGAAGCCCAGTTCGTTCGAGAGCTCCATCAGCGGGTGCTGCACGGCGTGGTAGCTCTCCTCCGTCTGCACCCCCGACGACTTGGCCGTGAACGCGCTGGCCCGCACCGCCGCCAGCTGCTTCTCGCCCGCCCGTACCAGCTCGATCCGGCGGGTGAGGCCCGCCGTCTTCGGCGCCCGGGCCACCGCCGCGTCGAACGCCTGCGCGTCGGCGTCGGTGACCTTGCGGGCCGCCAGTACGGCGGGCGCGTTCCGTTTGCCCTCCAGGAGCGGGATGACCGACACGTCGCGCTCGTTGATCGCGTCACTGGCGTAGGCGTTCGCCGCCTGCACCAACTCGGCCACGCGGACGGCGTCGTTGGCGTCCTGCAACGTGTCGACCGAGTTCTTCACCCGGATGCCGCCGAGGGCGAGCGCGACGAGCACGGGGATGAGAAGAATGGCCTGGAGGCGTCTTGCGACGCGCCAATTGCCGGTCAAGGGTCTGGACTTGGACAAGATCGTCCCACTTCACAACAGGGATGGCGTGCAGGGCTGAGCGTAGCCCGACGTTCTGTGGCCAAGTTTTAACACCCAGCGACCGGAATCGAGCGCTGTTTGGGTGAAGCGGTTTCTCCGAAATGGTACAAAGCTCAATCAAAACCATCGATGGTCAACGCACGGACCATGGAGTGGCCGGTCTGTGCCCCGTCCGTTCGGCGGACTGAACGGGCAGCGCTTGCCCCGCGGTTCCGGCGGAGCCGCCCCGGTCACTCCGGGGGCGTCGGCGTGTCCGGCGAGCGGTACATCGCCTGTACGTCGAGTTCCAGCTGCACCGTCGGACCCACCACCGCGATGCCACGGGCCAGCATGGACCGCCAGTTGAGCGTGTAGTCCTCCCGGTGCAGCTCGGCCGTGGCGAGCGCGGCGCAGCGCAGTTCCTCGCCGTAGCCGCCGTTGACCGTGCCCAGGTAGGTGGTGTCGAGCGAGACCGAACGGCTGACGCCGTGCATCGTCAGGGAGCCGAGGAGCGTCCACTTGCTGCCGCCCCGGTAGGCGAAGCGCGTGCTGGCGAAGTCGATGTACGGATACCGCTCGACGTCCAGGAAGTCCCCGGAACGCAGATGGTTGTCCCGGGTCGTGTTCCCGGTGTTGATGCTCGACGCGTCGATGCGCACCCGGACCGTCGACCGGCTCATGTCCGGGGCGACGCTGACCGAACCGTCGAAACGCTCGAACCTGCCGTGCACATGGGCCATGCCGACGTGCTTGGCGATGAACCGGATCGCGGTGTGCGGGGGATCGAAGACCCAGCCCCCGGTCGGCGGCAGCGGCAGCTGCCGGGCCGGCTGCAGCCGGATGTGGCCGGGCGCCGGGCAGCTGTCGGCGACGACGTCGACGGTCTCCCGGTGCGGATCCAGGCCCTCGGCGACGACCAGCACGCTGTAGCGCCCGGGCGGCAGGGCGGCCATGAAGAAACCGAAGGGGTCGGTCGTGCCCCGGGCCGCCACCTGGTGGGTGTCCAGCGCGGTGACCGTGACGTCGGCGCCGCCGAGCGGCTGGTCGACGGGGTCCAGGACGGTCCGGGCGACCCCGCCCGCACCGGGCGGCAGGGGCAGGGTGAGCCCCGCCGAACGGGCCGGGGTGTCCTTGGACCAACGGCGCCTGAGCAGCCCGAGGGCCATGCTGTTCACCTTTCGTGTCGCGTACTTGGGGGGGGAAGGGGGAGGTGGAGTCGTCAGCCGCGGCCCAGGATCCGCCGCAGCGCCTCGCCCAGCAGCTCCTCGGCGTTCGCGGCGGCGGCCGGGTGCCGGAAGGCCACGTACCCGTCCGGCCGCACCAGCAGCACGCCCGAGTCCGACACCTCGCTCAGCCGCGCCCAGTCGCCGTACGGGTCCTCGTACTCCTGGCCGGGGCCGACGACGACCGTGGCGATGTCGAGCTCGTGGGCGGTCGCCGCCCTCACCCAGCCCTCGCCGCCGATACCGGTGAGCAGGGTGAACCGGCCCCCGCCGACGGTGTCCAGGGTGGACAGGGTGCGGGTGCCCGACGTGAGCCAGGCGTGCGGGAGCTTGGCGCCCGGCCGGGAGCTGGGCTGGTGGTACAGCTCGGGGTCACGGGCGAAGCCGGGGTCGGGGGTGCCGTCGGGGACGATCGCGTCCGACGCGTAGCGCTGGTTGAGGTCGACGCCGTGCGCGTTGAACTCGTACACCTTGTGGGCGATCGCGTCCCGCAGCCGGGCCCGCTGCTTCGCGCCCGCCTCGGTGGGTTCCTTGCGGGCGGCGATGTTGGCCCAGAGCTGCTCGGGGGTCTGCGGGGTGAGACCGTCGAGCGCCTCGAAGACGGGCGCGGTCTCGCCGATCGACTTGTTGGCGCGGGTGACGATCTGCCGTCCCACGGGCGCGCGTTCGGCGGTGTAGGTGTCGAGGAGGCCCGGGTCCGCGGTGCCGTCGAGGACCAGCTTCAGCTTCCAGGCCAGGTTGTACGAGTCCTGGACGGAGGTGTTCGAGCCGAGCCCGTTGGACGGCGGGTGCCGGTGCACGGCGTCACCGGCGCAGAAGACCCGGCCGTTCGAGTAGGTCTCGGCGTACATCTCGTTCACCGTCCACGCCGAGGACGACCTGACGGTCACCGGGATGTCGTCGTCGCCCACCAGGTGCCGGACGACCGACTCCGCGTACTCGGTGGTCAGGTCGGGGGCGCCCGCCGAGACGTCGTACCCCCACACGATCAGCCACTCCGTCCAGGGGCGCACGCAGCGCACCAGACCCGCGCCGATGCCGCCGACGGTCGCGCCCGGTGCCAGCACCCAGTACAGGGTGGCGGGCCGGTGGGCGGTGTACCTGCTCAGGTCCGCGTCGAAGACGATGTTGATGCTGCCGGCCACGCCCATCTGACCGCCCATCGGCAGCCCCGCGTCCTCGGCCACCTTCGAACGGCCGCCGTCCGCGCCGATGAGGTACTTGGCGCGGATCGTGTACGCGTCGCCGCGGACCCGGTCCTCGACGGTGACGGTCACTCCGTCCGCGTCCTGCGTGAACGACTTGTAGACGGTGCTGTAGCGGAGGACGGTACCGCGGGCTACGGCGGCGTCGACCAGGACCGGCTCCATGAGGTGCTGTGGTATGTCACACATCACCGTGGGGCTCGCCAGCTCGTGCGCCGCCTGCACCAGCGGCTCGTTCCCCCAGGACCGCACCCGCCCCAGCTCCTCGCCGGCCAGGCTGGTGCAGAAGGTGGTGTTCCCCATCAGGTGCTGCGGGGTGGCCCGCGCGAGGGCCTCCTGCTCGACCCCGAGGTCGCGCAGGGCCTCCATGGTGCGCTGGTTGGTGATGTGGGCGCGCGGTGTGTCGGCGAGCGACGCGTAGCGGGTGACGACCATGTTCGGTACGCCGTAGGTGCTCAGGGCCAGGGCGGCCGAGGCACCGGCGGGGCCGCTGCCGACGATCAGGACGTCGGTCACGACATCGGTGTGCACGGGGAACTCCGGGGGGAAGGACGGAAACCGACCGTTCAAGATCATGAAACGGGGCGGACGTCCATGGGTGTCTCAATCCGAGACACCCGGTGTACGGCGGAACCCGGCGGGGCCCGCCGGTCGTTGCTCCTTCAACTGTTCCCGGTACGGTGAGGGGCGCCATGACCACCGCAGAGCATCCCCCCGCGGCCGGCCTGCCGTCCACGGCCCGCCCCGCGCTCGGCCAACTGCGCCGGGCCCGCGCCCGCTTCCTCGCCGGGCACCCGCCGCCGGCGGACGTACCTGACGAGGTGGCGGCTGCCTGGCGGCGCGCCCGTTTCTACGGCGTACGACCCGACGCCGCTGCCGACTCCGCGACCGACGCTGCGACCGACTCCGCGGGCCTCGCCCCGCAGTCGCCCGACCCCGCACTCCTCGAGGCGGCCCGGCCGGTGCTGGAGCGGCTCGCTCCGGTGCTCGTCCACGAGCGCGCCACCCTCCTGCTCACCGATGCCCGGCTCCGCGTGCTGTGGTCCGCAGGGCACGCCCCGCGCGACACGCTCCGCCCCGACCTCTCCGAGCAGAGCGTCGGCCCCAACAGCGCGGCCCTGGCCCTGCGCACCGGCCACCGCGCCGAGGTGCACGGACCCGAGCACATCCTCGACATGTGGCAGGAGGTCTCCGCGGTGAGCGTGCCGCTGCGGGCCCCCGGCGACAGCAGGCCGGTCGGCACCGTCACCGTCGCCTCGGCCCTGTGCGGCGGCTGCGCACCGCATCCGCAGGCGGCCCTGGCCGAGGCGACGGCCGCGGTGGTGGAGGCGGAGCTGCGGGCGTACACCCGTGCGCCGGAACGGGCCCTGCTGGACGCCTACCTCTCGGCGTGCGCGGGCCAGGACCGGCCGGTGGCGGCCTTCGCCGGGCACAGCCGGCTGGTGAGCGGGGCGGCGGCCCAGCTGCTGTCGGCGCGGGACGTCGAGGACCTGGAACGCGCCGTGCACGAGGCGCTGCGCGAGGACACGCCCGGCACCCGCCTTCCGTGCGCCGCCACGGTCGAGATCGTCCGCCACCAGGGCCGGGTCGTCGGCGCCGTCGCCGTACTGGAACCGGCGCCCGGCCGCGCCCCGTCCACCCCCGCGGGGCGCCCGCCCACCGCACTGGCCGGACACTCGGTGCCGTGGCGGCACGCCACCGAACGCGCCGCCGAACTGGCCACCGCCCACGCCCCGTTGCTGCTCGTCGGTGAACGCGGCACCGGAAAGACCACCCTGGCCCGCGAGTTGCTCGGCGGAACCGAGCCGCTCGTCGTCGACGCCGCCGAAGGCGACCTGCACGAGACGCTCCCCGCCGACCCCCACGGCAGCCTCGTACTGCGCCACGCCGAACGCCTGGCACAGCACGACGTGGCCGCGATCGTCGCGCTGCTCGAATCCCGGCCCACCGCACCCCTGTTGGTCACCTACACCCCGGGAGCGCCCCCCGGCCCCTGCCTCCAGCGGCTCCTCGACACCCTGGCCGCCCGCTCGGTCACCCTGCCCGCCCTGCGCGAGCGGCCCGAGGACATAAAGGAGTTGCTCGCCGCGGTGGCCCCGGCGCCGGAGCCCGGGCAGCCCCCGCTCACCTGGACACTCGACGCCCGGCGCGCCCTCGAGCGGTACCCATGGCCCGGGAACGTCACCGAACTCACCCACGTCGTACGGTCGTTGGCACGGCGTCGGCGGGCGGTGGGGCCGGTCCGGCGCACCGAGCTGCCCGACCCCGTGCGCGAGGGACCCGCCGAACGCCCACTGACCCCCATGGAGGACGCGGAACGCACCGCGATCCTGGTGGCCCTGCGCCGCCACGGCGGCAACAAGGCCCGGACGGCCGCCGCCCTGGGCATCGGCCGCGCGACGCTCTACCGGAAGCTGCGCAGCTACGGCAGCCACGCCTGAGCGCTCCGCCGGAAGCGCCGCGCACTCCGGAAGTGCCGCGATCTGCCGTCTGCCGTCTGCCGTCTGCCGTCTGCCGTCCGCCGTCCGCGGCGCCGCCACCGGGCCGCGCCGGGTACCGGCGGCGGTGTCGCGGCTCGCCGCCCGTCCGCGCCGGGGCGACCACGGAGGTACCGAACAGGTCCGAGGCCACCTGCTGGGAGACACCCGTGACGCACACAACCGACGTCCTGATCATGGGCGCCGGCCCGGTAGGGCTGAGCGCCGCCGCCGGACTGCACCGGCCTCACCACGCCGGTCGCCGGGTACCCGCTGCGTCTGCTCGACGTCCTGCGGGACCGCCCGGACCACGTCGTGCTGCTCTACGCGGCGGACCCCACCGACGTGATCAAAGCCGTCCTCGCCCCCCGGCTGGGACGTCCTGGCCATCCGCGCGGAGGACGGCACCCACGTGCCCCTCGTCCCCGAATACCGGGACACGGCCGGCGAGTTCGCCCGCCTCTACCGTCCCGACGGCCCCACCGGCTTCGTCGTCCGCCCCGACGGCCACCTCGGCGCCCGCTTCCCCCTGACGGACACCGAGACCGCGCTCGCCGCCTACCGCGAGGCACTCGGCTGAGGACCGCTCCCGGCACTCCAGACGACGGCCGGCGGTACGACCCGTGCGCACAGCGGCATGCCCCGGGCGTCGGTCAGCCCGAGCCGGCCGACCAGCAGCCCGTCCCGTGCCGCCGCCTCGGCCACCGCGCCGGGGACGGCGTCGAGCATCAGCTTGGCCCGGCGGAACATCGTGAAGGCACCCCCGGGGTCCATGGTCCCCCAGGACAGGTAGACGAACCGGCCGCCGGGGCCGCCCTGGACCCAGGGTCCCGTGATGTCGACGCCGGTGGCGGTGACCGCCGTCGTGCACGGCAGGGTCCAGGTCGCGGAGGCGGCGTCGCCGGGCTGCGGGTCGAGCAGCTCGGCGGGGCGGTTGCGGCGCTGTACGGCGACGTGGATGCCGCCGTACCGGGCGGAACCGCTGTCCGCGGGTGCCGGGCAGGAGCGGCCCGGCAGCTCGGTGGCGTCGATGCGCAGGTCCATGGCGGTCACGCGGCCATCATCGCCGACATGCCGCTCGCGCCGGCCGGCCGGCGGACGTGGGGAACGGTCCGCCGGCCGGCCGGGCGCGGTCAGCGCTTCGTGTAGATGAAGCCGACCTTGTCCAGCTCGTCACCGGAGCGGCCGTGGAAGCCGGCGATCTGCCAGCCCGACGGCGCGGTGCGGGTCACGCAGTCCGAGGTCGTCGTACCACCGGCGAGGGTGCGGCCCAGGTTGGTGGTGAACTTCGCGTAGAAGATGCGGGTGGTGTTGTTGTACTTGCTCTCGCACAGGTACGCCGTCGTGACGTACTCACTGCTGCCCAGCGTCAGCGAGGACGCCGTGCCGCCGGTGCCGCCGTGGGTCAGCGTGGTGCCGTCGGCGAGCGTGATACCGACCTGGTCGACCCGGGAGCCGGAGCGCAGCGAGACGGTGGTGGCGCGGGCGCCGGCGGCCACCTTGTCGATGTCCTGGTAGTAGTCGCCGTGCGGACCGCCGAACTGGTCGCTCAGCTGGAAGTCCGCGTTCTGGGACCAGGAGAAGCCGACCGTGATCGGGTCGTGGTCGGAGAGCATCAGGCCGTCGCTCGTCAGGAACTTGGCGTGCTCGTTGTTGTACGAGGTCGCGTTCAGGTTCACCAGCTTGCTGCTGCGGTAGAGGACCTTGTCCACGACCTCGCAGGTGTTGGGCACGGTCGCCCCCGACTGGTCGCAGACCAGCGCGTCGCTGCCCTTGGCCGGCGCGCTGCCGCCGCGGATCAGCTGCACCCAGGCGTCGGTGAGCCCGTTGTTCGAGGCGAACTCCGCGATCGTGTCGGCGGAGCGGGTGTAGCGGGTGTTGGTGTCACCCATCACCACGACGGCGTTGCCGGCCGAGTGGGTGCTGATGAAGGACGTCAGCTGGCTGAGGTTGTCCGCCCGGGAGGCCTCGTCGCCGTCGTTCGTGCCCGCGTTGGTGTGCAGGTTGTAGAAGTCGACGTAGACGCCCTCGGCGAGCCGCTCGCGCATGAAGGTGAAGCCCTTCGGCGTGAGGCAGTCGCCGGAGTCGATCTGGCAGGAGTTCCAGCCGTCCCGCTCGAAGTCGTCCGTGTCCCAGGCGTAGTTGGAGACGGTGTTGAGGCCGCTGCCGATGCCCGCGCCGCCGCTGGTCGCGGTGCGGTAGGGGTGGGTGTCGGTGGAGTACAGGTACGCGTGGTAGTTGAAGTCCTCCTGGACGTTGACGATGTCGTACGGCGCGATGCGCGTACCGATCGCCGTGGTGCTGGTGTCGCGCGGGGTGGGCGCGCTGGACAGGCCTTCCGGAAGTCCGGCGACGTTGTACGTGAGCACGCTGAACGTGCCCGAGCCGGCCGCCGCGGCCGGGGTGGCCGTCGCCGTGAGCCCGCCGAGAGCGGCGACCGCGGCCGCCAGACAGGCAACGAGTCTGCGCATGGGGGTGTCTCCTACGGGGAGGGGGTGCGCTGAGAGGTGTGGGCATGCCAATGAGGCACGCCAAAAGGTAGCGGTAACCGCTTTCCCCCGAACCCCCCTTGTTACTAACCAGTTTGGAAATTCCTCGTGACGCCCGGAAGATCGGCTCCTCCCCGTGGGCCGATCGGCCGCTGACTGTTACTCACTTTCGGGTGAGCCGGGCGTTGTCCGCCCGTCGGTTCGGGGCGGCCGAGGCCGTTACCTGCGGGGCGGAAGAGGCTGAAGAGGCGTCAAATCCGCCCATTCAACTAATAAATGGACGTTACATCCGAGAGTCATAGGAAAGCGAAGGATCCGTAATGGGCGCCGTGTGCCGCCGGGTCCGCGCCCGGCCGGGGCGCAGGGTGTGGCTGCGCGGCCGTCCGGTCGCCATCTCGCCCCACGCACCCCGCGCGGCCTGCGGCTTCGTGCCGCACGCGGCAGGGGTGTGCACGAACCCCGCGAAGGGGGACCACGTGTCCGTTTCCGTTTCCGCGACCGCTCGCCGTCTCGGCTCCGCCGCCGCCGTGGCGGCCGCCCTGGTGGGCGTCACGGCCCTGCCGGCCGCGGCGACCGCCGCCAGCCCCGCGATGCCGTACCGCGACGCGGTCGTCATCAGTGCCGTACAGCACGACCTGCAGGGCCGCGCGGTCTTCTCCGGCCGCGCCCTGAACCGGGAGTGGGTGGACGTCACCAACACCTCGCGCCGGGACGTGAACCTCAGCGGCTGGTCGCTGTCGGACGCCGCGGGCAACACCTACACCTTCCGCCACTACCGGCTGGCCGGCGGTGCCACCGTCCGCGTCCACACCGGCGAGGGCCGGGACACCCGCACGGACCTGTACCAGGACCGCCGCTCCTCGGTGTGGAACCGCTATGCCGACACCGCCACCCTGCGCAACGACCGCGGGCGCTACGTCGACTCCGCCTCCTGGAGCCTGCACCACCGCCGCGACGCGGACGAGCGGCACGCGTTCGCCCACCACCCCGCGGAGGGCCGCCACGCCTTCGCCCACCACCCGGCGGAGGACCGCCCCGGCTTCGCCCACCCGGCCGTGAACGACCGGCACGCCTTCAGCCACCGTCGCTGATCCGCGGAACGTCCGCCGCCCGGCTCCCGCGAAGGGGCCCGGCGGCGGACGTGTGTCACCGCGGTGCCCGCGTCAGGCCCGGACGACCGGCCCGCTCACCGTGGAGGCGAAGACGACCTCGCCGTCCTGCACGCCGACGACGTCGACGGTCGCGGTGCCGTCGCCCCTGGCCGTCATCCCCGTGACGCCGATCCAGCAGGGGCTGTCGAGTTCGACGTAGCGGTTGAACGACGTGGACGTGCTCGCCGGGATCAGGGCACGGGGCGCCAGCATCGCGCAGGCGGCCTGCCGGGCGCCCTCCATCAGGACCATGCCCGGCAGGTGGTCGCCACCGTGGTCGAACAGGATCGGGTGGTCCAGGTCCGGGGTGAGCAGCCAGCGGTCCGGCGCGTCCGTGGCCGTCAGCACCACGTCGGCGGGGGAGGTGCGGCCCACGGCCGCCGGTCGCATCGGATCCGCCGCGACGGCCGGGCCGACCGGAACCGCCTTCTTCTCCCCGCGTGTGGCGCGCAGCCGGGCGTAGACGGGCGGCGTGACGACGGAGTACCGGCCCTCCCCGCGGGCCACGGGCACGCCGTCCCGGCGCAGGGTGAACCCGATGCCCATCCGGCGTGCGGACGTCCGGCCGCCCGGCGCGGAGTCCGGGCAGGCCACGTCGAGTTGGAAGTCGGTGGGGCGGGAGGCGATCCGCAGCCGCTCCAGGTCGGTGTGGCAGCTGAGCGACCACAGCACGAAGTGGTGTCCGAGCGGCACGCCGTGCTCCGCGTGCGTCACGAACATGCCGGCCTGCCGAAAGGTCTCGGCGGCCTGAAGCGGGTCATGGCTCGCACCGTCGGCGCTGTTGAAGAACGTGTGGGCGCGGGGCCACTGCCCGGTGAGGGAGAACCGCTGCCCGTCGTCCTGGGCGGTACACCCGGTGAGGAACACCTCGGCGAGGGACGCGCGGTGGACGTACTCCTTGGGGACCGTGGTGGTCAGCCGGGGCAATACGGGCAGACCCACTCCGATCCCGCTCGCGGACAGACTCATCCATGACCCCCCGTCGGAAAGCTCTTCGTTGGATTGGAGCTCTGTTCGACGCCTATAAGATACGGACCTACCGGTTTTCTCGGGTCGGCCACCAGGTAAAGGATTCACCAAGCGTGGTTCGACTCGATCCATGCATGACTCCGCTCAGTGGTGGTCTGGCCAAGTATTTTTGCGCTCAACCACGCCGAAGGCACGGCGATAAACGGACTAACTGGCGGATGTCGACGGCCTGTTGTCGATGGATCCGGGGCCCGTGCGGCCTTCACGGAAACATGACCGACGGTTTCTTTTGGCCACGGTCCGGGGAGTTGACCCGCCCGCCGCGGCACCCGGAACCCCCCCGCCCCGGGAGCCCCTGCATGATGGTCGAACGGCCTGCGAGAGGGAGACCCGATGGAACCACTGCGCACCCTGCGCCTCGCCGCCGTCAACATCGACGGCGTCCTGCTCGACGACAGCTTCAGCCCCGTCCTGTACCGGCTCGTCCTCAAGTACGGCGGCGCGTACACCCGGGAGCTGGAGCAGCGGCTCTTCTCGCAGTCCCGGCTCGCGGCCGCGAAGGTGCTGCTGGAGGAGACCGGCGCAGGGGTGAGCGAGCAGGAGGCCATCGCCGACTACTTCGCCGAGCGCGAGCACTACCTGCGCGACCACCCCGTCCGCACCCTCGACGGCGCCGAGGAACTCCTGCACCGGTTGCGCGGCCTGGGGCTGGACGTCATCTGCTACGGCGGCCTCGACGTGACCCACTTCCGCCGTCATCTCGGCGCCTGGGAGCACCTGTTCACCGCCCCGCACTACATCTGCACCGACGACATCCGCCCCGGCATCCGGGAGATCGTCAGGGACCGCTTCGGCCTCGACTACCACCAGGCCCTCTTCATCGACGACGTCGCCCGCTTCGCCGGCCACGCCAGGCGGCTGGGGGTGCCCTTCGTCGGCCGTCCCAGCACCTTCGAACACGGCTTCCAGCCCGGGCTGATGCGCGAACTCGGCGTCCGGCACCTGGTCGGCGGCCTCGCCGAGATCGACGAGGAACGCCTGCGCACCCTCGACCGCGAGGCCGGGCTCGGCACCGTGTGGCAGGACGCCGGCCCGGCGTAGGCCACGGAGGGCGCCGCCCTGCGGGGCGGTGACGGGGCGAGCTTGGTCACGGGTGCCACACTTGGCGTGGACGGCGGACGCATCGCCTGGTGAACTGCCTGCCCTGCAGGTCCCGCGCCGACGCCCGGGCTCCGGCGCGCGACCAGCGCGCAACCGGGGCGCAACGGGGGCGGAGTCGAAGCGGGACCGGCCGGGAATCGGTCCCGTGCGGCCGAAATACCGACCCCCGTTTGGGGTAAGGTACGTCACGTCCGGTTTTGTTTTGACCGAGGAGGGGTCCCCATGGCGCGTCAGGAGCGTGCGATTCGGACCCGGCGCGCTGTTGTCGAGGCCGCCGCCGCGGTCTTCGCGGAGCGCGGATACACGGCCGCCACGATCTCCGAGATCCTCGAGCGGGCCGGAGTGACCAAGGGTGCCCTGTACTTCCACTTCGACTCCAAGGAAGCCCTCGCGCGGGGCGTCATCAACGCCCAGATCAGCGACGACTACTGGGTGCCGCGCGAGCTGAAGCTCCAGGAGTGGGTGGACATCGGCATGACCCTCGCCCACCGGATCCCCAAGGAGGTCATCCTCCTCGCCGGCATACGGCTCTCCGCCGACCTCCAGGGGCGCTCCCTGTTCGGCAGTGCCTGGCCCGCCTGGACCGAGCTGGTGACGGACAAGCTCGTGGAGGCCAAGGAGCGCGGTGAGGTGCTGCCGCACGTCGATCCGCGCGAGACCGCCGAGTGCTTCCTCGGAGCCTGGATCGGGACCCAGTTCATGTCCGAGGTGGTCTCCGACTGGACCGATCTCAACGACCGGATCTCCGTCCTCTACAACCACGTACTGCCGGCCATAGCCACTCCAGCGGCCCTGATCCGGCTGGACACCGCTCCCGACCGGGGCGCCCGGGTCGTCGAGGAAGTCGAGCGCCACCGGCAGGAATCACCCGTACCCGCCGAGGCCTGACCAGTCTCGGACCAAACCATCCGCCTGGTTTGTTGTGCCCTCGACCGACGCATACGCGGCGGGCGGAGTACCGTCACAGCCGTCCGGCCGAGTCCCGTGCGTCACGCGGGCGCCGACAAACCTACCGATCGTGCTGTTTTCAACGTTTTCGAATCGCAATGCTGCAGGCCCAGGGGGAATCGGACCTTCCAATTCCGGATTCGCCCGGAACGACAGGGGGACGCGATGGTCAAGCAGCTACGGGCGGCCCGAACCCGGCAGGCCCTCGTGCTCGCCGCCGCCGAGATCTTCGCCGCCGACGGGTACGCGCTCTCCTCGCTGCCCACGATCAGCCGGCGGGCCGGTGTGAGTGCCGGAGCGCTGCACTTCCACTTTCCCAGCAAGGAAGCCCTCGCGACCGAGGTGGAGAGCGCGGCCCGGCGGGCCGTCGAGCAACTGGTCGCCGACCGGCGTCCGTCGGCCGCCTCCGCGCTGCACCTGCTGGTCACGGTCACCCGCGAGGTTCTGGCCGCGGTCGCCGCCGACGTCGTCGTCCGCGCCGGATTCAGGCTGAGCGTCGATCCCTCCCGCAAGAACGGCACGGGCTTCGGCTGCTGGTGGCGTGCCTGGGTGTGCGAGGAGCTCCTGCGGGCGCAGCATGCGGGGGAGCTGGCCGACGGGGTGTCACCGGACCGGGTGGCCGCGGTGATAGTCGCCGCGACGCTCGGCTTCGAGGTGCTCGGCGCGGCGGAGCGGGACCGGATCCCACCCCGCCACGTCGAGCAGTTCTGGTCCCTGGTGCTGCCCCAACTCGCGGCACACGGCGACCAGTTCGCGAGCGTCACGCACCCCGGCTCCCGGCCCAGGGCCGACAGTACGCCGACCGGCCGGAGTCCGGTCTGACAAACCGACCGTGCCGTTTTATTTGGAGCCAGGGAACCGTCCGACATCACCCGCGGATGGTGGACGAGCAGCGGGACGGCCTGCACATCGGGGTCCTCGGTGCCGGTGACCGTCGGCACGCTCACCGGGGAACTCCGGGGACGACAGCCACCGCCCGGCGCGCCCCCCCACCCTGGTGCGCGACCGGGGCCTGGAACCCGCTGCCGCGCCGGGCCGGATACGGCAGCCGGTGCTGTCGGCCGTCACCGACGACATCCAGCCACCCGGTCCCGGTACGGCGGACCCGCTCGCCAGGATCGGCTGACGGGCCCGCCCCGATCCGCCGACGCGTTGCTCAGGCGGCAGCGACGTGCCGGGCGATGCGGACGGCGGCGAACTCCGTGCCCGCCACGAACCGCATCATCGGCCCGAACATCGGGGCCGCGAGCGAACCGGTGAAGTACAGGCCGGGCACCGACGACTCGAACGTGCCGCGCAGCGCGGGCGCCTTCGAGCCCGGCACGCACGCCACGGCGCGCCGTACCGACGGCGAAAGGAACGGCAGCGCGTCCAGATCCAGCCGGTAACCGGTGGCCGCCAGCACATGGTCGACCGTGACGGACTCGCGCTCACCCCCGGGGCCCGCGACGTCCAGGCGCACCTCCGGCCCGTGGAGCACGGCGCCCGTGACCCGGCGCGAGGTGCGCACCGGTACGACACCCTCCACCCGGTCCCGCAGCCACCAGCCGCCCGACGGGCCGAGCGCCCGGCGGAACAGCAGCAGCCGGGCCGCCGCGGGCAGCCACCGCACACCACCGGGTGACGCGCAGACACCGGCCAGGATCCAGCCCGTGCCGAGCGGCGAGGCCGGTTTGGCCACCCGCTGCGTCCAGGGCCGGGCCAGGTCGGGCGTCATGCCCCACAGCACCGTCCGCTCACGCACCAGGACCTGCGCCTCGGCGCCCGCCTCGTGCAGCAGAGCGGCGCTCTCCAGCGCGGACTGGCCGCCGCCGATGACGGCCACCCGCCGTCCCGCGTACACGGACAGATCCGTGTGGTGGCTGGTGTGCGACACGCGGGCCCGCGGACCCGGCCCCTCGGGTGCGAGCTGCCGCAACTCGTCCGGGACATGGGCGAGACCGTTCAGCCCGGTCGCCACCACGACGGCCGAGGCCGCCATCTCCTTCCCGTCGTCCAGCCCGACGACGAAGCCGGGGCCGTCCGCCGACCGCTCGACCCCCGTCACCCGGGCCGGCTCGACCTCACCGACGTACCGCTTCTGGAACCACTGCCCGTACCGCACGAAGACGTCGCACGGGATCGGTGTCAGCTCGGTGAGTTCCGGCTC
The DNA here is from genome assembly GCF_043201715.1 of Streptomyces sp. NPDC048291. NCBI lineage: Bacteria > Bacillati > Actinomycetota > Actinomycetes > Kitasatosporales > Streptomycetaceae > Streptomyces > Streptomyces sp. NPDC048291. The sequence goes on from NZ_JBICZC010000015.1 coordinate 147,953, forward strand.
GCTCTGCGCGCGCCGGAAGTCCGCCAGCCGGCCGCCGGGCTCCGGCGCCGACAGGTCGGTCGCGTCCGGCGTCGATTTCAGGTACATCCCGGTGGCCATGGCGTGCCGCCAACTGCCCATCACGTCACCGAAGACGCGCACCGGCGCCCCCGTCGCCCGCAAGTGGGCCGCCACCGACAGCCCGTACGGGCCGGCGCCGATCACGACGACGGGTGGCCGCCCGTGCCCGGTGGCCGCCTGCTCCTGGGCAGGGCGCTGCCCCGGAAGCGACTGCGTCATGCATTCCCTCCGCTGGTCTGCTCGCCGCCCTCCCCTGGGCGACGCGACACTGCGGGATGGCACGTCCGGCGTGAATCGGACGTGCACGTCCCCCCTCCGCGGGTGAGTCTCTCCCACGGGCGGGCGCCGGGAAACGATATCGGCGCACGTTGGCCAAAACTTGGTCGAACCATACGACAAGTGGCACTAGTCGGATCATCGGTGTGCGACGGGCGGATACCGGTGATCACCAGAGCGACAGGAATGATCGGCGCGCTTGCCGCGCCTGTACGATCGACCCGTGAACACCTACTGGCACGTCGTTCTGCCGCCGCTCTGCGCCTGACGGGCGCACACACCGACGGATCGAACCCGAGTTCCCGGCCCTGCCTTCGAGGCGGCCCGGAGCCGGTGTCGTGCGCCCGTATCGAAACCAGTCCGCAGACGGTATTCGACGACGGAAGTTCACGACTGTGCCCAACGACACCTCATCCCGCTGTTCCCGCGCGCAGGGCGACGCCGCCGCGCGCCCGCGTCCCCGCCGTACCGGCCCGCTCGCCGGGCCGCTCCCGATCCTCACGGCCGCCGTGCTGTGGGGCACCACCGGGACCGCCGGTTCCCTCGCCCCCGCCGGAGTCCCGGCCGCGGCCGTCGGTGCCGCCGGCCTGGCCCTCGGCGGCCTGCTCCTGTTCCTGACCGCCCCCGGCAGCCGCTCCCTGCCCAGGGCCTGCGACGGCGGCGAACGCCGGCTGCTCGCCCTGGGCACCCTCGCGGTCGCCGGTTACCCGCTCACCTTCTATCCCGCCGTGGCGCGCACCGGGGTGGCCGCGGCCACCGTGATCGCGCTCGGCGGCGCCCCCGTCCTGGCCGGCCTCCTCGCCTGGCTCACCCGCCGGTCCCGGCCCTCGGCCCGCTGGGCCGCCGCGACCGCGGCGGCCGTCCTCGGCTGTACGGTGCTCGTCCTCGGCCCGGAACTCGCCGGTGACGGCGCCCCCGTGGACGCCCTCGGCGTCCTGCTGGCGGGCCTCGCCGGCCTGTCGTACGCCGTGTACGCCCTGGTCGGCGGGCAGCTCATCGCCCGTGGACATGCCTCAGGCGCCGTGATGGGGGTGATGTTCGGGGGAGCGGCGCTCCTCGTGCTGCCGGTGGTGCTCCGGAGCGGGGGCGGCGGGCTCCTGACGGAACGGGGAGCGGGCGTCGTCCTGTACCTGGGGGCGATCACCACCTTCCTCTGCTACCGCCTGTTCGGACACGGCCTCGGCCACACCACCCCTCAGGTCGCGACGACCATGACGCTGGCCGAGCCGGCCGTCGCCGCGGTCCTGGGAGTCACGGTCCTGGGCGAGCGCCTGCCGGGCGTCTCCTGGTGCGGACTGGCCGTCCTGGCACTCGGCATCGTGCTGCTCGCCCTCCCCGCGGACACCGGCGGGCAGGACGCCTGACCTGACCCGCAGGGGTCAAGTAACCGACCGGATGGTCTCTTTCTTGCTTCCGCCGGGGGCGAGATTCCGCCTGATTCCGTGACCGATTCGAGGGATCGGTCTACCGGTGTGCAGCCCCGCCGGTCGTCGAAATAGTGCCGTTGCGCTGCAAGTTCGACGACCGGTGAGGGTGCGGCGAAGTCCTGCGACGGTTCGCGGACGGTTCGCCGGAAGCGCTCCGGCCGGGAGTCTGTTGACAGACCGTCCATGCTGTTTTCTACTGGCGAAGTGTCAGACGAGAAGGCCAGGGAGACGCGTGTGGACATCGGGCTGCTGGGAGCACTGGACGTGCGGGAGAGCGGGGTCTCCGTCGTCCCGACCGCGCCGAAGCCCCGCCAGCTGCTGGCTCTGCTGGCACTGTGCGCCGACCAGGTGGTGCCCGTCCCGACCCTGATCGAAGAACTCTGGGCGGGCACTCCGCCGCGCAGCGCCCGCACCACCCTGCAGACCTACGTGCTCCAGCTCCGGGAGCTCATCGCGGCGGCGCTGCGCCGGGGTGCGGATCCCGAGGGCACGGCCGCCCGGTCCGCGAAGGACGTGCTGACGACCCTGCCGGGCGGCTACCTGCTCGTCACCGGAGGCGGAGGCAGCGACATCCGCGAGTTCGAGCTGCTGTGCGCGCAGGGCTGTCGCGCCATGGACGACGGGAACCTCGCGGGCGCCTCGGGCACCCTGCGCCGGGCCCTGGACCTGTGGACCGGGCCGCCCTTCGCCGACGTGTCCACCGGGACCCACCTGGCCGTGGAGGCGCGGCGCCTGGAGGAGAGCCGGCTGTGCGCCCTGGACCAGCGCATCGAGGCCGACCTCCGGCTGGGCCGGCACCGTGCACTGCTCGCCGAACTCACCGTCCTGACCAGCCGCTACCCCTCCCACGAGAACCTGCACGCCCAGTTCATGCTCGCCCTCCACCGCTCCGGCCGGCGCGGCGAGGCCCTCCTTGTCTACCAGCAGCTGCGCACCCTCCTCGTCAGGGACCTCGGACTGGAGCCGTCGGCACGCCTGCGTCGCCTCCAGCAGTCCATCCTCACCGCCGCCGACACCCCCGGCACCCCGCCGCACCACGACGACCTGACCGCGCCGGCACCGGGCGGGGGGCTGGCCCGCGCGCTGTGAACCTCCATGAGCCTTCACATGCCTCCACATGCCCCCGCATCCAGTGACTGCCAGGTTGTCCGCTGGTGAACGAGTGGTTGCGAGACTGTGGGTTGTTCCCCGTCCGGGCAAAGGGTTGCTTCCGGAGTTCACAAGAGATCTTGTTCATCCATTCACAGTGCACTTACAACTTGCTGCCACAGCCAGCATGAACACGGCGACGCCCTGACGCATCGGCTGCTTCTGTCCGGTAGCTGTGCGTGGGGGAAAGTCGGTGGGTGGCGTGCGTCCGCTGGTGCGGTGGCGTGTGTGGGGTGTCGTTCTGGCGCTGGTGGTTTCCTTCTGGGCCCAGGAGGGTGGCGCCGCCTACGCGGCCACCCGGCCCTCCGGCTCCCTGGGCGCCGATCTCGGGCACCTGTGGAAGTGGCTGGCCGGCAAGGACGGTTCGGGGCCGCGATCCAGAACCGGCTCGGCCGCCGACGTCAACGCGGCCAAGAACGTCAAGGGTCACCCGGCCGGACACGCGCCCGGCAAGGGCAGGGGACAGCTCGCGGCCTGGAAGGCGCCGCACACCACCACGGAGAAGGCCCGCTCCGCCGCCGCGGCCACCGGGTTCGACCCGAGGACCAGCAAGCGCGTGGCGGCCAGGTCGGGCGCCCAGTTCGACTACTACCAGAACACCGACGGCTCCTTCACCCGCAAGGTCTCCCAGTCCCGGGTCAACTTCAAGGACTCCGACGGAACCTGGAAGCCGATCGACACCGAGGTCGCACGGGGCGACGACGGCCGCTGGCACGAGCGGGCCAACTCCCTCGGCGTGTCCTTCGCACCCGCCACCGGAACTGATGAATCGATTCGTCAGTCCGCGCTGCGGGGAAGCGGCGGCTCCGTCGTCCCCGCCGCGCTCACCTGGAGGACGGCAGCCTCCGACGACGCGACGGCCTCCGGCGATGCGACTCCGTCCGCCGACCCGACGGCCTCCGACGACCCGACCGCCTCGCCCAGCCCCAGCGTCAGCTCCGGCACCTCGGCCCAGGGCGACCTGGCCACCCTGACCCTCTCCGACAGCGAGTCCGTGTCCTGGTCCCTCGCCGGCGCCGCCGCGGTCACCGGCACCGCCTCCGGCTCCTCCGTCGAGTACGACGGCGTCCTCACCGACACGAACCTCGTGCTCGCGCCGACCGCCGACGGAGTCAAGGAGTCCCTCGTGCTGGCCTCGGCGAACGCGCCGACCAGCTGGGTCTTCCCGATGTCCCTGAAAGGCCTGACGCTGACCACCGCCGCCGACGGCACCGTGGAGCTCGTGGACGGCAGCGGCACGGTCGCCGCGAGCCTGCCCCAGCCGTTCGCCCGGGACTCCCACGTCGACCCCGCCACCGGCGAGTCCCACGACAACTGGGACATGACCTACAGCGTCACCGACGTCGACGGCACCCCGGCCGTGAGGATGTCCCTCGACCCGTCCTGGCTGTCCGGCTCCGACATCGCCTTCCCGGTGACCGTCGACCCGACCATGACGGTGTCGACGGCAGGCCAGACGCTCACGACCTACGTCTACTACCCGAACACCGCCGACTACTCGTCGGACACGACCCTGCGCGTCGGCACCCCCGACGGCGGCGCCTACATCGGCCAGGCGTTCATGAAGTTCCTCGGCCTGCCGGACACCGACGGCTACCACATCAGCGCCGCCGCCCTGCACCTGTTCGACGTGTGGGCCTACACGTGCGGTTCGTCCACCTCGTACAACGTCATGCCGATCACCGAGCAGTGGTGGGTGACCGGACAGAAGTCCTGGTCGGACCGGCCGGCGACGGCCGCCTCCATCGGCACCTGGTCGGGCACGGTGTCCGACACGGTCTGCGGGAACACCTCCGTCTCCACCGGCACCGGCCAGTGGCAGACCACCGACCTGGACACCGACTACTTCCAGGAGGTCGCCCTCGGCGAGACCAGCAACTACGGCCTGTCCGTGTTCTCCTCCGGAACCAGCTCCTACCAGTGGAAGAAGTTCGACTCCTCCCAGGTCGACTCGCACGCCCCCTACATCACGCTGACCTACAGCAAGAACTCGGCGCCGGACATCGAACGCACCAACCCGGCGGCCAACTTCGTCTCCCCGTCGCTGCGCCCGCAGCTCCAGGCCAAGGCCGTCGACCCGGACACCTTCCCCAACTCCTCCCTCAAGTACGACTTCGCCGTCTACACCTCGGCGGGCAAGCAGATCGACACCTCCGGCTGGCAGGCCTCCACCAAGTGGACGGTCCCCTCCGGCGATCTGGACTGGTCGTCGTCGTACTACTGGACGGTCTCCGCCAACGACGGCTGGTCCACGACCACGAGCGGCAGCAGAGCCCTGTCCACCCTGGTGGCCCAACCCCTGGTCGCGGCACGGCTCGCACAGAACGGCGGGCACGGCTACGACGAGGAGGCCGGAAACTACACCACCGCAGCCACCGACGCCTCCGTCACCACCGTCGGCCCGGCCCTGGAGGTGACCCGCTCCTACAACTCCCTGGACACCAGCACCGCCGGGGCGTTCGGCGCGGGCTGGTCGGCGCTCGCCGACATGCGGGCCGTCATGGACGACGACGGCTCCAAGAGCGTGGTGGTCACCGACGACGGCGGCAAACAGCAGCGCTGGGGCTACTCGGCCTCCGGCTACACCCCGCCCACCGGCACCTACGGCACGTTCAAGGCGCTGTCCGCCGGCTACTCGCTGACCGAGACCTCCGGGACGACCTACACCTTCGGCACCGGCGGCGGCACGAACATCTGGCTGCTCTCGCAGATCAAGACGCACGCCGGGCTCACCGAGTCGTTCACCTACGACACCTCGCACCGGCTCAGCACCATCAAGAACGACGTCTCCGGACGCACCCTCTACTTCACCTGGTCCAAGCCGTCCGGCGCCGCCCACTACCATGTACAGACGGTCACCACCGACGCGGCGACCAGCGGGGACACCAGCACCGCCGCCCTGTGGAGCTACGGCTACACCGGCGACCAGCTCACCTCCGTCTGCCCGCCGTCCAGCAGCAGCGCCGCCACCGCCTCGACCGCCTGCTACGCGTACAGCTACGAGTCCGGCTCCAACTACCCGGCCGCCGCCCTGGACGCGAACCCGAGCGGCTACTGGCGCCTGGACGACGCGTCCGGTGCCACCACGGCCGCCTCCTCGGTCCTGGCCAACGAGCAGACGGACGCGGGCACCTACCAGAGCGCCACCCTGGGCAGCACCGCGGGCCCGCTCACCGGCGCCTCCGCCACCGCAGCGACCTTCGCGGGCACCGGTTACGTCAAGGTCCCGGCCGGACTGCTGCACGCCAGCACCACCCGCGCCGTGTCGCTGTGGTTCAAGACGTCCAAGAAGGGCGTCCTGATCGGCGACCAGTCCAGGTCGGTCACCGGCGCCACCGCCGCCTCCGGCACCTGGACCCCGGTGCTCTACGTGGGCTCCGACGGCAAGCTGCGCGGCCACTGGTGGAGCGTGAGCGGCTCAGGCAGCACCGACTTCGGCTCCACCAGTACGGTCACGGACAACGCCTGGCACCACGCCGTGCTCAGCTCCGACGGCTCCACCCAGACCCTCTACCTGGACGGAGCCAAGCAGGACACCTTCTCCGGCACCCCGGACGACCAGTCGAACGTCGACACCTACATCGGTGCCGGGTTCGCCGACTCCTGGATCGACTCCCCGGGCGCCGTCAGCTACTTCACCGGTTCCCTCGCCGACGTCTCCTTCTACAGCCACCCCGTCACCGCCTCCCAGGCCGGCGACCTGTACGCCGCGGGCACGGCGAGCGCGGCCCTGCTGACCACGGCGGTGAGCCCGGCCGGGCGCACCACCGCCGCCGTCGCCTACGACACCGCCGCCGAGCGGCTGCTGTCCGTCACCGACGAGCACGGCGGCACCTGGAAGCTGGGCCCGCCCACGGTCGCCGGCTCCAGCGCGGTCTTCCGCGGCTCGGTCCTGGGCGCCGGCCCGGCCGGGTACTGGCAGCTCGGCGACGACAGCGACGACGGCTCGGCGGCCTACGCGGACGACGAGGTCGACGGCGGCGACGGCACGTTCAACAACGTGACCCTCGGGGTGAGCGGCCCGTTCAGCGCCAAGGACAGCACCGCGAACACCGCCGCCTCCTTCGACGGCACCGACTCCTACGTCTCCGTCCCGGCAGACCTGCTGCACACCGACACCAAGCGCAGCGTCGGCATCTGGTTCAAGACCTCCACCGCCGGCGTGCTCATCGGCGACCAGTCGACCGCCGTCGACGGGGCCACCGCGGCCTCCGGCACCTGGACCCCCGTGCTCTACGTCGGCTCCGACGGCAAGCTGCACGGCCACTGGTGGAGCGTCAGCGGCTCGGGCAGCGCCGACTTCGGCTCCACCGGCTCAGTCACCGACAACGCCTGGCACTACGCGGTGCTCAGCTGCGACGTCGACAGCCAGGCGCTGTTCCTGGACGGCACCAAACAGGACACCTTCTCCGGCACCCCCGCCGACCAGTCCAACACCCTCACCTACATCGGCGCCGGCTTCGCCAAGAGCTGGCTCGACTCGCCCGGCGACGTCAGCTACTTCAAGGGCTCCATCGCCGAAGTCGCCTTCTACGGCCACAACCTGACCTCCGCCCAGGTCGCCACCCAGTGGAACGCCTACAAGCAGGCGGGCGGCACCATCGCCACCGCCTCCGTGGACGTCACCGACCCCGGGAACAACACCCTCACCAGCACCTACGACCTGTCCGACGGCGGTCGGATCCTCACCGACACCGACGGCACCGGAGCCACCACGTCCTACGGCTACGACACCTCTGGCTTCGTCCACACCACGACCGACGGCAACGGGGACGTGACCACCACCGGCCACAACTCCCGCGGTGACGTGGTCTCGAAGACCACCTGCCAGGACCAGGCGGCGGCCAAGTGCTCGACGGCGTACTACACGTACTACCTCAACGCCGACTCGGACACCGACCCGCGCAACGACCAGCTGCTGACCTCCGCCGACGGCCGCTCTTCCAGCTCGACGGACACCACCTACCAGACCGTCGACTCCTATGACACCAACGGCAACCTCCTCACCACGACAACCCCGGCGGTCACCGGCCACAGCGCGGGCCTGACGACGAAGAAGACGTACACGACGTCCACCACGGCCGGTTACGTCTCCGGCACGGTCGCCCCGGCGGGCCTGCTCGCCTCGGCCACCACCCCGGGCGGCGCCACCACCGCGTACGTCTACTACGCGAACGGCGACCTCGCCCAGCAGACCTCACCCCTCGGCCTGGTCACCCGGTACACGTACGACTCCGTCGGCCGCGTCCTCACCAAGACCGAGATCTCCGACACCTATCCGGCGGGCCTGGTCACCCACTACACCTACGACCCGCTGGGCCGGGTCCTCACCGAACTCGACCCGGCCACCCCCGACGCCGTGAACCAGGCGGTCGTCCACACCGCCCAGACCACCCGCACCTACGACGCCGACGGCAACGTCCTCGGCAGCACGGTCTCCGACACCACCGGCGGTGACACCGCCCGCGCCACCAGCACCGTCTACAACGACTTCGGCGAACCGAAGACGGTCACCGACCCCGAACAGCACAGCACCGCCTACACGTACGACGCCTACGGCAACAGGCAGACCGAGACCGACCCCGACGGCCAGTCCTACGCCTTCACCTACGACGCCGACGGCAACCAGCTCACCAGGACCCTCACCGACTACACCGGCTCCTCGGCGACCCCCGGCACGGCCACCGCCGAGCTGCTGGAACAGCGGACGTACGACCCGGCCGGCCGGCTGCACACACTCACCGACGGCATCGGCGTCACCACCACCTACGCGTACTACGACAACGGCCTGACCAAGCAGTCGACGCGCACCGGCTCCGCCGGCACCACCTTCGTCGACGAGCAGGACTCCTACGACGACGCGGGCAACCTCACCGGCAGGACCACCGCCAACGGCACGCTGACCACGACGTACACCGTCGACGCCGCCGACCGCACCACCGTGACCACCGTCGACCCGAGCGCCCTGGACCAGGCCACCGCCTACACCTTCGACGCCGACTCGCACGTCCTGACGTCCACGGAGACCGACGCGGCCGGCGACCCCGTGCAGAAGTGGACGTACACCTACGACCCCGCCGGCGACGTGCTCTCCTCCGCGCAGTACGTCTCCAGCTCGCTCACCCTCACCACCGGCGCCACCTACGACGAGCGCGGCCTGAAGGTCACCTCCACCGACGCCGAACAGCAGGTCACCCACTACACCAACGACCAGGCCGGCCGCCCGACCTCGACCACGGGCCCGGCGGTCACCGTCACCACGCCCGGCACCGGCGCCACCTCCACCGTGTACCCGATCACCCTCGACGGCTACGACACCTTCGGCGACCGCACCGAGTCCGAGGACGCCGACCAGCACATCACCGCCACCGCCTACGACCGCGACGGCCGAAAGACCGGCACCACCCTCCCGTCGTACAACGGCACCTCCGCCACCACCGCCTGGACCTACGACGCGGCCGGAGACACCCTCAGCGAGACCGACGCCAAGGGCGAGACGGACTACGCCTACGACCAGCTCGGCGACCTGGTCCAGCAGACCGACCCGGCCATCTCCGTCGACGGCACCGACACCCGCGGCACCTTCTCCTACTCCTACGACCTGGCCGGCGACCGGCTGACCGAGACCTCGCCCTACGGCTCGGTCACCCACCACGGCTACGACGACCTCGGGCGGGCCGGCAGCGACTGGGCGTACGTCTACACCTCGACCACCGCCCAGACGAAGCAGGAGACCGACACCGCCTACAACACGGCCGGCCAGGTCTCGCAGACCGCCTCCGTCAGCGGGGTCACCGCGAAGTACAGCTACGACGCGCTGGGCCGCACCCGCACCGCCGCCGACACGACCGGCGACACCACGACATACAGCTACGACCTGCGCGACGACGTCATCAAGACCGTCCTGCCGGACCAGACCGCCACCACGGCGACCTACGACGCGGCCGGCCGTGAGACGGCCACCGCGAACCTGGACACCGACGGCACGGTGCTGTCGTCCACGTCGGCGGCCTACACCGACGACGGCCGGCTGAAGACGGCCACGGACGCCCGCCACCACACCACCGGCTACCAGTACGACGCGGCCGGCGACGTGACCCGGCAGACCGAGCCGGTCAGCGACACCGTGAACCTCACCACCGAGTTCGGCTACGACGCGACCGGACGCCAGACCGCCTACACCGACGGCAACGGCGACACCACGTACTACACGTACAACGCCCTGGGCCTGCCGGCGACCAAGGAAGTCCCGGCGGTCACCGGTTACACCGGCGAGGCCGACCGGACCACCGACTACACCTACGACGAACGCGGTCGCCTCGTCACCCAGACCGACCCGGGCGGCGTCACCCTCACCGACACCTACGACGCCCTGGACGACCTCACCGGGCAGAGCGCCACCGGAGCCGACGCGACCACCGCGAGCCGCAGCTTCCGCTACTCCCTCAACGGCCACCTGGTGGCCAGCGCGGTCGGCGGCACCTGGGAGGCCTACGACACCAACGCACTCGGCGACGTCCTCACCGCGACCGGCCCGGCAGGCGACTCGTCCCTCACCTACAACGCCGACGAAGCCCCGCTCACCCGCACCGACGCCGCCGGCACCAGCACCTACACCTACGACACCGACGGCCGCCTCGGCACCGACACGGACGCGGCGACCGGCACCACCCTCACCTACCAGTACAACGCCCTCTCCCAGCCGAAGACGGTCACCTACGGCAGCTCGGGCGACGTCCGCAGCCTCGGCTACGACGCGCGGCACCGAGAGAAGACCGACACCCTGGCCACCCCCGCCGGCACCACCGTCACCTCGATCGCCTACGCCTGGGACGACAACGGCAACCTCACCGGCAAGACGACGACCGGGGTCCGCGGCGCCGCCACCAACACCTACGCCTACGACTACGCCAACCGCCTCACCTCCTGGACCTCCGGCTCCACCACCACCGGCTACACCTACGACGGCGACGGCAACCGCCTCACCGCGGGCGCCACGACCTACACCTACAACGCCCGCGACCAGCTGACCTCCGACGGCACCCACACCTACGGCTACACCGCGCGCGGCACCCTGGCGGCCAAGGACTCCACGGCTTACACGTTCGACGCCTACGGCCAGCAGATCACCGCCGGTGCCACGTCCTACACGTACGACGCCCTCGGCCGCGCCCTCACCGCGGGCTCCGCGACCCTCACCTACTCCGGCACCGACAACCTGGTGGCCTCCGACGGCACCACCACCTACAGCCGCGACGCCTCCGGCGCCCTCACCGGCGAGTCGTCCCCTGCGGCCGGCGCCACCCTCGCCCTGAACGACCTGCACGGCGACCTGATCGGCCAGTTCAGCGCGACCGGCACCACGCTCACCGGCTCCGCCAGCTACGACCCCTGGGGCACCGTCACCTCCGGCAACCTCACCGGCGACCTCGGCTACCAGGGCGAGTTCACCGACCCCACGACCGGCGCCGTGAACATGCACGCCCGCTGGTACACCCCGGACAGCGGCTCCTTCGACTCCGCCGACACGGTCGACAACCCGGCGGTGGGCGAGAGCACGAACGCCAACCCGTACGCGTACGGCGGCGACGCCCCGCTCACCCACACCGACCCGAGCGGCCACTGCCTCGAAGACCTGTGCATCGGCGAGGGCATCGCCCTCTACGAAGGCGCCGAACTTCTCGGCGAGGGCATCGAGGAGGGCTACGAGGCGTACGAGGGCTGGGAGGCGAGCGAGGCCGCCGACGAGGCCGCGGAGGCCTCCGAGGGCGACTACTCCTACGAGGACGACGACGAGGACATCGCCAACGCCAAGCGCGAGGAGGCCCGTGCCGAGGAGGAGCGCTACGAGGACGAGGAGGAGGGCGGCTCGCGCTCCTCGCGCGGCGGCCGGTCCTCGTACCGCTCGTCGTACCGTTCCGCCACCCGCTACGCCTACCGGGGCCCGACGGCCGCGGAACGCGCCGCCGAGGCCGCCCGCGCGGCCCGTATCGCCGCCGCCCGCCGGGCCGCGATCCGCGCGGCGATCCGCGCCCACGCGGTGAAGCTGACCCACTCGATCGGCACGGCGACGCTGAGCGTCACGCACAGCGCGCACCTCAAGCACGTGGACCCGCTGACGAAGCTGAAGATCTCCGCCTCCTTGGCGCTCATCAGGCTCGGTTCGTCGGACAGCTTCTACTTTTCCGGGGGCACGTCGGATGAGGAGTCGGACGGGTGTGGTGGCGACGGCTGGGTCAGGTACGGCGACCGGGACAAGGCCAACGGGAAGCGGGCCACAGGCGTGGACGCCTGCCTCACTGAGGACGGCCTGGAGGGAGGCACCGAGGCCAAATCCAGAGGGCTTCCCGGATACCAGTGGGCGAAGCAGTACGCCACGGAACTCGGTGTCGACGACACCAGGTACTCGGTGAACGCATGCCACCTTCTGGCTGCCCAACTCGGCGGCAAGGGGCGACTCGACAACGAGGCGACCTGCGGCCGGTCCACGAATGCCAACTCCATGGACGCCACAGACCCCGGCCGCACCGGGAGCATGTTCAAATTCGAGACCGAAACAGAGAAGAGGGTGCGGAGCGGTGATGACGTCCATTACCACGTGCAACCGGTCTACGAAGGGAACCGCACGGTGCCCTACGCCTTCGTCATGGTCGCCGCGGGTGCCGCGGGGGATCTCCGCACCGATGTCGTCCCCAACGTCATCTTCAGTCAGGAGCGGAATGACTGGGTGAACATCGGTCTCACGTCCTGCTCCACTTGCACGCATCCCTTGCCGACACCCGGAGTCCGGTGATGGCGCCGAGAAAGGAAGACGACATGCATCCGTCCGTTCGGCGGCTCGCACAGGTCCTGACGCCCCCCACGACGGGCTTCGGGTCCCTGGCCTGGGACACCGTCGAGGCCTCATGGGGAACGGCGTTTCCGAGCGACTACCGCGATTTCATCGAGGTCTACGGACCCGGCGGCATCGACGACGTCATCTCCGTCGCCACCCCCGAGAGCCGGACCGGGGAACCGGGCGTGCTCACCGTCCGCAAGATGACTCCCGCACGCGCACGCACCTGCCGGACCTTTAACGGGGAACGGCAGTTCTCCGCCTGGCCGGCCCCTGGGGCACTGCTGGGGTGGGGTGTCACCCCGATCGGCTTCGATCTGTTCTGGCGGGTCACGGGTGCCGATCCGGACGACTGGCCGGTGGTCGTCTCTGCCCAGCGGGACAGCAAAGCGTTTGAATTCCCTTTCGGAATGGCTGAGTTCTTGGTCCGCATGCTGGGCGACACACGGGACCGGCCGCTCGGACTGAGGGGAATCCTCGGCCACCCGCATTCACGTTTCGTACGAGCCCAGGAGGAGCACGCCCTGCTGAGCAGCGGGCAGAACCCGTGGGAGTACCTGGACGAATACTGGGAGGAGCGCGAGCGCGCACGCGACGAGCAGGGCCCGGTCACCTGGATTGCCGGGCCCGGGCGGGCTCCCGGTGACTTCCCTCCGGTTCCCCGGATGGTGCTTGAAGGGTTCGGGGTGGACGGCGACCTGCTGCGGATCTCGGCGACTCTGGACGTGGAGCCTGGCGGCTCCCTCCTGGCACGGGTGTCCATCGGGTCCCCTGACGGCGTGGTCGTGGAGCAAAGGGCCGTGGCTGTCGCCGTCGAACGGGTGAACGGCCTGCTGGTGCTCGACATCCGGCTGCCGGAGGCGATGAACGAGAGCGGTACGACCTGGCGGGAGATGGTGGACGCCATGAGCCGGGAGGAGGACTGGAACCTGGACGTATGGCTTCAGGATCCGGCGTTCGGCGCAGCTCGCGCCCGGCACGGCATCGTCGTCGGGCCCGGTATGCGGGAGAGCTCGGTCAACGAGGTCGTGGCGATGTGGCCCGAGTAGGAGGACCCCCGCACCCCACGGTGAGCGGTCTGACCGAGTTGCTCCCGCCGCCCGCGCGTGGACGACCCCGGTGGCCGACCCGTGGCGGTCGTCGGTCGTCGTGCGGGGACCAGGCGATCGGGACCGTATGTGCGCGCCGCGGCGTCGTCGTCCGCGTCGCCATGAATGAGAGCGGAGTAAGCAGAGCGTGGGGAGAATGGCTGTGACAGGGAGCAGGAGACGTGCCGTGACGGGCGTTGCGGTGGCGGGAGTTGCCGGCCTCGTGGCCGCCGGGTGGCTGCTGTTCGCCCGAGGGGGCACCACCCCCGCCGCCCCGGCCCCCGTGTCGCACGTGGACACCGCCGCCCGGGCCTGCCTGCTCACCTCCACGGACGCGGACCGGACGGGCACGTGGGCGGCGCTCGGGCAGGTGGCCCGTGCCGGCGGCGGGCACCTGATCGTGCAGAGCTATCGCATGCCGGCCGGGGTGAAGCCCGCCGCCTACGTCGACTCACTGGTCGAGCTGGGCTGTTCCACCGTCGTCAGCACGGACGACGCGGCCCGCTCGGCGGTGGCCGCGCGCCTCGCCGAACGGCCCCTGCCCAAGGTGCGGTTCGTGGTGGTCGGCGACCGCCCGCTGACCGGCGCCACCCACCTGCGCCCGGACGCGGTGAGCGTCCGGGCCCTGTCCGAGGTGGTGACCGGAGCGACGGCCCGGTGACCGACGGATCCGCTCAGGAGGGCAGCGGGGCACACAGCACGGCGGCGGGCCCCTGAGCGCTGCCCACGCGGGTGGTGAAGGCGACGCCCGCGACGAACTCGTTCGCGGCGCACTGGCCCTTGTAGGCGCCGTACGCGAAGTCGTCGCCCGCCCCGTCGGCGGGCCGGTTGTCGGACCGGTCGAACCACACCGTCCGGCCGCTCACGCCCAACGCGGCTTTCGCGGGTGCGCACAGCACCGCCGACACCCGCTCGCCGCGACGGCTGTAGCCGATGACGAACTGGCCTGCCGGGCACTGGAACTTGGTGTACCCGGACGCCCAGTCGCCGCCCGCCGGGACGTACCGTTCGTCCGTGACCACCGTCTGGGCGCCGCCCGTGGCACGCAGGTCACCGGCGGTCGCGTCGGTGCACAGACCGCGCCCGCCGGAGTGCGCGAGGCCGATCAGCCGCAGCCCGTCCGGGCAGACCGCCTTGTAGGCGCCCGGGTCCCAGTCGCCGTTCGTCCGCACGCGCAGGGACTCGACCTGGTCGCCGTGGTCCGTGGACAGCATGCGCCAGGTCGTCCCCGGCGCCACGTACCCGGTGCGGCCGGCGGTGTTCATCAGGTGGTTCCACGCCGTGGCCCGCCAGTCGCCTCCGTCGAGGATGCCGGAGCGGTGCCCGGAGGTGTCGTAGCTCAGCAGCGCCCAGTCGTCGTGGCCCGCCCAGCCGACCAGCGGCCAGTAGGCGAAGTCGGCGTCGTGGTCGGCGAAGTAGTCGGTGATGTTGCCGAACCAGGTGCGGGCGGCCGTGCCCGTCTCGTTCGCGCCGATGCCGAACTCGCTGATCCACACCGGTGCGGTGTAGTGCCTGCCCTCGGTGGTGACGAAGAACGCCTCGTCGGCGAGGGCCTGGTAGAGGTCGTCGCGCGACAGGTCCTGGTAGCGGGGGTCGCTGGTCTCGCCGATGCCGGTGGCGCCGCTGTGGTGGGGGCCGGTGTAGCCGTAGAAGTGGGCCGAGTAGACCAGCTTGTGGGCGTCGACGAGGGTGTTGGAGAGGGTGCGGACGGGAGTGAGCATCGGGCGGCCGTGCGGGAACCCGTCGACCGGCAGGCCGGTCCAGTTGATGCCCTCGATGACGATGAGGAGGTTCGGGTTCGCCTCGGTGAGGATGCGGTCGCCGGCGAGTTGGGCCGCCGCGTACCAGTCGTGGTCGTCGCCCAGGCCCCAGTTGGGGTCGTCGAGCACGTTCCGGCGCACCTCGTTGTAGAGATCGGCGCCCACGACGCGGGGGTTCGCGGCGTAGCGGCGGGCCATGAAGACCCAGTCGTCGGCCCACTGCTGGGTCGACTGGCCGGTGTTCCAGCGCTCGTTGCCGTCGACGCCGCAGCACCAACGGGAGGTGTTGGTGTGGTTGTTGAGGATGACGGCGAGGCCCGCGCCGGTGAGGGCGGTGACGACGGCGTCGTAGACCGCCAGCGGGGTGCTGCCGCGCAGCTGCGGGTTGGCGGCGACCGCGGCGTCCGGCACCGGGGTCGTCGTGTGGATCATCTCGTTGGAGAACGGCAGCCGGATGCTGTTGATGCCGAGTGTCTGGAAGTCCGAGACGAGCTGGGACAGTGGTGCGCGGTCCAGGCCGAGGGGGATGCCGTAGGAGTCCTGGCCGGCGTGGTGGTTGGCGGGATCGTCGATGCTGCCGCTGCCGGTCCAGGAGCCCTGCGCGCCGTCCCAGTTGGCGGACTTGAGACGGAAGCGGTTGCCGTCGGCGTCGACGATGTAGCGGCCCCGGGTGGACAGCGGGGGCTGCCAGGTGCCGGTGGCCGACGCGGCCGGTGCCTGCGCGGCGGGCGGGGCGGACTGCGGACCGGCGCTGGCCGGGGCGGTGCCGAACAGGGTGAGAACCAGGAATGTAACTGTCAGGTACGTGACAATCCGGAACGATCGTGCGATCGGCATCGGCAGTCCTCCGGGTGGATGTCCCGTGCGGGTGGATGGCCCATGGGGGCGAGGCACCCTACCAGGGCGCGGATCAGCGCAGAAGCGGCTCGTCCGACGCACAGGCCTCGGCCGTCCATCCTTCGAGGTCGCGTTCGGGGCGCAGCAACCGCCTGATGGCGGCCGCGGAGGCGCGGTGCCAGTCACGGCTGCGGCGGAGCATCGCGTGCTCCCCGCCCCTGAGCAGCACCATCCCCGCCTGTGCACCGGCGCCGCGGGCCCGCCGCACGTACGCGGCCGAGTCGGCGGGAGCGGTGGTCCGGTCATGGTCCCCGTGCAGGACGAGGACCCGCGTCCCGGTGAGATCGTCCACGGGGTCGCCGGGCGGGCACCAGGGAGCCAGGGCGAGCACCCCGCGCACCGAGGGGTCGGCCGCCGCGCGCAGCGCCGCCCGGCCGCCCATCGAGTGGCCGACCAGCACCACGGAGACGTCACCGGCCAGGCCGCGCAGCTCGTCGAGGGCGCGCAGGGTGTCCTGGAGCGGGTCGGCGTCGTCGTTCCAGCCCTGGTAGCGGTAGCGAACCTGGCCGATCAGCACGTCGCGGGGCGAGGAGACCGAGGCGGCGGCGCTGAGGAACGGGCGCATGCGCAGTGCGGCCGGCTGCCAGGTGTGCGCCGGACGGTGTCCGTGCTCCTGCCCGCCGTGCAGCACGAGCACCGCGGCGCGGGTCCGCTCCCGTGGCCTGCGACGCACCACCAGCGCGCTCCCGCCCGCCTCGACGACCCGTCCGTCGGTCACCCCGTCCCCCTGCTTCCTCCGGCCCGCGGCATGCTCCCGCCATCAAACACTCCCGGAGGAATCCCCTGCCACCGAGGGGCATGTGCGGCGCGTGCCTTCCCCGTGAACATCAGTTAGGCTCCAGCGCGCACAGGGGACGCACAGCGGGGGTGGGGGACATGACCGAGGGCTTCGCCGAGCCCGAAAAGGACGGCAGACCGGGGCTTCAGGCGATCGCGGCGGTGGCCTTGTTCGCGGTCGTGGTGGGCGCTCTGTGGGCGCAGAAGGAGTTCGTCCACCCGAAAACCGCGGTGAGCGAACCGGCGGCCTGCTCGAAGCCGGACGACCATCTGCCGGCCCGCTATGTCTCCGGCGACCGGTTGTGCAAGGCGCTCAACCGCCCGGACCTGCCTGTCCTGTTGGGGACCTCGCAGGAGCAGGCCGAGACCGCCCACGGCAGCGGGGAGTGGCTGACGCTCGCCGGCGGCACCAAGATCGCCGAACCCGAGGCGACGGTGACCCTGGAGACGTACTCGGTGAAGCTGACGGCGTCGTACGACCACATGACCGTCTCCACGGCGGGCGACCTGATGGGCGGCGCCCGCAGGACGACCGTCCTCGGGCACCCCGCCGTCCTCTACTCCAGCCCGACCATCTCCATCGGCTTCAACCTCGGTGGCGGCAAGGCGAGTACGGGCCCCGGCGGCACCGCGCGCTGCCTCCTGGTCGCCAAGCACGGCAAGGACGACGGCGAGGGCACGTTCGAGGTGGCGCTCTGGCGCCAGGACGACGTACTGCCTGACGACACGGCCCTGGTACGGGTCGCGGAGCAGGTCCTGCCGACCGTCCCCGGCTGGAACGGGCACTGACGGCCCCGGGTGGGGGCAGGCGCGCCGCGGGGCCGCCCGGAGCTCCGGGCGGCCCCGCGGCGGAGTGCGTGTCGACGCGGCGTCAGTTCCTCACGGGGCGAAGGCCGTCGTGGAGGCGAGGCTGTCCGCCGACGGCAGCGCGGGCAGCGATGGCAGTGCGGGCAGGGCGCCGAGGAGACCGGCGACCGCCGCGAGGATCGGGGCCAGCAGCCCGGTGACTGCGCCCAGCAGTCCGCCGAGGTCGAGCGAGGTCAGTGCGCTGAGCAGCCCGTCGACGGCCGCCTGGATCGCGTTCAGCAGGTCCGAGACGGGGTCGGCCGCCCGGTGCGCACGGTCGGCGGCGTCGGCGTCCAGGTTCCGCAGCCGCTCCTGGACCGTGTTGCTCCACTCCCGCAGCGCTTTCGCGTAGGCGGCGGCCTGCGCCGGGTCGATGCGGGTGCCCTGCGCAGCGGCGAGGCCGGGAAGTTCGTCCAGCAGGGGTGTCAGGGCCCGGTCGTACTGTGCCGGGTCCAGTGCGTCGATCCGGTCGAGGAGCGTGGCGAGGTCGGTGCCGGGCGGCGGGGCCGTCTGCGCGACACCGGGTCCCGTCGCTTCTCGGCCGGCGTCGGCGGCGGCAGCGGAGGCCGCCGCCGGGCCGAGCACCAGGGCGGCACAGACCAGCGGGGAGACGAGGAGGCCGCGGGAGGCAAGGGCACGCATGGGTTTCCTTTCGAGAACTTGCGTCTTTTGCCCACCCTGGAAAGCGGGGTGCGGGCCCGCAACCGGTCACCCATCCTGCCGAGCGTCGGCCGTGTCACGGCGATGGCTCTGACCAGTGGCTTTTCCCCGGTATCGGGCTCCGTCCGGGTGTCGGTCGGATGTTCACCCGTCAGAGTGCGCCCGGTCGGCCGTGGACGAGAGGAGCCCCCCGTGTCCACCACCGACCTCGCCGCCCTGTCCGGCCTCGAGCTGATGCGCTGGATACAGTCCGCGCGGCCGGCCGACACCGTGCCGCCGACGATCGGCAGGCTGCTCGGCATGCGCTTCGACGAGGTGGACCACGGCCGTATGGTCATGTCGCTCGACACCCGTCCCGACTTCGCCAACCCCCTCGGCACCGTCCACGGCGGCATCGCGGCCCCCCTGCTCGACTCCGTGATGGGCTGCGCCGTGCACACCACTCTGCCCGCCGGTGTCGGCTACGCCACCCTCGAACTCAAGGTCAACTACATCCGCGCCGCCCACACCGGTGGCCAGACCCTCACGGCCGAGGGGAACGTCATCCACGCGGGCCGCTCCACCGCCACGGCCGAGGGCAAGGTGCTCGACGAGCGCGGGAAACTGATCGCCCACGCGACCACGACCTGCCTCATCATGCGACCGGCCGGGAGCTGACGGCGGACCGGCCCCGGGACCCGCGCGCCGAGCGGGCGGCTACTCCGGGACCCGGGCCAGGTCGTGCAGCCAGGCCTTCGCCGAGCTGTCCGACGGGGCACGCCAGTCGCCGCGAGGGGAGAGCGAACCGCCCGCCGAGACCTTCGGTCCGTTCGGCATCGCCGAGCGCTTGAACTGGGCGAAGGCGAAGAAGCGGCGGCAGAAGTAGTCGAGCCAGTGCCGGATCTCCGCCAGGTCGTACGCCTTGCGGTCGCCCTCGGGGAAGCCGGGCGGCCAGGCTCCCGCCTCCCGGTCGTGCCAGGCGTGCCAGGCCAGGAAGGCGATCTTCGACGGCCGGAACCCGTGCCGCAGCACCTGGTACAGGGTGAAGTCGTGCAGGGCGTACGGGCCGATCTTCGACTCGGTGGACTGCAGCTCCTCACCCGGCACCAGCTCCGGGCTGATCTCGGTGTCGAGGATCGCCGCGAGGGTCTCGCCGGTCTCCGCGTCGAACTGCTCGCTGCTGATGACCCAGCGGATCAGGTGCTGGATCAGGGTCTTCGGCACCCCGGAGTTGACGTTGTAGTGGCTCATCTGGTCGCCGACGCCGTAAGTCGACCAGCCCAGCGCCAGCTCCGACAGGTCCCCGGTGCCGAGGACGATGCCGCCGCGCTGGTTGGCCAGCCGGAACAGGTAGTCGGTGCGCAGACCGGCCTGCACGTTCTCGAAGGTCACGTCGTAGACCGGCTCGCCGGCGGCGAACGGGTGGCCCATCTCCTGCAGCATCAGCCGCGCGGTCGGCGTGATGTCCAGCTCGGCCGCGGTCACGCCGAGCGAGTTCATCAGGCGGTGGGCGTTGCCCTTGGTGTGCTCACCGGTCGCGAAGCCCGGCAGGGTGAAGGCCAGGATGTCGCTGCGCGGGCGGCCCGCGCGGTCCATGGCACGGGCGGCGACGATCAGCGCGTGCGTGGAGTCGAGACCGCCGGACACGCCGATGACGATCTTCGGTCCGCCGATCGCCGCCAGCCGCTGCTGGAGCGCGGCGACCTGGATGTTGTACGCCTCGTAGCAGTCCTGGGCGAGCCGCTGCGGGTCGGCCGGGACGAACGGGAAGCGCTCCACCCGGCGCCGCAGCCCGAGGTCGGCCGCCGGCGGGTCGAGGTGGAAGGCGACGGTCCGGAAGTCGCCGGTGCGGGCCGCGTGGGTACGGCGGTTGTCGTCGAACGAGCCCATCCGGGCCCGCTCCTGGCGCAGCAGGTCCAGGTCCACGTCTGCCACCGCGTACTGGTCGTCGAGCGGGAACCGGTCCGTCTCGGCCAGCAGTGCGCCGTTCTCGTAGATCATGGTCTGGCCGTCCCAGGACAGGTCCGTCGACGACTCGCCCAGTCCGGCCGCCGCGTACACGTACGCGGCGAGGCAGCGCTGCGACGCGGAGCGGCACAGCAGCTTGCGGTCCTCCGCCCGGCCGACCGTGATCGGGCTGCCGGAGAGGTTCAGCAGTACGGTCGCGCCGGCCAGCGCCGCCTCCGCGCTCGGCGGCACCGGCACCCACATGTCCTCGCAGACCTCGGCGTGCAGCACGAGCCCGGGGACGTCCTCCGCCTCGAACAGCAGGTCCACCCCGAACGGCACGCTCTCGCCGCCGATCCGGATGGTGCCGCCGCGCTCGTCGTCGCCCGCGGCGATCTGGCGCCGCTCGTAGAACTCCCGGTAGTTCGGCGGGTACGACTTGGGCGCGACCCCGAGGATCCGGCCGCGGTGCACGAACACCGCGCAGTTGTAGATCCGGTTGCGGTGCCGCAGCGGGGCGCCGACGACGAGGACCGGCAGCAGCCCGGCCGAACCGGCCCGCACCGCCTCGACGGCCTCCTCGACCTGGTCGAGCACCGCGTCCTGGAGCAGCAGGTCCTCGATCGAGTAGCCGGTCAGGCCGAGCTCCGGGAAGACCGCCACCGCGACGCCCTCCTCGGCGCAGCGGCGGGCCTGCCGCAGCACCGCCTCGGCGTTGGCGCGCGGGTCGGCGATGACGGTGTGGCCCGTGCACGACGCGACGCGCGCGAAGCCGTGCTCATAGATCGACCAGAAGTTCAACGGGGCTTCCTCGGGAGAGACGGACACGGTGCGGATGCCGGACAGAAGGCATCGCCGTGGCACCCTCTCGGTCGACGGCCTGGCGAACCTCCTGCCCCGAGCAGCATAGATCGCCGAGCGATCCGGGCTGGTCAGGGATTCCGCGCGGCCCGCGCACAGGTCCGCCGCGCACGGCGGGTCACCGGCGCCGTCCTGCCCCGGCCGTGCCGAAGCGCGGCCGGGGCAGGACGGCGGAACCGGACCGCTACGCGGCGGTGCCGCCCGAGTAGTCGCTGTTGAACGTGGTCTCGACGGTCGTGGCCACCGACTGCGCCACCCCGGTGCCCGTGAGGATGATGCCCAGCTCACGGTTGTTGGAGAGGGAGTTGCTGCTGATGTTCATGGAGCCGGCCTCCACCTCCTGGGTGGACAGGCCGTAGTCGGCGACCATGGCCTTGGCGTGGATGTAGAAGCCGTCGGGGTCGGAGTAGCCGACGACCGTGCCGCCCGCGGCCTTGATCGCGGAGACCTCGCTGGAGTAGTCGCCCGGCGTCTCCAGGACGACCCGCACCTTCACGCCCGCCTTGGCCCTGGCGACGATGGCGTTGACCACCGTGCTGTCGCTGAACTCCAGTTCCTCGACGTCGAGCGTCTTGGTGGCGGCGTTGACCACGGTGAGCAGGCGGCTGCGCGAGTCGGTGGGGGACCAGAGCAGGTGGTCGCCGTCCGTGGGGGTGATCGAGGTGCCGGCGTAGTCGGCGTTGAAGACCTTCTCGATCGCCGCGACGTCCCTGGTGTCGTCGGTGAAGACGCCGTAGTCCCGGCCGGTCGCGTAGTACTGGGAGGTCAGGTTGCCGGTCAGGACGAGCGACTTGGTGGCGTCGACCGTGATGGTCTTCTGGTGCGTGTAGACGAAGCTGGTCGACGACCACGCCACGCCCACGCCCGCGTTCGTGAGGGAGGTGTAGGCGGAGTTGTTGGCGCTCTTGTGCGCCTGGTCCAGGACGACCCGCACGGTGACGCCCTTGTTCTCCAGGGCGATCAGGTCGTTGACGGCCGTGGTGTCCTCCAGCTCGTACATCGTCATGTCGAGCGAGCTGGTGGCCGAGTTGATGAAGTCGTAGATCGTGGGCTCGCTGCTGCTGAGCGAGAAGGCGAACGCGGTGTAGCTCGCGGCGTTCGCGGGGACCGCGGTGGCGACCACGGCCGCACCGGCCGCCAGGGCGACGCCCGCGCGGCCGAGAAGCTTCGACAGCATGTACGTGACTCCTAGTCGAATAGACGCTCACGTGGGGGGTGGGTGAGCGTGGGCATGACACCACGCGCGTAGACTGCCGAGGAAGGGAAGCCGGGTGAACTCACCGTTACCTGTGCGGCGTGCGGCCGGACATAGCGGACTCGGTGCAGGTGGGGGCCGGTTCATGGGCGTCCCGCAAGAACGCAAAATCTTCGTAGCCGGGCGCACGGGCGCGATGAACCCGTGGCTGCGGTGGGATACCGGCCGGTGTTGGCGGGGGCCGATCGGTGGCTGGTGTCGGCGGCGGACGGTGGCCGGCGTCAGCGGGAGCGGCCGGAAGGTGGGTGGCGTCGGCAGTGGCCGGATGGTGGCTGATGTCTGCGCGCGCCGGGCGGTGACCGACGTCAACGGCGGCCGGACGGTGGCCGATATCGGTCTCCGTCCCGCTTCGCGCCTCCCCGTGGGCCCGGCGTGCGGGGGTCAGGTGGTCCTGAGCCGGGCTCCCAGGCCGCCGTCGAGGAGGTCGAAGGCCTGGTGGGCCGCTCGGGCCGCCTCCGGGTAGCGGGCGTCGGCGGACTCGCCGGCCGCCAGCGCTTCGTGGTTCATCACGGCCAACTGCCGCTGCACCGCGATCACCTGGGCCGCCGCAAGGCGCGCCACCAGCGGATCGGCGCCGGTCTCCCGCAGCGCCTCGGTGAGCGCCTCGGTCCCGCGTGCGGTGTACCGCGTCAGCCGCGCCGCCAGGCTCTCCGTGTCGAAGATCATCCTGAGGAAGGCGACGATCTCGGGAGTGTCGTTGAGCCCCGTGTTCGGGTCGCGCCGCGCCAGTGCGTCCAGCAGCGCCTCCCGCAGCGCGTCGAGCGGCTGCCGTCCCGCCGCGCGGGTGCGCACGATCCGGGCCGCCTCGCTCTCGTGGTCGGCGAACCGGTGCAGGACCAGATCCTCCTTGGTCGGGAAGTACGCGAAGAGCGTCCGCCGGGAGATCTCCGCCGCCTCCGCGATCTCGGTGATCGAGACCTGGTCGAAGCCCCTGTCCAGGAAGAGGCGGATCGCTGTCGCCGAGACCGTCTCCCGGGTGCGTTCCTTCTTGGTCTCCCGCAGGCCCACGCGCTGATTCATGCACTCAGTCTACCTGGTGGTAGACTGAGTGCATTCTTGCACTGAGTGCACTCACTGGAGGCGTCATGCGAACCGAGATCATCGTGGTGGGGGCCGGTCCGACGGGACTGATGCTGGCCCATGAGCTGACCCTGGCCGGCGTACCGGTCGTGGTCCTGGAGAAGCAGCGCACGCGCAACCCCCAGTCCCGGGCGGGTGGCCTGCAGCCGCGCACCGCGGAAGTGCTCGACCTGCGCGGACTGCTGGACCCCCTGCTCGCCGACGCGCCCTCGCGCACCATGTACGGGGGGCACTTCGCGATGCTGCCCGTCGAACTGGACTGCCGTCCCTGGCGCACCCGCCACCCCCGCCCGGTCACGCTCCCGCAGGAGCGGCTCGAGGCGTTCCTCGAACAGCGGCTGCTCGCGCAGGGCGTGCCCGTGCTGCGCGGGCGCGAGGTGTCGGCCGTGGAGCAGGACGCGGACGGCGTCACGGTCGGGGAGATACGCGGCAGCCACCTGGTCGCCTGCGACGGCGCGCACAGCGCGGTCCGCGCCGCGCTGTCGGTCCCGTTCCCGGGCCGGGCCGGCCGGATGTCCGCCGTGGCCGCCGACCTCACCCTCGCCGCCAGGTCCGACACGGTCCCCACCGAGTACGGGCACTTCAGCCAGTACCCGCGGACCGCGGGCGGCTACTTCAGCATCCTGCACCCCCTCGACGGCGACCGGTACCGGCTGATCTTCGGCCGGCTCTCCGGCGACGGCCCCGACCGCGCGGCCCCCGTGACCGCGGACGAGGTCCGCGAGGCACTGCACGCCGTGTACGGGCGGGAGACCGAACTGGGCGAGCTGCGTGCGGCGTCCCGGTTCAGCGACGCCGTCCGGCAGGTCGAGCGGTACCGCGAGGGGAGGGTGTTCTTCGCCGGGGACGCGGCGCACATCCACGCGCCGATCGGCGGCCAGGGCGTGAACCTGGGCGTGCAGGACGCGGTCAACCTGGGCTGGAAACTGGCCGCCGAGGTGCTCGGCCGGGCCCCCGCCGGCCTGCTGGACACCTACCACGACGAGCGGCACCCGGTCGCGGCACGGGTGCTGGAGCACACCCGCGCCCAGGCCGTGCTCATGAACCCGGGCCAGGACGGGGAACTCGCGGCGGTCCGGTCCCTCGCGACGGAACTGCTGCGCCTGCCCGACACCAACCGCTACCTGTCGGGCGTGATGTCCGGCCTCGACACCGAGTACCCCGGGGTCGGCCCCCGGATGATCGACCTGGAACTGGTCACCGGGTCCGGCCCGGCCCGGGTGAGCGATCTGATGCACTCGGGCCGGGGCCTGCTGCTCTCGCTCGACGGCAGGCAGCGCTCCGTGGGCGGCCGGGAGGACCGCGTCGAGCACGTCACGGCGAAGACCGACGAGGACGTGTCCGGCGCCGGGGCGTTCCTGGTCAGGCCCGACGGCTACGTGGCCTGGTCCACGGCCGACGGCAGCCCCCTGGAGACGGCCCTCGCCCGGTGGTTCGGCTGAACTCTCACCCGGCGGTTCGGTTGAACGCTCATCCGGTGGTTCGGTCGAGCCCGCGCCCGCCTGGTCAGCCGTCCGCCAGTCCGAGCTGGCGCAGCATGCCGAGTTCGTCGCTGCTGCCCCAGCGCTCGACTAGTCTGCCGTCCTCGTCGAAGCGGCTGATCTGCATGCCCCGGTAGCTCACCCTCAGGCCGGTCGGGGGCTGCCCCATCAGCGGTCCCAGATGCGTCCCGCTGATGTGGTAGGCGAACGCCAACTCGTCGTCCGTCGCCAGCAGATGCTCCACTTCGACGTGCAGGTCGGGGAAGGCCGCCCGGAGATCGTTGAACATGGCCTTGTACCCGGCGGGTCCAGGGACCTGTCCCGGGGCAGGGTCGTGATCGACGGAATCGGGCGCCACGATGGCGTCCAGCGCGTCGAGGTCCCCGGCGACGACGGCCTCTCCGAAAGCGGTCTGTGCGGCGATGTTCGTCTGCTGCGCCATGAGCACTCCCGGGCGTGCGCGGGGCGCCGGCCCGTGTGTCGGCTGGGAGATCCGCGCCTACGCCGTACACCGACCGTACAACGGCCCCCGGCCCCCGGCAGGCCAGGGTGTGCGCTCATCGGTCAGTAATGGAGAAGCACTACTGTTCCACCCCGACTAGCGTGGCGGCCATCGACGCAGGCACCGCGCAGCGGACGGAGACGGGTGTGAGCATGGCCAGAACCACCGGGACGCAGAGGACCACGCCCCATGTGGCCGACACGCACGGCCTGATCCGTGTGCACGGTGCGCGGGAGAACAACCTCAAGGACGTCAGCATCGAGATCCCGAAGCGCCGGCTGACGGTCTTCACCGGGGTTTCCGGCTCCGGCAAGAGCTCGCTGGTCTTCGACACCATCGCCGCCGAGTCGCAGCGGCTGATCAACGAGACCTACCCCGCCTTCGTGCAGGGCTTCATGCCCAACCTGGCCCGCCCCGAGGTCGACGTCCTCGAAGGACTGACCACCGCGATCATCGTGGACCAGCAGCGGATGGGCGGCGACCCGCGCTCCACCGTCGGCACCGCCACCGACGCCAACGCGCTGCTGCGGATCCTCTTCAGCAGGCTCGGCAAGCCGCACATCGGCTCGCCCAAGGCGTTCTCCTTCAACATCGCCTCGATCAGCGGCGCCGGCGCCGTCACCGTCGAACGCGCGGGTCAGAAGGTGAAGGAGCGCCGCAGCTTCAGCATCACCGGCGGCATGTGCCCGCGCTGCGAGGGCCGGGGCGCCGTCACCGACCTCGACCTCGCCCAGCTCTACGACGAGACCCTCTCCCTCAACGAGGGCGCGATCACCGTCCCCGGCTACAAGGGCGGCGGCTGGAACTCCCGCCTCTACGCCGAGTCCGGCTTCTTCGATGCGGACAAGCCGGTCAGCAAGTTCACCAAGAAGGAGCTGCAGGACTTCCTGTACCGGGAGCCGACCCGGATGAAGATCGCGGGCATCAACATGACCTACGAGGGTCTGATCCCGCGCATCCAGAAGTCGATGCTCTCCAAGGACAAGGAGTCGATGCAGCCGCACATCCGCGAGTTCGTGGAGCGTGCGGTCACCTTCGCGACCTGCCCCGACTGTGACGGCACCCGCCTCAGCGAGGGCGCCCGCTCCTCGAAGATCGACGGGATCAGCATCGCCGACGCCTGCGCGATGCAGATCAGCGACCTGGCGGCCTGGGTGCGCGGCCTCGACGAACCGTCGGTGGCACCGCTCCTCGCCACTCTCCGGCACACCCTGGAGTCGTTCGTGGAGATCGGCCTCGGCTATCTCTCGCTCGACCGGCCGGCCGGCACCCTGTCCGGCGGCGAGGCCCAGCGCACGAAGATGATCCGGCACCTCGGCTCCTCGCTCACCGACGTCACGTACGTCTTCGACGAGCCCACCACCGGCCTGCACCCGCACGACATCCAGCGCATGAACGGCCTGCTGCTGCGGCTGCGCGACAAGGGCAACACCGTGCTCGTCGTGGAGCACAAGCCGGAGGTCATCGCCATCGCCGACCACGTCGTCGACCTCGGCCCCGGCGCCGGTGCGGGCGGCGGCACGATCTGCTTCGAGGGCACCGTCGAGGCCCTGCGGACCGGCGGCACGATCACCGGCCGCCACTTCGACGACCGGGCCGCCCTCAAGGACACGGTCCGCAAGTCCACCGGCACGCTGGAGATCCGCGGCGCGCAGACCCACAACCTCCAGGGCGTCGACGTCGACATCCCGCTCGGCGTCCTCGCCGTCGTCACCGGGGTCGCGGGCTCCGGCAAGAGCTCTTTGGTGCACGGCTCGATCCCGACCGGTGCCGGGGTGATCTCCGTCGACCAGGGCGCCATCCGCGGCTCCCGGCGCAGCAACCCGGCGACGTACACCGGACTGCTCGAACCGATCCGCAAGGCCTTCGCCAAGGAGAACGGCGTCAAACCGGCCCTGTTCAGTTCCAACTCCGAGGGCGCCTGCCCCACCTGCAACGGCGCCGGTGTGATCTACACCGACCTGGCGATGATGGCGGGCGTCGCCACCACCTGCGAGGACTGCGACGGCAAGCGGTTCGAGGCGTCCGTCCTCGACTACCACCTCGGCGGCCGGGACATCAGCGAGGTGCTGGCGATGCCGGTGACCGAGGCCGTGGAGTTCTTCGCCGCGGGCGAGGCGCACACCCCGGCCGCCCACCGCATCCTCCAGCGGCTCACGGACGTCGGCCTCGGCTACCTCACCATCGGCCAGCCGCTCACCACCCTGTCCGGCGGCGAGCGCCAGCGCCTCAAGCTGGCCACGCACATGGCCGACAAGGGCGGCGTCTACGTCCTCGACGAGCCGACCGCGGGCCTGCACCTCGCCGACGTCGAGCAGCTGCTCGGTCTCCTCGACCGGCTGGTCGACTCCGGCAAGTCGGTCATCGTCGTCGAGCACCACCAGGCGGTTATGGCCCACGCCGACTGGATCATCGACCTCGGCCCGGGCGCCGGCCACGACGGCGGCCGGATCGTCTTCGAGGGCACGCCCGCCGACCTGGTGGCGTCCCGCTCCACCCTCACCGCGCAGCACCTCGCGGAGTACGTCGGCGCCTGAACGGGTGACCGCTCCGGGGAGACGGGATCTCCCCGGAGCGGTCACCACCTGAGGTTTGAACATTCAAACGTCAGTGGTTAGGCTGCGTCCCATGACCACGACGCCACGCTGGCTGAACCCCGAGGAACGACGGGCGTGGCTCGCCTACGTCCAGTTCTCCACGCATCTCTCGGACCACCTGAACCGCCAGCTGCGGCGCGACGCGGGGATGACCCACGCCGACTACACGCTGCTCGCCAATCTGTCCTCGGTCAAGGATCACAGCCTGACCATGTCCGAGCTGGCCGAACGCCTGAAGATCACCCGCAGCCGCCTCACCCACGCCGTGACCCGCCTCCAGGAGGCCGGCTACGTCGACCGCCGCGAGGACCCGGTCAACCGCCGCAACCAGCACGCCATCCTCACCCCGGCCGGCATGGGCCTCCTGGAGCGCGCGGCGCCCGGCCACGTCGAGGCGGTCCGCCGAGCCGTCTTCGACGCCCTCACCCCCGAGCAGGTCACCCAGTTCGCCGAGATCGGCGAGGCCGTCAACGCCGCCCTGCAACGGATGGACGCCGACACCGGCGAACAGGAGGCACTGCCCTGGCGGCGCCGCTGATTCGGCGCCCCTGAAGGGGCGCGGGGAACTGCGCGACCAGCCACGACGGCGCCGCAGACCACCGACGGCGGAGAGGCCAGCACGGCGCCCGCCGCGGACGACGAATCCGCAGCGGGCCCGGGGGCGATGGCCGAAGGCCGGTCAGGCCTCGTCGTGGTCTTCCGGCGCCAGCAGGATCGCCGTCTTGGTGCGGTGCGCGACGGCGTCGCTGACCCGCGGGTCGAACAGCGCCTCGACGGAGCTCCGGTGGTGCGGGCTCAGCACGATGAGATCGGCCGCGAACTCCTCCGCGGTGTCGGCGATGGTGGTCGCGACCTGGGTGGTCAGCCCCCTGACGAGGGTCCCCTCGGCCTTGACGCCCGCTTCGCGCAGGGCCGTCAGAGCCTCGTCGAGGACCGCCTGCGCCTCGGCGTCCTCCTCCAGGGGCACGATCGCGGCGACGGAGGCGGCGGAGGCGATGACGTGTACGACGCGGACCTCGGCGTTCGTCAGCTTGGCCAGCTCGCCGGTCAGCCGCACGGCGGAGCGGCGGGCGGGGCTGGGATCGACGGCGACCAGGATGCGCTGGAACACGGACACGGTGTTTCCCCTTCCGGGGGCATGGAAGGTTTACTCGGTGGTCAGGGACGCCGGATCACGGCGTGACGGGTCGGCGCGTCCGGCGCCGAACGAGCTCTTCCAGCCCCACCCTGTGATCATCTCACCGGCCACCGGCGCCTCGGACGGCGGCCCGTGTAACAGCCACTGAACTGCCGAGAGCCGCACGGTATCGGCCGGTACCGGCGGAACGGCCGAACCCGCGACGACCCCGCACGTCCCTCACCGCATGACATCGACGAGGTGCGGCACGACGCGGGTCAGCCGGGTCACGCCCCACAGGATCAGACCGGCCCCGGCCACCTCGGGCAGCAGCCACCACCCGGTGCGGACCGACTCGTCGAACAGGGCGACGCCCAGCAGCAGACTCACCGCCGCGTCGCCGATCGTCAGCGCCGGCTGGGAGGCGACGAGCGGACCGGCCTGCAGCGCGTTCTCCAGGAGCAGCAGCGCCGCGATCCCGGTGAGCGCGAAGCCGTAGGTCTGCCAGGCGGTGAGGAACGCGGGCAGGCCGTCGTCCGCGAGCCGGCCGGTGGCCGACTTCATGAGCGCCGCGGTCAGCGCGTTGCCGATCGCGGCTCCGCCGGCCAGGCCCGCGGCGCGGAACAGCGGCGACGACGAGGACCGTACGAGCAGCACGGTGACGGCGATGGCGCCCAGGGTGAGGGCCAGGACCGGGATCCAGCGCTGCATCGACGCCTGCTGGCGGCCGCCGGACGGGGCCGCCGAGGCGAGCAGCAGGGCCAGGCCTGCCACCACCACGGCGATCGTCCGCCAGCCCTCCGGACTGGGCCTGCGATGCATCAGCGGCACGGCGATCAGCAGCGCGAACGGCAGCTCCAGCATGAACAGCGGCTGGACCAGCGCCATGGGCCCGTTGACCAGTGCGAGCGCCTGGAAGACCGCGGCCCCCGCCACGCCGGCGATACCGATGGCCCAGGCCGGCCGCCGCATGAGCACCAGCAGCAGGCGCAGTCCGCTGCGGCCGGGCGCGGTGGACGCGGCCTTGCGCTGGAAGGCCGTGCCCGCCGCGTTGCTGACGGCACCCAGGACGGCGAAGAGCACGGCGAGCACCATCATGGTTCCAGCATGCCCGCTGCGCCCGGCGAGCTCAGCCCGGAGCGCCCGGCCCCGCCGGCGCGGAGCGGGCGCTACGGCCGGAGCACGATCTTGCCCCGGGCGTGCCCCCGTTCCAGGTCGCGGAACGCCTCCCGGACCTGTTCCAGCGGGTAGACGCGGGCGATCGGCACGTCCAGCTCGCCCCGGGCGGCGAGCCGCGCGAGCTCACCGACCACGACCGCGGACGCGGCCGACCCCTCCCCGTAGGTCCGGGCACCGACCCGGGCCGCGGCCGGCCAGTCGCGGATGTTGTTGATCCGTCCGGGCCGTACGCCCAGGTCCACGGCCATGTCCACATAGCCGTCGCCGAAGGTGTCGATGAAGGCGTCGACGTCCCTGCCCCCGGCGGCCTTCCGGATCCGGTTCGCCGCTCCTTCCCCGTAGGCGACGGGGACGACGCCGTGGGCCGTCAGCCAGGCGTGGTTGGCCTCGCTCGCCAGCCCGACGACGGTGGCACCGCGCCGCCGCGCCAGCTGTACGGCGAGCGCCCCCACGCCACCGGCAGCCCCGGACACCACGACGGTCTCCTCCGGCCCGGGGTCCACCGCGAACACGGTCGCGTACGCGGTGGTGCCGGCCACGTACAGCGATCCGGCCACCTCCCAGGGCAGCCCCTCCGGGCGGGACACCAGGTTGACGTCCTCGGCCACGACGTACTCGGCATGGCTCGCCCGGTTGTGGGTGAAGCCGAGCACCTCGTCGCCGACCGCGAAGCCGCGCACCTCGGGACCGGCCGCCACCACGACGCCGGCCAGGTCGCTGCCCTGCCCGGACGGGAACGTCGCGGGCCAGCGCCCGTGCCGGGCACCCTCGCGGATCATCACCTCACCCGGCTGGATCCCGGCCGCGCGGACCTCGACCAGCACCTGCCCGGGACCCGGCACCGGCCGCTCCACCTCCTCGACCCGCAGCACATCGATCCCGCCGTACGCGTGGAACCGCACCGCCTTCATCGCGTGATCACCGTTCTTCCTCGCTGAGAGAAGCCCTGGCCGACGAGCCGACGGCCGGCCACACACCGGCCGCGGCTCCGCCTTCAACCAACCGGCGGCGCGGCTCTCTTCCCAGGACCGGCATCGAGGCTCGTCAAGACCCGGGCGCGTCAGGAGAGTTGGCCGGCGAGGGGGTCGCCGGCCAGGAACGCGGCCAGTTCGGTCCGGTCCGGCGCCGTGGCCGGGCCGCGACGGGTCACCGCGAAGGCCGCCGCCGCGTTGGCGCCGCGCGCGGCCGTCAGCGGGTCGAACCCCTGGCCCAGCAGGGCGAGGAACGCGCCGACATGCGCGTCGCCCGCGCCGTTGCTGTCCACGGCGGTGACCGGGAAACCCGGTACGTGCACGGGCGGCCGGCCGGGGGCGGCCAGCCAGCAGCCGTCCTTGTCGGCCCGCACCAGCACCCCGGCCCCGGGGGCCAGCCGCCGCGCGAGCTCCGCCGCCGCGGCACGCGGATCCTCGTGCCCGGTCATGATCCGCGCCTCGCGGGCGTTGGCGCTGAGCCAGTCGGTGCGGGCCAGCACGGGGGCGAGGACGCTCTCCGGGATGTCGGCGACCAGCGGGCCCGGATCTAGGCAGAGGGCGCTGCCGGCGGGCAGCGCGGCGGTGAGGCCGGACAGCAGCGGGCCGTTGCCCGGCAGGGCGAGCCCGTAGCCGGAGAGCTGGACGAGGTCACCGGGGCGCAGCCGGGCCCGGACCGCGGCCACGTCGGCCGGTGCCAGCGTGGCCTCGGCTCCGAAGCTGGTCACGAAGGTGCGTTCGCCGCCGGAGTCGACCAGGGCCACCGTGAAGCCGGTGTCGAGGTCCGCACGGGCGGGCAGCAGCGTCCCGATGTCCTCGGCGGCCAGCGCCGCCCGGACCAGATCGCCGTGCGGCCCCGTCCCGTGCAGCCCGGCGTAGACCGCCTCCGTGCCCAGCCGGCGGGCCGCCACCAGCGTGTTGAAACCACCGCCCGCGGTCGTTTCGGTGCGGGTGCCGACGACGTCGCCGCCGCGTTCGGGCAGCGCGGGGATCTCGATCACCACGTCGGCGATCACGTTCCCGGCGAGCACCAGCCGCCGGTTCACCGGCCGGCGCCCTGGAGACGGGCGGCGGCGGGTTCGCCGCTGTCACCCCGGGCGGGCGTGCCACGCCGGCCGCACACCGCGTACACCCCCGCGCCGACGGCCATGGAGACCGCCCAGCCGAGGCCGTTGACGCCCGGCCAGGTGTCGCTGAGCGGCCCCGCGAACCAGACGTCGTCCGCGCTGGTCGACGCCTTGGTGAAGAGCAGGCCGGCGACGATGGCGAGCGCCCAGCCGAGCACCGCGGGCAGCCGGAAGCCGCCCGAGTACCAGTAGGCGCTGGAGCGGGTGGTGTCCAGCAGGGCCTTTGGGTCGTAGGTGCGACCGCGCAGCGAGTCCACCGCGATCACGCCGATCCAGGCCGAGATGGGCACGGCGAGCAGCGTCAGGAAGGTCGAGAACGGCCCGTAGAAATCGTCGGCGACCAGCATGAAGTAGATGCCGCCCGCGAACATCAGCACCACGTCGAGAGCGACGGCGTACGCGCGCGGCACCCGCAGGCCGAGGGTGATCATCGTGAGTCCCGCGGAGTACGTGGAGAGGTGGTTCGACATCAGCAGCCCGCCGAAGGCCGCGACGAGGTACGGGATCGCCATCCAGGACGGCAGCATCGCGTTGATCGCGGCGACCGGGTCGGAGGCGGTGGCCAGCGTCCGGTCGCCCGCGGAGAGCAGCGAGCCGAGGGAGATCAGCAGCACCAGCGGGATGCCCGCACCGAACGCCGAGGCCACCACGAGCCGTCGGCCCGGGATCGCGCGCGGCAGGTAACGGGCGTAGTCCGCACCGGCGTTGGCCCAGCCGATGCCGGTGCCGGAGGCGATGAAGCCCACCCCGGCGACCACCGCGCTGGTCGGCCCCGCCGGGGCGTCGAGCACCCTGGACCAGTCGACGGTCGAGATGAGGAAGCCCATCACCACGAGGTTCAGGACCCCGAAGACGACCGTGGCCCACTTGTTGATCCACATGATGGTGGCGTGGCCAAGGCCGCTGATGAGCAGGGTGCAGGCGATGAACACCAGCAGGCAGACCAGGGTGAGCACGGTGTTCTGCCGGACCCCGAACGCGGTGTCGAGGAGCGCCAGCAGCGCGTAGGCCGCGGTGGTCGTGGAGATGGTCTCCCAGCCGACCCGGCTCAGCCAGGTGATCAGGGTCGGACCCGCGTTGCCCCGCTGCCCGAAGACCGCACGGGACAGGGTGAGCGCCGGCGCGCCGCCCTTCTTGCCCGCGAGACTCAGGGCGCCGACGAGGGCGAAGGAGCCGAAGGAGCCGAGGACGGCCACCAGGACCGCCTGCCAGATGTCCAGGCCGCGGAACGCCACCAGGGTGGCACCGAGCGGCAGCCCGAGGATGCTGATGTTGGCGGCGAACCAGGTCCAGAACATCTGGCCGGCATGGCCGCGCCGTTCGCTGTCTGGGACCGGTTCGATCCCACGGGTCTCGACGGCACCGACGCGATCGTTCGTCTTCGGGACGGCCATGACGGAACCTCCTTGCAGGGTGCGGAAGGGCGGGTGAGGGGGCGGGCGTCGGTGGGCCGACGCGGGAGGCGGGTCGGTTCGGCGGCAGCCGACGGGGGGCGGGGACGGTTCAGCGGTAGGTGAGCAGAGCGGCCGTAAGAGGCTCCAGCTCGAGGGAGTTGACGGAGCGCAGGGTGCGCACGGCCTCGGCGGGCAGCGCGGAGAGCCCGGCGACCGAACCGGCGACGGCGCCGGCGATCGCCCCGATGGTGTCGCTGTCCCCGCCGAGGTTGGCGGCGAGCAGCGCGGTCCGCCACGGGTCGCCGTCCGCGAGGGCGAGCACCGCGAACGCGGCCGGCACCGACTCCTGGCTGGCCACGCTGGTGCCGACGAGCGCGACGACCCGGTCCAGTGCCTCGGCCTCGGTGCGGTCGCGCACCAGCTCCCGCGCCCACTCGATGCGGGCGGCGATGTCCGCCCCGGCGATCCAGTGCCCGCGTCGCGCACCGGCACGGGCGGCGGCCACGGCGGCGGTGACGGCCTCGTCGAGCGAGCCGCCGCCGACCCCCGTGCTGACGGCCGCGGCCACGGCTGCGGCGCCGGCGATGCCGAGGGTCGTGTCGTGGGTGACCTGGCAGGACTCCACGACCCGGTCGACGAACGCGTCGAGCGGGTCGGCGGCGAAGGCGATCCCCACCGGGGTGACGCGCATCGCGGCGCCGTTCGTCGTGCCGGTGCGCCCCGCCTCGCGCGGCGGGACACCGCGGGCCACCGCGTCCAGCGCGGCCTTGGTGGACGGGCCGAGGAGGTCGAAGGACCCCTTGGCCCGCATCTCCTTCTCCCAGTCGAGCAGTTCCCGGGCCAGCCGCAGCGGGTCGATCCGGCCGTGCCCCTCGACGAGGAGGCGGCCGACGATGACGGCCTGGTCGGTGTCGTCGGTGACGGACCCGGCGGGCATGCCCGCGCTGACCGGGTTGTCGGGACCGGCCGCCTCGAAGCCGGTGACGGCGCCGTACACGCGCACGACGTCCTGCCTGGACATCACCTGCGTGGGCATCCCGAGGGCGTCACCGAGCGCGAGTCCGTAGAACGCGCCGAGCGCGCGGTCGAGTCGGTCGGTCACGAGCGGCCTCCGTTGCCCGAGCGGACGTGCAGTTCGAAGCGGGCGGGATCGAGCAGACTGCCGACCTGCTCGACCACCGAGCCGTCGGCGGCCCGGTACACCTGGTCGAGCCGGAGGAACGACTCGCCGGGGGAGCGGTGCAGCA
Organism: Streptomyces sp. NPDC048291; assembly: GCF_043201715.1. Classification (NCBI taxonomy): domain Bacteria; kingdom Bacillati; phylum Actinomycetota; class Actinomycetes; order Kitasatosporales; family Streptomycetaceae; genus Streptomyces; species Streptomyces sp. NPDC048291. The sequence goes on from NZ_JBICZC010000015.1 coordinate 183,462, forward strand.
CGGCGGCCTCGGCGTCCGTGAGCCCGCGCACCGAGACGACACCCTCACCGGAGTCGCTGACCCGGCCCGCCGCGATCAGCGCCCGGCTGAGCGAACCCCCTTCGAGACCGCGCTCCGGCAGCCCGGCCAGCTCCCCGGTGACCGGCACCCTGCTGCGCTCCAGCGACACGCCCTGCCCGTCGGGCAGCCGCCGGACCCGGTCCAGGGCGATGAACGCGTCGGACACGAGCCCGAGCCGCGCCGCCAGCTCCGGATCGGCGGCCTCCTCGAAGCGGAGGACCTCCGTCGTCAGCTCGGTGCCCTGCGCGGCCAGCGCCCGGGTCCAGCCCAGGTGGTTGTCGAGCGGCGCCCCGTCGAAGGTGACGAACGAGCCGATGCCCGCGTGGGTGGCGATGAGGCCCTCTTCGCCGAGGACCTGCAGGGCCTGCCGAAGGGTGGTGCGGCTGACGCCGAACCGCTCCCTGAGCGCGTGCTCCCCGGGGAGCCTGCTGCCGTCGGCATGGACCCCCGCGCGGATCTCGTCGGCGAGTACACGGGCGATGCGATGATGCTTGTGAACCTGTCCAGGCATGTCTAGACGGTAGGTGAACAAGTCGCGGCGGTCCAGAGGTCCCGGCCCGCTTCCTAAACTTGACTCTGTCAAAACTAGTTGGCTATGTTCGATGTGTGCCGAGGTGGCGAGGGCCCGTCGGCGCACCGCCGTCACGCACCCCACCGCACCAGCCGAGTGGGCCGACCCATCCGGGAAGCGACATGCACTGTTACGACTGCGCCCAGTCGGGGCGTCACGAGAACAACGGGATCGGCGCCTGCACGCGCTGCGGCCTCTTCACCTGCGCCGACCACGCGCGGATCCTGCAGACCACGGTCCAGCGTCCCGTCGGGGTGATCCCCGTGACGAGCACCCTCCCGGCCCGGCGCCTGGTCTGCGGCACCTGCCGTACGGCGGAGGCCGCGTAGGCGCGTGGAACGGACCGGGTCAACTCTGGTTGTATCGTGCCCCCACCGGGCGGAACGGCCGGCAGGCCGTAGGAGAACCACATGACCATGGAGGAGTTCGCGGGCGATCTGCTCAGGCGCAAGGGCCTGCGCAGTACGGCCCAGCGCCGGGCCGTGCTGACCGCTCTGCGGGGCCATCCCCACTCCACGGCGGCCGACCTCGAGACGCGCATCGGCACGGACCGGGCCGAGACCGGCGGACTCTCCCGGCAGGGCCTCTACAACGTGCTGGAAGACCTGACCAAGGCCCAACTCGTCCGCTGCATCGAACCCGCCGGCTCACCCACCCGGTACGAGCTGCGCGTCGGCGACAACCACCACCATCTCGTCTGCCGCCGGTGCGGACGGATCGAGGACGTCGACTGCAGCGTCGGCGCGGCACCGTGCCTCACCCCCGACGACGACAGGGGATTCGCCGTCGACGAGGCCGAGATCACCTGGTGGGGACTGTGCGCGGAGTGCCGCCGGGCCACCACGCCGCGGTGAACCCCGTCGGCGCCACTGACACGTGACACAGGTCACCCCACCTTGTGAGCCGATTCAGGAATGCGCGCTCACCGCATCCCGCTGCAACGTTCTTGGGGTGGACTGGGCAAGGGCGCTCGGTACGGCCGGCCACGGAGGCCGAAGAAACCATTCGGTTCCGTACGGCCACCCCTCCCGAACCCGCCGTCCCCGAAAGGTTCCCCCGCTCACCATGCCTCTGGCTCTGCTTGCCCTTGCCGTCGTCACCTTCGGCATCGGCACCACCGAGTTCGCCACCATGGGCCTCCTGCCCCAGATAGCGGACGGCGTCGGGGTGTCGGTGCCGCACGCCGGCAACCTCGTCTCGGCCTACGCCCTCGGTGTCGTCGTCGGCGCCCCCCTCCTGACCGGCATCGGCGCCCGCGTCCCCCACAAGCGGCTGCTGCTCCTGCTGACCGGGCTCTTCGTCGTCGGCAACACGGCGTCCGCGCTCGCCCCCGACTTCGGCCTGCTGTTCGCCGCCCGCTTCCTCGCCGGACTGCCGCACGGCGCCCTCTTCGGCGTCGGCGCCGTCGTCGCCTCCCGGCTGGTCGCCGCCGACCGCGCGGCCCGCGCCGTCTCCCGGGTCTTCCTCGGCCTCACCATCGCCAACATCATCGGCGTCCCCGCCGGCACCGCCCTCGGCCAGCACCTGGGCTGGCGGTACGCCTACTGCGCGGTCGCCGTCATCGGGCTCGTGGCACTCCTCGCCCTCGCCCTCCTCGTGCCCCACCAGCCGCGCGGCCCGCAGGCCGGCATCCGGCAGGAGCTGCGCGCGATGGGCAACCGGCAGGTCTTCATCGGCCTGGCCACCGCCGTCGTCGGGTTCGGCGGCTTCTTCGCCGTCTACAGCTACCTCGTCCCCATGCTGACCCACCTGACGGGCCTCTCCGACGCCTCGACCACCTGGGTCCTCGCCCTCTACGGCGTCGGCATGACCGCCGGCACCCTGGTCGCGGGACCCCTCACCGACCGCGCCCTGCGCCCCACGCTGTACGCCGGGATCACCCTGCTGGGGGCCGCGCTGGTCACGTTCTACTTCACCGTCCACAGCACGGTGCCGGCCCTCGTCACGGTCACCTTCATCGGCGCGATGGGCGCGCTCGTCACCACGCCGGTACAGATGCTGCTGATGATCAACGCGAAGGACGCCCCGACGATGGCGGCGGCCTCCAACCACTCCGCCTTCAACATGGCCAACGCGGCCGGCGCCTGGCTGGGCGGCCTGGTCATCTCCGCGGGCTGGGGCTGGGCCGCACCCAACCTGGTCGGCGCGACCCTCGCGGCGGCCGGCCTCGGACTGGCCGTCACCGGCGGCCTCCTGGACCGCGGCAACCGCCCCTCGACGGTGGTCGCCGGCCAGGAAGCCACGGAACCGGACCGGCCCACCGCGCCCGCCCAGGGCGTGACCGAGCCGAACCGGGGCTGAGCTTCTCGTTCTGGGCGGCCCGGCGGCGTGGCGGCCCGCACTCACGTGCGTCGCCCACGCCGCCACGGCGCTGCCCCTGCCCGGCAATCGGGCTTGCTGTCCCGCCGCACCCCGTGATCGGATGGCGGCAGCATCGCGTGCCGGTGACGGTCTGCGTCAGGCATGGAGGTGCGGAACCGAAGGGACCGCCATCCGTGGCATCCCGTGACGGCGACCGAGTGGTCGCCCTGAGCCGGCAACTCGCACAAGCGCATGAAGAACTGCGTCGCCGGCTCCGAGAGATCAGGACAGGCCTGGGACACCGCCGGTCGGACGACGACGTACTGCTCACCCATTGCCTGGCCTTCTGCACCGCGTTGACCTCACACCATCAGGGCGAGGACGACGGACTCTTCTCCCAGCTGCTCCGGGAACGCCCGGACCTCGCCCCGACGATCGCGCGTCTCGTCGAGGACCACGGACTGATCACCTCGATCCTGTCCCGGGTGAGCGAACTCGCCGACAGGTCTGCCGGACCGCACGGTTCAGCCCTGGAGGCGATCGGGCGCGAACTCGACGGATTGGCGGCGATCATGGAATCCCACTTCAGGTACGAGGAGCGCACGATCAGCGAGGCGCTCGACGGCCGGACACCTGACAGTGACTGGCCCGACCTGGTGTTCGGGTTCGGGAGGACATGACCCGGCGCCGGACCGGAGAACGGCCCCGAGTCCGGTCAGCCGGCCGCCGCCTCCGAGACCAGCGCGTCGATCGCTCCGCGCAGCGCGGCCAGTTCGGCCGGGGTGGGATCGGCCGGGTCGGGCTGCACCAGCGCGGCGGGGTTCACCACGGGGGTGGTGCCCTCGGGACCGGCGGCACCCGCGGCGCGGGCGAGCAGCGCGCTCGTGTCGGGCAGCGGGACGCCGAGGTCCTCGCCGAGCCTCCGCAGTGCGGCCGGGAGCGGAGGCGTCGGGAAGGGGAAGTCCGCGGGCAGCAGCCCGGCCTGCAGGGTGTGGTCGACGCCGCGGAAGTCCAGGACCCAGTCCTCCCAGCCCGGCAACGGCCACTCGTGAATGCCGGCCACGGTCTGCACCGCCCACAGCGAGACGGTGCGGGCCCGCGGGTCGAAATGGACGCCGCCGTGCGGCATGTCGGTGAGCGCGGGAGTGGCCGGCGACGCGGCGATCAGGTCGATCAGGCGGGCGCCGCCGGCGAGGTGCTCGACGGGATCCCAGTCGCTGCCCCACGCGCGGACGCTTCCGTCGGGCAGTCGCAGGGAGGCGACGGTGCGCGGCTCGGGGTACTCGCTGGCCGCGAACCCGCGAGGCTCGAAGGTCTCGAACCAGCCCGGCGTACGGGTCAGGTCCCTGCCGAGGCCCAGGTGGTGGGTCAGGTCACCCATGCCGTCGTGCGCGAAGCGGACGTCCCAGCCGGGCCATGTCCGCGCCAGTACGGAGCGGGTGGCGAGGTGGTCGGCCCAGTCGTCCGTGGAGGAGAACCAGAGCAGGGTCCGGCGGTCGTGGTCGACGAGCGCCGCGCCCTCGCACCACACGTCGTCGAGCCATTCGTCGATCTCCCGGTTGGCACGGAAGCAGCGTGTCGCCGCGACCGGGCCGGGCAGCAGATCATGGGCCACCCGGTGGGCGGCCCAGTGTGAGTAGTACCGCTGCCAGGCGCCGTTCTCGACCACCACGTACTGCGCTCGTGCTCCCATGATCAGTGAGGCTAGCTCCGCCGGACGACCGGTGCCGAACGAATTTCGGGCGACCAACTCGGCCCTGTCGCCTGGGCGATGCGGGGCGTGGTGCCCTGCTCTCGCGTCCCGTCCCAGGGCACCGCGCCGCCCCGCACCGGACGCCACGCCATCGCACGCCTTCCTGCGACAGCGCGGTCGCTCGGCCCCGGATCAGGCCGGTCGCCCGCGGAGCTCGACGAGCGTCGACGCGGTCAGCGGCAGTGGCTCGTCGGACGGGTCGACCAGGACGACCGTGCAGCTCGCGGCGTGGGCGAGCGCGGTGGTGAGGCTGCCGTCGGCGAACTGGGCGAGCGGCCCGCGCGGTGAGCGGCCGACGGCGACGGCACGGGCGTGGACCTCGGCGGCATGCCGGGCGAGGACCCGGCCGGCGGCGGCGTGGTCGCCCACGCTGTCCAGGATCTGGCCGGTGGCGGCGAACCCCTGCGCGGCGAGCCGGTCGAGATGGGCGACGACCGCGGCCCGGGCCTCGTCGAGGGTCTCGGTGTCCGCCGCCAGCTCCTCCACGACGGCGGTCCGCTGGACGTGCACCACCTCCAGCGGGCTGCCCGTGTCGCGCGCGAGCCGGGCGGCGGCGTCCACGATGGCCGCGGCCCGCTGATGGGCACCGACGGCCACGACGACCGGACCCGGGCCGGCCGCGGCCTGCCGCCCGACGGGCGTGAGCGCGGGCACGGCAGGCTCGCCGTCGGCCAGGCGGGCCTCCGCGTCCCGCAGCAGCCGGTGCCCGCCGGCCAGCACCGGGATCGCGAGCAGGAAGGTGCCGGCGCCCAGGTAGAACGGCACGCTCAGGTCGGTCGCGTCGGCCAGCTTCCCGGCGACGTACGGGGCCAGGCCGCCGCCGATGAACCGCAGGAAGCCGTAGGCGGAGGAGGCCACCGGACGCTCGACCGGCGAGACGACCATCACCGCCTGCGTGGTCAGCGTGTTGTTGACGCCGATGAAGATGCCGCTGACGATGACGGCGACGATCACGACCGTCGGCGTCTCGACCCCCGCGGCGATGACCGCCATCACCGCGCCGAGGCCGACGAGGTTGGCGTACAGCACGGGCGCGGTGCCGAAGCGGGCCTGCAGCCGCGGCGCGAAGAAGACGCTGAACGCGGCCACCAGCAGCCCCCAGCCGGTGAAGACCAGCCCCAGCTGACGGGCGTTGAGCTCCATCGGGTAGGGCGCGTAGCCGAGCATCGTGAAGAAGCCCCAGTTGTACAGCAGGGCCATGATGCCCATGGTCAGCAGCCCGCGGTGGCGCAGGGCCGTGATCGGCGCCAGCGGCGAGGTACGGCGCTCCGGCCTGGGCAGCGCCGGCACGAAGGCCAGCGTCGCGACGAGCGCGATCGCCATCAGGACGGCGACGCCGAAGAACGGACCGCGCCAGCTGATGCCGCCCAACTCGCCGCCCAGCAGCGGGCCGACGGCTATGCCAAGGCCGAGGGCGGTCTCGTAGAGGATGATCGCCCCGGCGAAGCCGCCGCTCGCCGAGGCGACGATGACGGCCAGCGAGGTGGCGATGAACAGGGCGTTGCCCAGCCCCCACCCGGCCCGGAAGCCGACGATGCCGTTGATCGAGCCGGAGGTGCCGGCGAGCGCGGCGAACACGACGATGATCGCGAGGCCGGTGACGAGGGTGCGCTTGGCGCCGATCCGGCTGGACACCCAGCCGACGATCAGCATGGCGACCGCGGTCACGATCAGGTAGCTGCTGAACAGAAGCGAGACCTGGCTGGGCGAGGCGTGCAGGCTCGTCGCCAGCGCGGGCAGGATCGGGTCCACCAGGCCGATGCCCATGAACGAGATCACGCAGGCGAACGCCACGGCCCACACGGCCTTCGGCTGCCTGAAGGGGCTCGCGGCCCCCTGGTGCGGTGCACTCATCAACGGTCCTCTCTCCGGATGCGGACGGACGGGACGGATGGCTGGAGGGAACGGATGGCTGGACGGAACGGGTCCGGAAGGGAGTTGCTCCCCGAGGCGCGCGGATCCGCAGGCGCCTCAGTCCCGTGCCCTGCGCTCCTCGATCACGCGGGCCAGGGCGGGCAGGGCGAGCCGTACGGCCCGTTGTTCGGGCCCGGTCAGTTCCTCGACCAGTTCCCGAAGGGCCTGGGTGCGTTCGGCACGGCGCTGCCGGGAGACGTCGAGACCGGTCGCGGTGATCTCCACGAGGACCCCCCGGCCGTCGGTGCTGTCGGCGTTGCGTGCCACCAGGCCCGCGCGCTCCAGCCGGCCGACGAGCTGGGTCATCCCGGGCTGCGAGACGCCTTCGGCACGGGCCAGTTCGGTCAGCCGCAGCGGGCCCTCCCGGCCCAGTCGGGCCAGGGCCGAGGAGGCGGCGGTGCTCAGGCCGCCGGCGGTGGCGCTGTGCCGTACATGCCGTACCAACTGCTCGACGGCGGCCATCAGTTGCTCCGGTGACCCGGCGGGACCCTCCTCGCCGAGGCCGGCCTCGCCGCCCGGTCGGCCGTCGGCGGCCCGTTCTTCGACCCGGTCATCCATAACCGCATTATGCATCTAGATGTACTGTGAAACAAAGAGTGGGGGAGGAACTTCTCCCGCCAGGCCGGTCCCCGTGGCCGTCACAGGTCCACGCGCAGCCCCAACCCCCGCTCCCGCGCCACGTCGTAGGCCACCCGCACCGCCGCGACGTCCAGGGCCGCGTGCCCGGTGGACTTGAAGACCGTGAGGGCCCCGGTGTCACCGCCCCGCCCCGGATGGTCGCCGGCGAGGACGGAGCCGAGGAGGGTGACGGGCCGTCCCGGGGGCAGCTCCTGGAGTTCGTGGGCGCCCGCCGGCGGCGGCGACGCGGCCGCGCCGGGCCACTCGGCGAACAGGGCCGCGTCCCGGACCGTGCCGGGATCCAGTTCGGGTCCGTGCGAGCCGCCGACCGAGGAGACATGCACGCCGGGGGAGAGCCACTCCCGGCGGACGACGGCAGCCGTGGCGCCGGTGCAGCAGAACACCACGTCGGCCGCGCGCACCGCGTCCTCGAGGCCCGGGGCGACCCGCGCCCCCGGGGACAGCGCGGCCGTCTCGCCCGCCCGCACCGGGTCACGTCCTGCCACGACCACCTCCGCCTCCGGCCGGACGGCGGCGAGCAACGCCAGCTGGGCCCGCGCCTGCGCCCCCGTCCCCACCACCGCCACCCGTCCGAGACCGGGCCGGGCGGCCAGGGCCAGCGCGCTCCGCGTGGCGGACGCCGCCGTCCTGACCTCGGTCAGCGCCTCGGCGTCCACCAGTGCGAGAGGCCGCCCGTCGCGCTCGTCGAACAGGACCACGAGCCCCCGGTGGAAACTCCGTCCGGGGTGCTCCGGATCGGCGGTCACCGTCACCAGCTTCGCGGCCAGGCCCAGTCCGGCGACATACCCCGGCATCGCGCCGAGCAGGCCCGACGGCGTCAGGGCGGCGATCCGCGGCGGAACGGAGACCTCCTCGCGGGCGACGGCGACCAGCGCCCGGCCCACCGCGTCGAGCACGGCGGACGGCTCCAGCGCCGCGGCCGTCTGCCGGCGGTCCAGTACCAGCACGCCGCTCACCGGCCCGCCTCCGCTCCGTCGGCGGTCAGCGCCGCCACCAGTTCATCGGCAGCCGCGGCCAACTCCCGCTCCACGAAGGCCAGTTTCGGTCCGTCGAACTCGGCCGCCGGCCCCACCACCGTCAACGCGCACATCGGCGCGCCGGGAGCGGGCACCACCGCCCGGCTGACGGAGGCCACCAGTTCGTCGTTACGACCGTGCTCCACGGCGACACCGGTCCGCGCCACCTCGGCCAACTCCCGCCCGATGTCCGCGTCGTCTCCGGGCAGCCTCTCCAGCCACCGCCGCCGCGCCTCCGGTTCGAGCGCGGCGACCAGGGCCAGCGGCCCGGCGAACCGTCGTACGGGCAGCAGTTCGCCCCGCAAATGGCTGATCATGGCGAGCCGTTCGGGTCTGACCACGTCGATCACCCGGCCGCCGCCCTCCTCCAGCACCTGGAGGTTGACCATCGTCGAGGTCGTGGCCGACAGCCGCTCCAGCACCGGACGGGCCAGCGCGGTCAGCGAGTTGCCCGCGGCCGACGCGGACATCCGCAGCACGGCGGCGCCCGGCAGATACCGGTCACCTGCCCGCAGCACCCAGCCCCGCCGGACCAGGTCAAGGAGGATCCGGTACGCGGTGGCGCGGTGCAGCCCGACCTCGGCGGCGAGGTCCGTCAGCCGCACGGGGTGCGGCGCGCGCGAGACGGCCTCGACCAGGTCGAGGGCCTTGTCGACGGCCGACCGGGGCGGCCCCGGGGCGGCGGATACGTCGGGCGCGGCGGGTGCGTCGGGCATGACGGCGGCTCTTCCCTCTCGTCCCCGGTGCCGCGACGACCGCGGACCGGCGCTTCCTGTCCGGTACGGGCCCTTGCGGCGGTCCACCGGCTGCAGAGTACAGTTACCTGGATTTTCATCACACGATACAGCTGTTACATACCGCGTAACAAAGCAATCCAGTCTCAGTGGACCGAAGGGTGACCATGACCGACCTGCCCCCGGGCGCCCCGACCCCCTGGGCCGCGCCGCCCGCCGGAACCGTCACGGTCTACCGCGGCGCCACCCTCTTCGACGGCACCGGCGGCCCGCTGCGGCCGAACACCACGATCGTCACCGACGGCGCCCGCCTGCACACCGTCGCCGGCGACGCCGACCCGCTGCCCCCGCACGCCGCCGACGCCCCCCAGGTCGACCTCGACGGACGGTTCGTCGTCCCGGGCCTCGTCGACACCCACCAGCACCTGGCCACCCCGCCCGACCGGCCCGTCGCCGAAGCGGTGCTCCGCCGCCTGGTGTACAGCGGGGTCACCGCCGTCCGTGACATGGCGGACGACCTGCGCCACGTCGGAGACCTGGCCCGGGCCACCCTGGTCGGCGAGATCCCCGGCCCCGACATCCGCTACGCCGCCCTCATGGCCGGGCCCTCCTTCTTCGACGACCCCCGCACCCACGAGGTCTCCCGCGGAACCGTTCCCGGCGCCGTCCCCTGGATGCAGGCCGTCACCCCCGGCACCGACCTGCCGATCGCCGTCGCCCTCGCCCGCGGCACCCACGCCGCCGCCATCAAGGTCTACGCCGACCTGGACGCCGCGACCGTCGCCGCCGTCACCGCCGAGGCACACCGCCAGGGCATCGCCGTCTGGGCACACGCCACCGTCTTCCCGGCCGCGCCCGGCGAGGTCGTCGCCGCGGGGGTCGACAGCGTCTCCCACGTCACGCTGCTCGCCTTCGAGGACCCCACCGAGCCGCTGAGCAGCTACAAGACCAAACCGCCGGTCGACCACGACCGATTCGCCGCGGGCGACGCCCCGAAGCTCGCCGCCCTCTTCGCCGAGATGTGCCGCCGCGGCACGGTCCTGGACGCCACCGCGTCCATGTGGACCAGCGACGAACTCCGGGGCGATACCGCCGAGTCCGTCGAACGGGCCGCCCGCAACGCCGAGTTGGCCGCCGCCGTCACCGCGCAGGCGTACCGCGCCGGAGTCGAGGTCTGTACCGGCACCGACCACGAGACCGACCCCGGCGACCCCTTCCCCGCCCTCTACGGCGAACTCGGCTTCCTCGTCGACCGCTGCGGCGTCCCCGCCGCCGACGTCCTGCGCTCGGCCACCCTCGTCGGCGCCCGCGCCGCCGGCACCGAGGCGGACATGGGCACCGTCGAACCCGGCAAGCTCGCCAACTTCGCCGTCCTGGACGAGAACCCCCTCGACGACATCGGCAACCTGCGCACCATCACGTACACCGTCAGACGCGGACACCGCTTCGACCGCGCCGAGTTCGAGAAGGACGCCCAGTGACCGGCACCGACATCGACACCGCCTTCGGCCGTCCCGTGATCGTCAACGCCCTGGGCCAGCTCGACAACCCCAACACCCCGGCCGCCCGGGCCGCCGCCACCCAGCTCAACCCCGCCAGCGACCAACTCGCGGTCGACGCCCGGGCGATCGCCGACGCCCACGCCTCCGGCCTGACCGCCGTGAACATCACCCTCGGCTACACCATGGGCGACCTGCCGCCGTACGAGCACACCCTCGCCGAGATCGCCGTCTGGGACCGGATCATCGAGGCGCACCCCGCCGACCTGCTCAAGGTCCGCACCACCGCCGACATCCGCCGCGCACACCGGGAGGGACGGATCGGTGTCGTCTACGGCTTCCAGAACGCCGTCGCCGTGGGCGAGGACCCCGCCCTCCTCGACAGCCGGGTCGCGACCTTCGCCGACGCCGGCGTACGCGTCGTACAACTCACCTACAACCAGGCCAACCACCTCGGCGACGGCTCCATGGCTCCCGCCAACCGCGGCCTGACCCCCTTCGGCCGGCAGGCCGTCGAGGTCCTCAACGAGCACCGCCTGATGGTCGACCTCTCCCACAGCGGCGAGCGCACCTGCCTGGACGCGGCCCGCCACTCCCGGCAGCCCGTCTCCGTCAACCACACCGGCTGCCGTGCCCTGGCCGACCTGCCGCGCAACAAGACCGACGAGGAACTCCGCCTGGTCGCGGACCGGGACGGGTTCGTCGGCATCTACTTCATGCCCTTCCTCAACCTCACCGGGCAGGCCACCGCCGCCGACGTCGTGGACCACATCGTGCACGCGGTCGACGTCTGCGGAGAGGACCACGTCGGCATCGGCACCGACGGCACCGTCACCGCCGTCGACGACCTCGACGCCTACCGGGCCACCCTCGCCGAACACGTCGCCGCCCGCTCGGCGGCCGGGGTCGGCGCGGCCGGTGAACGGGCCGACACCTACCCCTTCGTCGTCGACCTGCGCGGCGTCGACCAGTTCCGCGACCTGATCCTCCTCCTGGAGAAGCGCGGCTACCGCTCCGAGCGCATCGAGAAGATCCTCGGCCGCAACTTCCTCGACTACGCCGACCGGGTCTGGACGGTCTGACGGGCGGCGGGAGCGTCAGCTGCTCGCCGACGGGCGGCCGGCCTCGACGGGGGCACCGTCCTGCGCCGCCCCCGGCGCGGACGTGAACCGCCGGGCCGCGCCGGGCTCGCGCAGGGTGCCGAACAGCAGCCGGCTGAGCACCGGCATCAGGACCAGCGGTGCCAGCGCCGTCTGCAGGGAGGTGGCGTCGGCGAGGGTGCCGAGGAGCGGGCCGGCCAGACCGCCGACGCTCACCGTCAGGCCGAGGGTGACCCCGCTCGCCGTGCCGATGCGCGAGGGCAGATAGTCCTGGCCGAGGGTCACCTGGAGCGAGAACGGCACGTACAGGCCGACCGAGGTCAGCGCCACGAACAGGTAGAGCGCCGGACCCGGCACCCACACCACACCCGCGACGGCCACCACCGACAGGACGTACGACCAGCGGCAGACGGTCACCCGGTCCCAGCGGCCCGCCAGGGAGCCGCCCAGCACGGAACCGACCGCGCCGCCGAGGTAGAGCACCGTCAGCGCCACGGAACCGGCCGCGGCCCCGCCACCCGTGCGCTGCCGGGCGTACAGCGAGACGAAGGTGCTCAGGCCGACGAAGGCGATCGACCGGAACACCACGGCCAGCGACAGGCGCACGAAGGACGACACGTCGTCGCTCCCGCCCGGCCCCGACAGCGCGGCGCCGGAAGCCCCGCCCTCGCGCAGTCTGCGCAGCACCGGCAGGCACAGCGCGGCACCGGCCAGCGCCGGTATCACCAGCAACGGCGTCCAGCGCAGCCCGCCGCCCGCCACCACCGCACCCACCATCGGCGGAGCCAGCGCGAACCCGATGTTGCCGCCGGTGGCGAACACCCCCATCGCGCTGTGGCTGCCCCGGCCGGCCAGCCGCGCGACCCGGGCCGACTCGGGGTGGTAGGCGGCCACGCCGATCCCGGACAGCGCCATGAACCCGAGGGTCAGCGCATAGGAGTCGCCCAGCCCGCTGAGCGCCACCCCCGCACCGCCGAGCAGCGTGCTGGCCGGCAGCAGCCAGGGCAGCGGCCGGCGGTCGGTGAGCGCCCCGAACAGCGGCTGCGCCACCGAAGACAGCACGGACGCGGCCAGTACGACCCCGGAGGCGACCGCGTACGAATAGCCGCGCTCGGCCACGAAGAACGGCAGCAGCGCCGCGACGGCGCCCTGGTAGATGTCGACACAGCCATGGCCGACGGAGAGCAGAGTGATCGATGAGTTCCTTCGCACCCCGCCATGCTCCGGGCCCGGCCACCTGTCGTACTTCCGGTAATCTGCCAAGTGATGACGGAAATCCGCCACGAGACCGTTGCCCCGACCGAGACCCGCCGGCTCGCCGCCGGTCACGAGATCGACGCCCACCGGCACGACGACCACCAGATCGTCTACGCGGGGCGCGGCGTGCTGGCCGTGACGACCGACGCGGGCTCCTGGGTCGCCCCGGGCAACCGTGCCATCTGGGTGCCGGCCGGCACCGTCCACGCGCACCGGGCCTACGGCGAACTCGAACTCCACTTCGTCGGACTGCCCGCCACCGAGAACCCCCTCGCGCTCGGTACCCCCACCGTCCTCGCGGTCGGCCCGCTGCTGCGCGAGCTGATCATCGCCTACACGAGCGACGAGGACGACGACAGCCCGGAACGGTCCCGCCTGCACGCCGTCCTCCTCGACCGGCTACGGGCCTCACCGCAGCAGCCGCTGCACCTGCCCGCCCCCACCGCGCCCCTGCTCCGCGAGGTGTGCGCGATCCTGGAGGCCGACCCGGCCGACGGCCGCACCCTCGGGGAACTCGGCCGCACGGTCGGCGCAGGCGACCGCACCCTGTCCCGGCTCTTCCGCGCCGACCTCGGCATGACCTTCCCGCAGTGGCGCACCCAGCTCCGCCTTCAGCACGCCCTGGTCCTGCTCGCCGACCGGATGCCGGTGACGGCCGTGGCCCACGCGTGCGGCTGGTCGTCGGCCAGCGCCTTCATCGACGCCTTCCGCCGCGCCTTCGGCCACACCCCGGGCTCCCACCGCGACGGCGCCTGAACCAGGCGTGCCCCCGGCCTCGGCCGGCCGGGGCGGCGGTACGCCCGCCGCCCCGCCCGGCCCGCGCTCACTGGCCGGGCGCGAGGATGTACGTGTTCAGGGTGCCCACCGAGGTCAGCGGGGTGGGCGAGCCGGTGTCGTAGCGGTCCACGGCCACGTAGTTGGGCTTCTTCCGGGCGGCGGGAGTGCAGAAGTTCTGCGCCCGGTTGAGGAGCTTGCCGTTGTCGGTGGCGGCGGTACCGGCGATGGGGTAGTCCCGGAACTGGTTCATCACGAACAGCGGGTGGAAGGCGGACGAGTCCGTGGTCAGCGGCCTGTCGGTGCCCCACCGGCTGTAGCAGGACCAGTCGGAGGAGCCGAGGCCCGCGCCCATGGACCAGTAGTTCTCCACGGTCCACTCCCGCTGGTACATCACACCGAACGTGTCGCGGGTGGCATACCCGTTGGCGGTGTCGCTCGCCCGGGTCCGGTCGCTGAAGACCAGCAGCTGCTTGCCGCGGGCCGCGAGGTCGGCCATCGTGGGCCAGCCCTTGGCGGCGACGCCGTCCTGGTCGGGCCGGTAGAGCACGTCGTACAGGCCGTTGACCGAGGCGAGGGACGACTTCAGCACGTCGGAGGAGGCGTAGTCCTCCAGGAACACCGTGGCGAACTGGCCGGGGTTGGCCTTGAGGAAGTCCACGATGCGCTGGAGGTCGGTGGCGAGCGGGACCGGGTTGCTCACGCCGTCGCAGCTGTTGTGGCACAGCACGGCCTGCCCGGAGACGGTGTAGTCGTCGAGCATGAAGCCCCGTACGCCGTCGGAGAGTTGACGGCTGATCCCGTAGTTCTGGTTGGGGAACAGGCTGACCGGGAAGGACGCGAAGTTGCCGTCCGAGCCGTTGGCGAAGGCGTTGTGGGCGGTCAGGAACGTCACCTGGTCGAGGGTGCGGGTGTCCGCGGAGGGCATCGCCGTGGTGGCGTAGGAGACCGGGGTGAGGTACCAGCGGGCGAGGTCGCCCGAGGAGCCGACCTGCACGGCGGCGGAGTCCGATGACGATCCGGTGAGGTACTGGGAGGTGCCCGGGACGGTGACGGAGTAGGTGCCGCCGGTGCCGGCGGTGATCGTCCAGGTGGTGCCGTCGGCCCCGCAGGCGGCGGTGACCGCGGCCGTGCCGTTGCGTCCCAGGCAGGTGCCGGACTCGTCGGCGTTCTGGAGCTGGTAGCCACCGCTGACCGCGACGGCGGTCCACTGCTGGTGGTCTTCGTTGCCCTTGGGATTGTGCGCGGCGACGGTGCCGCCGCTGTCGGCGGCGTTGAGGCCGGTGACGTAGTTCTGGAGGTAGACCGAGGAGGCGGGGACCGCGGCCGACGCGGTGCCCGGCAGGAACACGGGCGCCGACAGGGCGAGGACGGCGGAACAGCAGAGGACGCGCAGGGGACGCAGACGCACGGGATATCCCTTCGCCGTGACAGGAGTTGCCGATGGTGACAGAGCCATGAATTACCCGCTGGTAGGTGTGGAGCGCCAGTGCTGTCACCTGAATTCCGCGTCAACCAACGAAACTTGACGCTCCGTCACCATCGCGCCGGTCTCGGCCCGCGCCCGGTCGGTGCGGCGCGGACTGGACTCGGCGCTCCCCGGCACCGATCGTTGGCGGTATGAACGATCACCGCACGGCCCCCGCCACCTCCGCCGCCCCCTCCGAGGCCGAGGAGATCCGCCTCTTCCGGGAGCGACACGGCCTGGCCGGGCTGATCGACGTCCACACCCACTTCATGCCCGAGCGGGTCCTGCACAAGGTCTGGAACTACTTCGACACCAACGGACCGCTGATCGGCGACCTCGAGTGGCCCATCACCTACCGGCAGGAGGAGGCCGAACGCACCGCTCTCCTCCGGGAGTTCGGCGTCCGGTCCTTCACCTCGATGCTCTACCCGCACAAGCCCGGCATGGCGGCCTGGCTGAACGCGTGGGCCGCCGACTTCGCCCGCCGCACCCCCGACTGCCTGCACACGGCGACGCTGTTCCCCGAGCCCGGCGTCGAGGCGTACGTGCGGGCGGCCGTCGAGGCGGGCGCCCGGGTGTTCAAGGCGCACGTGCAGGTGGGCGCGTACGACCCGGCCGACGAGCTCCTCGACGGGGCCTGGGGACTGCTGGCCGACGCCGGGATTCCCGTCGTGATCCACTGCGGCTCCGGTCCCGCCCCCGGCAAGCACACGGGCCCCGGGCCGGTCGCGCGGGTACTGGCCCGGCACCCGAGGCTGCGGCTGATCGTCGCGCACATGGGGATGCCGGAGTACGAGGAGTTCGCCGGCCTCGCCGAGCGGTACGGGGAGGTGCGGCTGGACACCACGATGGCGTTCACGGACTTCACCGAGCGGTTCATGCCGTTCCCGCCCGAGGCCCTGCCCCGGATCGCCGCCCTGGGCGACCGTGTCCTGCTCGGCACCGACTTCCCCTACATCCCCTACCCCTACATGCACCAGCTCCACGCCCTGGAGCGGCTGGAGCTCGGCGAGGAGTGGCTGCGGGCGGTGTGCCACGACAATGCGGCAGGCCTGTTCGACCTGTGACCGTACCCGTCCACCGTGTCCCGGAGTGCCGGGCCGGCAGGGTCAGTCCTGCGCCGCCATGGGCGCGGCGACGACCACGACGCCCGCCTCCTGCCTCTCGAACAGGCTCACCAGCTCGGGCAGCGCGACCGGCCCGTCGCCGTGTTCGACGCTGTGGTCGATCAGCAGCACGGGTTGCTGGAAACCGTCCCGTTCGGCCGGCGCGAAGTCGGTGACGGTTTCCCGGCGCACGAGGACGACACGGCCGTCGTCCAGGGGATCGCGGGGGAGGCGGTCGAGGTGCGCACGCAGCGCGGCCGGATGTGAGGCCAGGTCCTGGGCGAGGACGTCCCGGCGCGCCAGCAGGGACACGGAGAGCCGGTTCCCGGTCCGTTCGTACCGGGCCGAAAGATCCTCCGGCAGCAGGTAGAACACCCCGGCCTCGCCCTCGTGCCCCCGGGTCAGCAGCATGCAGGCCATCCGCTCGGCCGGATCGCCGGACGTCTGGTCGAGGTCGAGGATCACTTCCCGGGTGTCCGGGTCGAGGGAGGGGATCTCACTGATCCACATGCGGGCGGAGCCGTCCATGCCCGGCATTCAAGCACACCGCCGCACCCGGGCCGGCCGGCCCGCTCAGTCCCCGACGAACCGCACCGTCTCGGTGATGTCGGCCCGCCCGGTACGCACCTGCGGCGCGCCCTCCTCCTCGAAGCCCACCGCGACACCGCACAGCAGCACGAGCCGGTCACCGGCGCCCACCAGCCGGTCGACGGTCCGGCGGTACACGGTCCACATCACCTGCGGGCAGCTGTGCAGGCCTTCGGCCCTCAGCAGCAGCATGACCGTCTGGAGGTACATCCCGGCGTCCGCCCACTGCCCGGGTCCCATCGCCCGGTCCAGGTAGCAGAACAGGACGAGGGGCGCGCCGAACGCCTGCGTGTTCAACGCGGCGATCCTCACGGGCCGTTGCGGGTCCTGGCGCTCGATGCCCAGCGCCGCGTACCGCTGCGCGGCCGCGGCGGCGAAGCGTTCCGCATACGGCGCGGCCGGCTCGGCCGGGTACATCGGGTACTCCCGCTCGTCGCCCGGGTCGCCGGCCAGCGCCCGGGCCGTGGCCCGCCGCTTCAGCTCGGCCAGCGGCTCGCCGGACACCGCGTACACCTGCCAGGGCTGGAGGTTCCCGCTCGACGGCGCCCGCGAGGCCGCGGCCAGCACCCGTGCCAGCACTTCCCTGGGCACCGGCCGCCCGCTGAACGCCCGTACGGCCCGGCGGCTTTCCACCGCCTCGTACACATCCACGCCGACACGGCCTTTCGGGAACGTCGCAACGGGCTGGAATCGACCGGAGGCGACTGCAGGGAACTGGAAACCACTGGCAACTAGGGGAGTTCGACGCTGACGACGTTGCGCAGCATCCCGCGCAGGTGATCCGGCATGTCGATGGTGTCCGGGCTGAGCAGCCACTGGACCTGAAGGCCGTCCATGTAGGCGACCAGGTCCGCCGCCAGGTGCGAGGCGTCCGCATGGGGATGCAGCAGCCCGCGCCGTGCCAGGTCGTCGACGGCCGACTGCATCTCGCGGCGGGTGCGTTCGTAGCGCGCGACGAAGTACGGGCGCGCCGGGTGGTCCGCCGCGGTGGCCTCGCTGGACAGCACCGCGAACAGGCTCACGATGAGCGGGTTGGCCTGGTTGTGCGCGACGAGCCTGATCATCGCGGCGAAGTAGGCGAGGCCGTCCTGGCTGAGCGCGCCCGACTCCAGGAAGTGCTCGCCGTCCTGGCGGTCGCGTGTCTCCAGGACCGCCTCCAGGAGCGACTCCTTGGTCGGGAAGTGGTGCAGCAGGCCCGCGCGTGAGACACCGCAGGCGGCGGCGAGCTGCACCATGCTCGCGTTGCGGTACCCGA
This sequence comes from Streptomyces sp. NPDC048291, assembly GCF_043201715.1. Lineage (NCBI taxonomy): Bacteria > Bacillati > Actinomycetota > Actinomycetes > Kitasatosporales > Streptomycetaceae > Streptomyces > Streptomyces sp. NPDC048291. The sequence goes on from NZ_JBICZC010000015.1 coordinate 201,497, forward strand.
CCTGCCCGAACGCGGTGAACGCGGCCTCGATGATCTGGGCGCGCCGCCGTTCCCCCTTGGGGTAGTTCCGCGGGGCCGCCCCCGGCCGCGCCGTTTCCCTCGCCATGAACGAGATGCTAACGACCCCTAGAAACCATCACCCCTGTCGGTATTCTGTTTACAGGCCGTCCGCCACGAGAGGAGTTCCCCTTGTCGACACCACAGTTGTCGGTTCAGCTCTACTCCGTACGCCAGGCTCTGGACGCCGACGAAGACGCCGCCCTCGGCCGTCTGGCCGCCCTGGGGCTGACCAACGTCGAGGCCTTCGGCTTCACGCACCGCGCGGCCGAACTCGCCGACGCGCTCGCCCGGCACGGCCTGTCCGCACGCACCGGACACGCCGGCTTCCTGTCACCCGACGGCGCGCCGGGCACCGACCTCGACGACACGTTCCGCGCCGCCCGGCGGCTGGGCGTGGACATCCTCTTCGACCCGTTCGTGCCCGCCTCCCGGTGGGCCGACGAGAAGGAGATCGCCCGCACCGCCGCCCTCCTGAACGAGGCCGCAGAGCGCGCCGCCGGGCACGGACTCAGGGTCGGCTACCACAACCACTCCCAGGAGTTCGTGCACACCGTCGCCGGCGTCAACGCCTTCGACCGCTTCGCGGACCTCCTGGACCCGGAAGTCGCCCTGGAGATCGACCTGTTCTGGGCCGCGGCCGGCGGCAACGACGTCGTCGCCCTGCTCGACCGGCTGGGCCCCCGGGTGCGCGCCCTGCACGTGAAGGACGGACCCGTCATCGACGACCCGTTCACCTCGGGCGCCCCCTTCGACCCCGCCGACACCGGCCAGGTCGCGGCCGGCCGGGGACAGATCCCGCTGGCCGCCTCGCTGGCCGCGGCCACCCACGCCGAGTACGCCGTCATCGAGTTCGACCACTACGACGGAGACGTCTTCGAGGGCATCGCGACCGGCATCTCCTACCTGAAGGCGAAGGGCATCGGCTGATGACGGCACGCGACCCGGTCGGCGTCGGCATCATCGGCGCCGGCAACATCAGCGACCAGTACCTGACCAGCCTCACCCGCTACCCCGACCTGCACGTGGCCGTCGTGGGCGACCTCGACACCGCGCGCGCCGAGGCCCAGGCCCGCGCGTACGGCGTCAAGGGGTGGGGAACCGCCGCCGACGTCCTCGCCCACCCGGACACCGAGATCATCGTCAACCTGACCGTGCCCGCCGCGCACGCCGAGGTCAGTTCGGCGATCCTCGCGGCGGGCCGGCACGTCTGGTCCGAGAAGCCCGTCGCCCTGGACCGCGCCGACGCGCGCGCCCTGCTCGACCAGGCCGCCGCGGCGGGCCTGCGGGTCGGAGTCGCCCCCGACACCATCCTCGGCCCCGGCCTCCAGACCGCCCTGCGCGTGATCGCCCGCGGCGCCATCGGCACCCCGCTGTCCGCGCAGACCGTCATGCAGTACGCGGGACCCGACCTGTGGCACCCGAACCCGGAGTTCCTGTTCGCGAGGGGCGCCGGGCCCCTCTTCGACATGGGGCCCTACTACCTCACCGCCCTGGTCTGCCTGTTCGGGTCGGTCTCCCGGGTCGCCGCCCTCGGCTCGACCGCCCGCACGGTCCGGACCGTACGCGGCGGGGACCGCGCGGGCACCGAGTTCTCCGTCGCCGTACCCACCCACGTCTCCGCGCTCACGCAGTTCGAGAGCGGCGGGGTCGGCCAGAGCGTCTTCAGCTTCGACTCCCCGCTCACCCGCACCGGGTACGTCGAGATCACCGGCACCGAGGGCACCCTGGTCCTGCCCGACCCCAACACCTTCGCCGGCGAGGTCAGGATCACGCGGGTGACGCAGCGGGGCCGGGAGCCGGAGTGGGAGGCCGTCCCGCCCGTCGGCGTCGAGGGCGGCCGGGGCCTGGGCGTCCTGGACATGGCACGGGCCGTCCGCGACGGAGCCCCGCACATCGCCAGCGGCGACCTCGGCTACCACGTCCTGGACACCATGATCTCCATCGACGAGGCCGTCACCTCGGGCGAGACCGTCCGCGTCGGCAGCACGGCGCCCGCGGTACCGCTCGTCCCCGAGGACCGGGACCCCTGCGAAGCCACCCTGTGACCGGCCCCGGCGTACCCGGTCCCCGACAGCGGTACGGATGCCTTCAGGGTCGCGGACCCCACTCAACTGCTCGGTCCGCACAGGCAATTGACGTGACGGTCGGGAGGCTGCTTCACTTCGGGCAGTGGCTGAGCCACTGGACCAGTAAGTCGCTGAACCAGTGGGCCGCCAGACCGGTGAGCCGCTGAACCACTGACCGAAGCCTGGGAGATCCTCCGTGGCCGTCGAGAGCATTCCGCGCCGAACCGTGGTCGACCTGCTTGAAGCACGGCTGCGCGAGGACATCCTCAGCGGCACGCACGGCCCCGGAACCCTGCTGCCCCCCGAGCGGGAGCTGGCCGCAGGGTACGGGGTCACCCGTACGACCCTGAAGCACGCGCTGACGCGGCTGGAGCAGGCGGGCCTGCTCAGCACCCGGCACGGCATCGGCACACGCGTCCTGGACTACCTGCGGATCGGCGGCGCCGACCTGCTTCCGATGCTGGCGGCACAGGACCCCGCGTGGCTGCGCGAGGTCTTCGAGGTACGCCGGCACATCGGCACCCTGATCGCCGGCCGCGCGGCCGACCGGCGCACGGACTGCCAGGCCCGTCGGCTGGAACACCTGCTGCGTCAGGTCGCGGAAGGACCGGACGCCGACGCCGTCCAGCTCGCCGACGTGGAAGTACACCGAGAACTGGCGCGGGCCACGGGCAACCGGGTCTATCTGCTCCTCACGAACACGCTGTTCAACGCGTATCTCCCGGTACGGGCCGCGCTGCGGACGCCGTTCGAGGACGCGGCACGGGCGGCGGACCGCCTCGCGCCGGTGGTACGGGCCGTGGCCGGCCGGGACGCCGCGGAGGCGCGGCGCGCGGCGGAGGCATATCTGGCCGACACCGAGAAGATCATGCTCGCTTCGCTGAGCGGTCCTCGCGGACGGCGGCCCGCCGACAGCCCGCGGTAGGGCCGCGCTCCGGCGAGCCGACCCGGCCCCGGTGCGGCCCCGATCATTCGCATGTGAATGCCCGTTCGCCTCTCGCACACATGTCTGTCATGTACCGGACAACTGCGGGATCCGGGCTCGACCCCTATGACGGCCGCCCGTTCACCGTGGGCGCGGCGGCGACCGACAACACGAGGAGCATGGTGAGCAGATCAAGCAGGAGACGCGGCGTCCTCATCGGCATGATGCTGTCCGCGGTCATCGGCGGCTCCGTCCAGCCGGCGATCGCGGCGCCGGTGCGGGACGCCGGGGGCCAGGCCACGACGTTCCGGAAATCTCCGGTGTGGTCCACCGAACAGGAGATCGCGCGGGCACTGTCCACCTCGCTGAGCGACCCGCAATGGCGCGAACAGGTCCGGACGGCCGCCCTCGGCACCGGGGACGTGGACCTTCAGGCGCTGACGGGCGGGATGACCGCCGCCCCGGACGGCAGGAACCTGCACGCCTCCGTCTCGGCCGCGAACCGACGCATCGCGGGCCTGAAGGGCCTGCCGGCGTCCACCGGTTCGCTGCTGCGCGTCCGGCTGGGCGCGCCCTCCATGCGCTCGCACCTGAACGCCAAGGTCACCCCGTGGATCGCCGTCGCCGCGCCCGACGACGACGCCAGGAACATCACGGCGTACGACAGCCGCGGCCACGCCCACACCGTCGGCACCGCCCGCGTCCCCGACCGCCCGCTGTACATCCTGGACATCGACGTCACCAAGGCCCACCGGGCCGGCCTGAAGGTGCTGCAGAAGGCCTTCGCCGACAAGGGCCTGACCTCCCTCCCGTCGAAGCCGGCGGACAACGCCCACGCCGCGAGCGCGGCGGGCTGGTGGGCGACCAAGGTCACGGCCGTCGAGGTGAACGACGACCAGGAACCCTGGTTCAAGGGCGCCGCCGAGATGTTCTCGCTGGTGACCGGCTTCGGCCAGGACGGCACGGCACGCGTCGACTCGGTGGACATGCCCTACCTGGACTACGACGGCACCGTCTACTACCCGAACCAGATCCTGGTCAACTGGTCCAACTACAAGTACAACCTGGCCGACGTCGTCATGATGGAGGACGACGACGGCACCAACTACCGTGCACTGGCGCAGGCGATCACCACGGCACTGCTCACCGTCACCGACCAGGGCACCTACATCCCGCTGGTGAACGCGGTCCTCAGCGCGATCCCCGACAGCTGGTTCACCGACGACCCCGACTACGTGGAGTCCTGGTACACCCTCGCCCAGAACTCCACGGGCCGCCTCAACGGCGCCTCGGGCAACGGCTGGATGACCGTCGAGCCCTACTTCGTCGAGGAGTTCTAGACCCCCCGTACCCGAGCGCGGACCGGCTGCCGCACGCCGACGAAGGCACCGTTCCGCCCCGGGGGCACGGCGCTCAGGAAACGTGCGCGACCGTCATGGTGTCCCAGAGCGAGCACTGGTGTTCCGCGGAGACCTGGTCGTCGTCGATCAGGACGCTCCTGCCTCCCGCCCGCAGGGACAGCGTCAGACCCTTGCCGTTGTAGGCGGGCCAGGCGGACTGCCGGGCGACGTGCGGCCGGCCGGTCTTCGTGAAGGCGCCCCAGTACTGCGTCATCTCGCGGGCCAGCCGGCGCTCGTCGGCGTTGAACAGCGGAGCGATCGGCGTGCCGTTGTCGAAGCTGGGCCAGATGTAGGCGAGTTCCGCGGCGTGGCCGGCGCCCCAGACGTAACCGGTTATCTGCGTCAGGCCGGGCCCGGTCCGGTGGCCGAACTCGTACGAATACGTGGGGGTGTAGCGTTCGAAGGTCCGCACGAGCGAGCGTTGCCCGCACCCGCCGATCCCGCCGATCAGCCCCGAGTCGGTCATGATCGCGCCGACCAGGTACGCCGCCGTGTACGCGTCGGACGCCTCGGGCCAGGGATAGCGGGCGAGGACCTCGTCGGCGCGGTCCCCGGCGACGCCCTGGACGAAGGCGAGGTAGGCCTCCTTGCCCGCCCCTATGTAGCCCTGGGCGAAGGTACGGCCCTCGTCCCGGTTGGCGCCGACGACCAGGGGCACCCTGGCGAACCGCCCGCTGTCCACGGCCTCGCGTACGTTGACCGGGAACGTCGGCGTCCCGTCCGCGAAGGCGGCCGAGAAGGTCCGGCTCGCGTCGAGGAGCGAACCCGCCGAAGCCGACCGCAGACAGCCGAGGACGGCCGCCTGGTCGGTGCCGTCGCAGCCCGCCTGGTGGGCGAACGCCGTTCCCGCGGCCTCGGCCTCAGCCTGCGGCTCGCTGGGGCAGGAACCGCTCTGGATCACGGCGCGGGCGAACAGACCGCGCGAGCCGGGCGACACGAGATGCCCGCAGACGGACCAACCGCCCGCGGACTCCCCGTCGATGGTGACCGCGGCCGGGTTCCCGCCGAAGGCCGCGATGTTGTGCTGTACCCAGCGCAGCGCGGCCTGCTGGTCCATGAAGCCGTAGTTGCCGGACTCACCACCCTCCTCGGTGAGGGCGGGCAGTCCGAGGAAGCCGAAGACGCCTAGCCGGTAGTTGAGCGAGACGCCGACGACCCCCGTCTCCCGTACGAGCTTCGACTCGTCGTTCTGCGCGCCGCTGCCGTTGGTCAGGCCACCGCCGTGGATGAACACGTGCACCGGAAGACGGGCCCCGGCCCGCACTCCCGCCGGCCGCCACACGTTGATGTCGAGACAGTCCTCGGTCTCGCTGCGCGGGCCGTTGCCGCTGGGCAGCACGGGGCAGGGGTTGCCGAAGGCGGTGGCCTCCCGAACCCCGGTCCAGCGCGCCGCCGGCCGCGGCGGCTTCCAGCGCAGGGAACCGGCGGGGGACGCCGCGTAGGGGATGCCGACGAACCGCTCGACACCTCGGGAGACGGCGCCGCGCACGGCGCCCTTGTCGGTGGACACCACGGTCGGCGCACTCGCGGACGCCGCCGCGGACGCTGTGACGGACGCCGCCGCGGACGCCGTCACGGGCAGCAGCCCGACGGCGGCCATGGACAGGATCAGCGCGCCGCCCAGGGCAGCACGGATTCTGCTCGCAGTCATGGGGACCTCTCTGGCGGGACGCCGGCCGCGGCGGTGCGGCCGGCACGCGGGTTGGTGCGGGGGAGGAACCGGGCGGTCAGCGGGTGACGCCGACGCTGCCGTGCAGGGGGAGCGTCCGCGACGACGAGCCGACCCACACGTCCCGTTTCCCGGTGCCGAGCGCCCAGGCGTGGGACGACGTGTCCCAGTACTCCAGTTGCCGGGCGGCGACCCGGATGCGCACGGTCTTCGACCGACCCGCGCGCAGCCACACCTTCTGGTAGCCGCCGAGTGAGCGCACCGCCTGCGGTGCGGTGGTCCCCGGGCTCGCGCCGACGTAGACCTGGGCGACCTCGGCACCGGCCCGGGTGCCGGTGTTCTTCAGGGTGAACGAGACGGTCAGCGCGCCGTGACTCTGCCGTACCGCGAGGTCGCGGTAGGCGAAGGAGGTGTACGACAGCCCGTAGCCGAAGGGGAAGAGCGGGACGGCCTGCGCCTTGTCGTACCAGCGGTAGCCCACGTAGATGCCCTCGGAGTAGTTCTCCTGGTCGTCCACTCCCGGGTACCTGAGCGGGTCGCCGGCCACCGGTGTCGCGGACTCGCTCGCGGGGAACGTCTGGGTGAGCTTGCCCGAGGGGTTCACGTCGCCGAAGAGCAGCCCGGCGGTGGCCTCGGCCCCGTTCTCCCCGGGGTAGTACATGTCGAGCACCGCCTTGACCTTGGACAGCCACGGCATGGTGATCGACGACCCGGTGTTGAGTACGACGACCGTGTTCGGGTTGGCGTCGGCGACGGCGGAGATGAGCCCGTCCTGGTCGGCCGGCAGGGAGAGGTCCTTCCGGTCGTAGCCCTCGGTGCCGTCGTCGTAGGCGAAGACGACGGGGGTCTTCACCTGGCGGGCCAGGGCCACCGCCTGATCCCTTGCGGCCTGCGCGGCCTGCGGGGTGACCCAGCTCAGCCGGACCTTCGTCGGCCCGCCCTGGATCGCGAGGGCACCGGCCTCGAGGCTGTGCGTGCCCGCCGTGAGGTGCACCGTGGCACTGCTGGAGCCAAGGAAACCTGTGATGACGCTGTTCCCGTCGATCTTCAGCACGCCGTACGCGGCGGGAAGGTCGAAGACGAAGGAGTAGTCGCCGTCGGCCGGCACGGTGAGGGTGCCGCTGTAGTAGAAAGAGGCGTCCGGTGTGACCGGGATCGAGCCGTCCGCGTCGACCGGCAGGGCGGGGCTGAGGGCCGAGGCGGGGATGGGGACGCCGGTGTTGTCGCCGCCGGCCGCGTAGCGCACCGTGGCGTGCCGGCCGGCCCGCGCGGTGATGGTGTCCAGCGGCGAGGCCGCGGAGTCCGGTACGACGTTGGAGCTGCCGCCGCCGGTGACCTTCGGTGTCCTCGCGGTCGGGCCGATGAGTCCGATGCTGGTGTCCTTGCCGGTCAGCGGAAGCGCTCCGCCGGCGTTCTTCAGCAGGACCGCGCCGGATTCGGCCACCTTCTGCGCGACTTTCGCGCCGCCTTTCGGATCGCGTGCGGGCCGCCTGGTCGCCGCACCGTCGAGGAGACCGAATTTCACCATCTGCTGGAGAATGCGCGCGACCGAATCATTCAGGGCCGAGACCGGAATGGTGCCGTCGGTAATCGCGGTCTTCAGTTCCTCGCCCAGGAAGACACCGCTCGGCATCTCCTGGTCGAGGCCGTTCACGATGTCGGTCGTCGCGTGGGCCGCGCCCCAGTCCGACATGACCCAGCCCGTGAAGCCCCACTGCTCCTTGAGGATCGAGTCCAGCAGTTCGTCGCTGCCGCAACCGTGGCTGCCGTTCACCGAGTTGTACGAGCACATCACCGCCCCGGCGCCGGCCTCGACGGCGGCTTCGAAGGCGGGCAGCTCGACCTGACGCAGGGTCTGCTCGTCGACGTTGACGTTCACCCCCATGCGGTTGTCCTCCTGGTTGTTCTCCGCGTAGTGCTTGACGGTGGCGATCAGGCCCTGGCTCTGGACGCCCTCGACCTCACCGGCCACCATGCGGGAGCTGAGCAGCGGGTCCTCGCTGAAGGTCTCGAAGTTCCGCCCCGCGTAGGGGACTCGGATGGTGTTCGTCATGGGCGCGAGCAGGACGTCCTGGCCGAGCGCACGGCCGTCGCGTCCGACGGTCCGGCCGAACTCCCGGGCCAGTTGGTCGTCGAAGGACGAGGCCAGGGCGACCGGAGCCGGCATCGCGGTGGCGTGCTCGTTGACCCGGACGCCCGCCGGGCCGTCGGTGAGCCGCAGTTCGGGGATGCCGAGGCGGGGCACCCCCGGGATGTATCCGGCCTGCCCGAGCGCCTGCGGATCGGTACCGCCGTGCACGAAGGACAACTTCTCGTCCAGCGTCATCCGGGCGACGAGGGCGGCGACGCGGGCGGACACCCTGACGGTCACACCCGAGCTGTCCGCGCCCGAGGCGGTGGGAGCCACGAGCGCGCTCCCGGCCAGGAGCGCCGCGCCCACTCCCGCGATCAGTGCCGTACGGCGTAAACGGCCGCCGCGGCGTCGTACCGATCTCCGATCGAGCTCCATGCGGACTCCTCACCACTGAAGTGCTCGACGATTTATGTCTCCGCTGGACAGAATTCGAGTCAAAGCAGATGGCTCTATAAAAGATCGAACGTTCAAGGAGGTTAAATTCGCACATTCGATGCGTCAACCCTCTGGAATTCCGTTCCTGACCGACATAAATTGACGCCCCCATGAGGGAGGTGACACGTGTCGGCACGTGACGAGGTCCTGGCCCATGTCCGACGGCACGGGAGCGCGTCGCGCCCCGAACTGCAGACGGCGCTCGGGATCAGCCGTCCGGTCGTCGCGGCCGTCGTCCGCGACCTCCTCGCGGAGGAGCTGCTGACCGAGCACCGGGGGGAGAACACGGGCGGCCGCGGCCGCCCGGGCCGCCGCCTTCGGCCGCGCTATCCGGCAGGCGCGGTCGTCGGAGCGGACGTCAGCCACCGGCATCTCACCGTCGCCGCGGCCACCCTCGACCTGATCATCCGGGCCGAGCGGCGGGTGGCGATCGACGTGGACACCCGGCCGACCGCGGCCCTGGACATCACGGCCGACATGATCCGGCGCACGGTCGAGGAGGTCCGGCCCATGGTCGACGGGCCCGTGAACGCGTGTGTCGTCGGCATACCGGGGCCGCTGGACATGAGCAAACGGGCGATCGCCTCGCCCACCATCCTGTCCAGCTGGTCCGGCCTCGATCTGGCGGCCGAACTCGGCTCCCGGACGGGACTGACGGTCTCCCTCGACAACGACGCGAATCTCGGCGCCCTCGCCGAACACCGCCACGGTGCGGCCGACAACCGCGGCAACCTCATCTACGTCAAGGCGTCCGACGGCATCGGAGCGGGCCTCATCGTCCACGGGATCCCGGTCAGCGGCAGCTTCGGGGCCGCGGGCGAGATCGGGCACACCCAGGTGATCCCGGACGGCGACTGGTGCCGGTGCGGCAACCGCGGCTGCCTGGAGACCATCGTCTCGGTCCGGCAGGTGCTCCAGCAGGTCCGGCACTTCTACCCGGGCGACACCGAGCTGCGGTCCCGGCTGCCGGAGATCGCGCACCACCCGGTGGCCCGGAAGATCTTCGCCGAGTCCGGCCGCACCCTCGGCCGCGTCCTGGCCAACCTGTGCGCACTGCTCGACCCCGCTGCCGTCATCATCGGCGGCGAGATGAGCCAGGCGGGCGAGGCGTTCGTCGACGGCGTCCGCGACTCGATCGAACGGCTCGCCCAGCCGGGCTTCGACAGCCGCGTCCTGGTCGCCGCGTCCGCCCTCGGCACCCGCGCCGAACTGATCGGAAGCCTCACGCTCGCCCGGGACATCGCCCTGCGGGGCGGCATCCGGCAGACCGGGAGCTGACCGGCGACGGACGGGCCGTCGTACGGGCCCCGAGCGGGTCCTGCGACCATGGGACACCCGCCGCCCGCGGTCCTCGCCCGCGAGGTCAGGGGCTCTGCCCGCAGGCCGGATGGAGGCCCGCCGTACCATCGAAGGGCGATCGGCGGCTTTCGTGGCGCGGTCCCGCACCCGCGCAGTGCCCGTGCCATGCGAACAGCAACGCGGTCACCGACGGGGTCGGCCCGGGCCGGGAGCTGATACCAGGGACGGGCAAGGATGAGCGAGCAGAGCAACCCCACCGCCACGACGGGTATGACGGACACGACGGTCAAGGCGTTCGCACCGGACGGTCCCACACTGCGCCGCCGCCACCGGCGGGCGGTCGGGCAGTTCGCCCTGTGCGTGTGCGTGCTTGTCCCCTGGACCGTCTACCTGGCCGTTTCGCTGCCCGATCGCTTTGAGGCGCGCTACTGGCCGATGGTGTGGGTGGGCTTCGACGTCCTGCTGCTGGTGTCGCTGGTCGGTGCCGGGCTGGCGGTCTGGCTGAGACGGCAGGCGCTGATCCCGTTGTCCTTCGTGGCGGCCACGCTGCTGGTCTGCGACGCCTGGTTCGACGTTTCCCTGAGCTGGGGGCGGGACGACGTGTGGGGGAGCATAGCCTCGGCCGTACTGGTGGAACTGCCGCTCGCCGTCCTGCTCGTCATGCGGGCGCGCCGGGTGCTCAAGGTCTCGGCCCGGCTGGCCTGGGAGGGACTGGGCCTGGCAGGCGAACCTCCACCGCTGTACAAGATGCCGCTGTTCGTCACCCTGGCATCGTCGAACAGCGTCCATTTGGACTTCAAGCCGGCCAAGGACGCCTGACGGTCTCAGGACCGCCCTGGTGGTCGCGCCTCGGCAGGAGTCGGCAGCCGGGGAGGCGTCCGCCCGGCGCGCGCGGGTCGATCGCGGCGGCCTCTATGTGTCCCGGCCTCAATCAACTAACATAGTGAAATTAGGTAGATGAATGCGCTGATCGTTCTCAGGGGTGGCCGTGGACTTCGGACTGACCGACGAGCAGGATCTGTTGCGTGCGACGGCACGGAAGTTCGTCGCCGACGTGTGCCCCGCCGAGAAGGCCAAGGAGTGGGACGAGCAAGGCGTCGTACCGCCCGAGCTGTTCCGGGGCATGGCCGACCTGGGCTGGTTCTCGCTGCCCTTCGCCGAGGAGGAGGGCGGTGACGGCGGCGGGCCGCTGGAGCTCATCCTCATAGCCGAGGAACTCGGGCGGGCCAGTTTCGACGTGGCCATGTGCTACATCGGGGTGCTCATCCCCGGCATCACCGTGTTCCGGTGGGGGGACGAGGAACAGCGCCGCTTCATCCGCGAGCAGGTGATGACCGGCCGCCACCGGCTGGCCGTCGGCCTCAGCGAGCCGGACAGCGGGTCCGACGCGGCGGCGCTGCGCACCAGTGCCGAGGACCACGGCGACCACTTCCTGGTGCGCGGCCAGAAGGCCTGGTGCACCGGGGCCGGGCTGCCCCACACCACCATCGCGGCCTATGTCCGCACCGGGCCCCGCGAACCCAAGCACGGCGGGATCAGCCTGCTCCTCGTCGACCCGACCACGGAGGGCGTCGAGGTGCGCCGGACGCCGACCCTGGCCCGGCACATCCTGGGCACCAACGAGGTGTTCCTCAACGACGTCCGGGTGCCGAAGGGGAACCTCGTCGGCCCTCGTGACGAGGGCTGGAAGGTGATGCTCTCCAACATCGAACTGGAGAAGGTGATCATCAGCGGCGGGTATCTCGGCGCCGCCCAGGCCACCCTGGACGAGATGCTGGAGTACGCCCGCACCCGGCACGCCTTCGGACGCCCGATCGGCAACTTCCAGGTCCTCGCCCACGCCATGGCCGACCTGCAGACCGAGATCGACTCGGCCAGGCTGCTGGCCTACCGCGCGGCCTGGCTGCTCGCCCAGGGCAGGCCCTGCACCCGGGAGGGCTCGATGGCCAAGCTGAAGGGGTCGGAGACCTATGTGGCCGCCGCCCGGCTCGGCATGCAGGTGTGCGCGGGGCACGGCTTCTCCACGGAGAGCGTGATGAGCTTCCGCTACCGGGAGTCGATCGTCGCCACCATCTCCGGCGGCACCAGCCAGATCCAGCGCAACGGCATCGCCCGCAGCATGGGCCTGCGCGGCTACTGAGCCTCATCCTGCTCCGCGAGCCAGCGCTCGTGCCGTGCGAAATGGCCCTGGTCCCGGGTCACCCAGATCCCCGAGGCCCGGGCCAGCACCGCGCGCGTCGGAAGCAGGAGCATCTCGCCCTCGATGTACCAGCGGGACCCCTCCCGCCGCTCTACCCAGGCCCGCACGCGCAGCGGGTGGCCCACCGGCACCGGCTTGACGAAGCTCACGGTCAGCTCGGCCGTGACACTCAACACCCGGTGCAGCAGCGGAAGATGGCCGAGGCAGTCATCCAGCACGGCCGCCGTCCAGCCGCCGTGCGCGACATTGGGGCCACCCTCCTGGTCCGGCGGGCAGCTGAGGTCGAACCAGGCCACCCCGTCCTCGTCGAGCCGCTCCCGCTCGACCCCCAGGCGGCAGGAGCCGGCGCCCCGGCAGGCACCGCACAGGGCGACACCGCCCGGCGTGCGCGGCGGCTCCTGGAACCCCGAGGCCGCCGCCTCCGTGGCACCGGATCCTGTCGACATCGCGCAACTCCCCACATCAGAACGCCGGAACATTTCAGCACGTAGGAACGTCAGACATCGGCCAGCAACGGCCGTAGTGATCCCGCGATCAGCCGGACCTGGCGGGCCACCATCTCCTCCGGCATCCCGGCCAGGGACGCCCACAGGAAAACTCCCTCGGCCGGCAGGCCTTTCACATACGACCTGATGGCCTCGGCGACGGTCTCCGGCGTGCCGTAGAGGAACTGGCCGACGCCGGTCGCGGCGAGCCCCGTCTCCCGCCACCTTTCGGGGTCGATGGGGCGGGGCGCGGGCAGGTCGGTGCCCTCCACCATGTAGCGGCGGTAGCTGTCCCACTGGTACGAGAGGTGTCTGCGCACCGCGGGCCAGTCGGCCTCCGGGTCCTCGGTGACGAACGTGGTGAACGAGCCCTGCATCCGGGCCGCCTCCCCGTCGTACCCGCTCTCGGCCAGCCCCTCGCGGTAGGGCGCGAGGAGCGCCGGGTCGAGCGAGAGCAGCCCCGTGCCGAGACGCCCGGCCCGCCGGGCACCCTGTGGGCCCTGATAGCCGAGCCAGATCGGCAGCGGGTCCTGGAGCGGGGCGGGGGTGACCCGGCCCGAGGCCCACAACTCCCTGATGTCCCGCACTCGTTGATCTGTCGTGGTGTAGCGCTTGCCGAGGTCCGCGCCGTACAGCCGGTACTCCGGGACCCGGTAGCCGGTGCCGAGCCCGAGGTCCAGGCGGCCGTCGCTGAGGATGTCCACGAGGGCGGCCTGTTCGGCGATCTCGGGGGCCGCGTGCAGCGGCGCGGCCATGACGGCGGTGCCCAGGCGCAGCCGACGGGTGCGGGCTGCGGCAGCCGCGGCCATGGTGAGGGGCTGGGGGAGGTAGCCGTCCTCGAAGCCGTGGTGCTCGGAGAACCACACCGAGTCCAGGCCCAGCCGGTCCGCCTCCTCGCACATCTCCAGCGCGAAGCCGTACAGCCGGGACCAGTTCTGTTGCCAGGGCGGGGGGTTGCGCAGGTCGAAGTAGATGCCCACCTTCACCGGGAACCTCCAGGGGTGTCGTGTGCCAGGCGGACCGTCGCGTGGGTCACCGCGATCCCGGCGCCGGGCGGCAGCAGTCGTACCGGACGCAGGTCGAGGGCCGCTATCTCGGGCAGGTCCTCGACCATCGCCGACAGCCGCAGCACCGTCTCCTCCAGGGCGGCCAGATCCACGCCGGGTGTGCCCGCCCTGCCCTCCAGCAGCGGAGCCGCCCGCAGCGAGCGGACCATCTCCCGGGCGTCGCGGTCGCTGAGCGGGGTGACCCGGTGGGCGACGTCCGCCATCAGGTCGGCGTAGCCGCCGGTGAGGCCGAAGGAGATGACCGGGCCGAAGACCGGGTCGGAGCCGACGGACAGGAACGCGTCGGGACCCGGACCCGGGCCCGGGCCGGGGTCGTGGACGGGGATGCCGTAGGCGGCGAGCAGTTCGGCCGCTGTGTCGGTGCCTTCGCTGATTCCGGTGAGCAGTTCGGCGGCCGTGCCGTTGCCCTCGCTCGTTCCGGGGAGCAGGGAGCGTGCCCGGTCGACGTCGATCCCCGGCAGGTCGGGGACGACGCCCGCGGCGGTGGAGCGCCAGGCCTGGTAGGCCGCCGCATGCCCGAGCGAGGCGGCGGCCGCCTCCGGGAAGGTGTACGACGGTACGGCCAGCCCGTCCCGGCGCAGCGGGCCGGTGATGCCCGCGCTGCCCAGGAAGCTGGTCACCACCGGCTTCTCGGGTACCGCCGCGGCGGCGTCGAGGATGGCCGACGCCACCTCGTCGGGCTTGTCCGCGAGCGGCGGCATGAACAGGACGATCGCGGCGTCGATGCCGTCGTCGGCGAGGGCGGCGTCCAGGGCCTTCCGGTAGTGGGCGGCGGTCGCCGTCGGGGTGAGGTCGACGGGGTTGCCGATCTCGGCGCCGGGCGCGAGAACGCGGCCCAGCCGCTGCCGGGTCCGCTCGCCGAGCGGGGGCACGCGCAGGCCGTTCGCCGTGCAGGCGCCGACCGTCAGCGCCGCGGGGCCGCCCGCGTTGGTGATCACCGCGACGCGGTCGCCGGGCGGTGGAGGCTGGTGGGAGAGGAGCAGGGCCACGTCGAACAGTTCCTGCAGGCCGCGGGTGCGGATCACGCCGGACTGGGTGAACAGGGAACTCACCGCCGAGTCCGCCGGGCCGCCCGGGTGGACGGCGATGATCGGCTTGCGGGGCGCGATGCGGCGGGCGATGCGGGCGAAGCGGCGCGGATTCCCGAACGTCTCGACGTGCAGCAGGATCACGGAGGTGGCCGGGTCCTCCTCCCACCACCGGAGCAGGTCGTTGGTGGACACGTCCACGGCGTGGCCGACCGACACGAAGCCGGAGAAGCCGAGCCCGAGCCTGCGTGCATGGTCGAGGACGGCGAGCCCGAGCGGCCCCGACTGGCTGGACATGGCCACCCGGCCGGGCGCCGGCAGGGCGGGGGAGAAGGTCGCGGCGAGCCGTGCGGCCGGCGTCGTGTTGACCACGCCCATGCAGTTCGGGCCCACCAGCCGCATCCCGGACGCCCGCGCGAACCGCGCCAGTTCACGCTCCGCGGCCCGCCCTGCGGGACCGGTCTCGCCGAAACCGCTGGAGACGACGACCACCGCCTTGACCCCGGCCTCGGCGCAGTCCCGTACGACCTCGGGCACGGCCTCGGCCCGGACGGCGACCAGGGCCAGGTCCGGTGCCTCGGGCAGGTCGCGGACGTCCGCGTACGCCGGTGCCCCGGCGACCTGTCCGGCGTGCGGGTTGACCGGGAACACGCCGCCGGTGAAGCCGCCCCGCCGCAGGTTGGCCACGATCTCGTGGCCGATCGTCAGCGGCTCGCGGTTGGCGCCGATCACCGCGACCGACCGCGGTTCGAGCAGGGGCCGCAGGGAGCGCCGTACCGCGGTCTGCTCGCGGCGCTCGGCGCGGGCCAGGGCCTGGGCCTGCGGGTCGACGGCGATCTCGAAGTGGATGATCTGACCGGGCGGCCCGGCCTCGACCCGGAACCCGGAGCCGAGGAACACGTTGATCATCCGGGTGTTGTCCGCGAGGACATCGGCCTCCAGGACCCGGATGCCGCGGGCGCGGGCCGCCGCCGCGATGTGCTCCAGGAGCAGCCGGCCGAAGCCCTCGCTCTGGTGGTCGTCCCGGATGGTGAAGGTGACCTCGGCGTGCTCCGGTTCCCGAGGGTCGCGGACGTAGCGCACCAGCCCCGCGATGTCCTCCCCGGCCAGGGCGACCAGCGCCAGCTCGTCGAGGTAGTCCACGTGCGCGCCGCGCCGGATGACGTCGTCGCGCACCCGGACCACGGGCCCGAGGGAGCGGTAGGCGAGGGTCTGCCGGGACAGCCCGGCGACGAAGGCGACCAGCCGGTCGGCGTCCTCGGGCCGTACCGGCCGGACGAACGTCGACCGGCCCGTCCTCACCAGTCCCGGCCGCTCCAGGTCCTCGGGGTAAGGGGGAGCGGACTCCGGGGTGGTGCCGCTCAGACGGCCGCCTCCTGGGGAGTCTGCTCCGGCAGGCGGAACAGCTCGTTGAAGGTGCCGCGGGTGACCCGGTCGCGGATGTCGTCCGGCACCCCGGCGAACAGCTCGTGCAGCGTGGACTGGGTGTGGCCGTAGGTGCCCTCCAGGTGGGGGTAGTCGTCGCCCCACATCACGTTCCGGTAGCCGGTGGACTCGACGATCTCCACCGAGCTCTTGTCGTGCTGGAAGGAGGCGTACACCTGCTGCCTGATGATCTCGCTGGGCAGCCGGCTGAGCTTCGGACGGACGAACATGCCGTGCTGGCGGTAGGCCTCGTCCATGCGGTCGCCGATGGCCGGCACCCAGCCCGCGCCGCCTTCCGCGATGAGCATCCGCAGGTTCGGGTGCCGGTCCAGGGCGCCGCCCGCGACCATGTGGGAGATCACCCGCATGCCCGGATAGGTGGTCTCCATGTAGTTGACCACCGCGCCGCCCGGACCGCGGAAGACGACGGTCTCGGCGCCGGTGCCGATGTGGAAGCCGAGCACCAGACCGGCCCGCTCCACCGCCGTCCACAGCGGCTCCCAGCGGTCGAGCGCGTACTCCTCGCCGGGCCGGGTCGAGCAGGGCAGGAACACCGCCTGGAAGCCGAGTTCGGCCACCCGCTCGACCTCCTTGACCGCGTCCTCGATGTCGGCGGTCGAGACGCAGGCGGGGGTGATGACGCGCTTGTTCCTGCACAGGACCTCGTCGTAGGCCCAGTCGTTCCAGGCGCGCACGGTCTCCCGGGCGAGCTCGCGGTCGGTGATGGAGACCAGCCAGAACCCCATGGAGGGGAAGGCCAGCTGGCCCCACACGCCCTCCTGGTCGAGGTCCTTCAGCCGGACCTTGAGGTCCCAGGCGCCCGGCGGCCGCATGGCGTCCATGAAGTCGCCGAGCTGGCGGTCGACGCGCTGGTCGTCGATGTAGAGCACCTCGTACTTCTCGCCGCGCTCACTGCGCGGTGCCCGGGCGGCCAGCCGGGGCGGCAGCGCCTCGGTCCACAGGTCGGCGGGTTCCATCACATGGGAGTCCCCTGAGTTGACCCAGAGCTTGGTCATGGCGCTCCTTCGACTGAATGGATGCAATCAGTTAGCTATTTTAGGTGGGTGAGTGTGTGGAGGGAAGACGTGAACGGGGTCGAGATCCAGCTCGATCGCTTAATCAGTCGAATTGGTTGACTGATTGCGCTGATAGCTGGAAGATCTGGGCAGCTGAGCCGCGAGGAGGCGCCATGGCCGGTGATCGGGACACCGCTGACAGGTACTTCGAGCCGCTGGTGGAGACCATGCCGCGCGACCGCCTGGAGGCGCGGCAGGAGGAACAGGTCCTGGAGCTCGTCGAGTACGCCTACGGCCGATCCGCCTTCTACCGCGAACTGTGGGACGGACACGGGGTGCACCCCCGCGACATCCGCTGCCTGGAGGACTTCCGGGACCGGGTGCCGTTCATCACCAAGGACATGGTCCGCGCCCACCGGGCCCGCACCGGCGACCCCTTCGGTGGGTTGCTCTGCGTCCCCGTCGAGGAACTGACCTCCGTCTCCTCCAGCTCGGGCACCACCGGCGACCCGGAGTTCTTCGCCGAGATCTGGCAGGGCGCCCCGCCCCTGGTCACCGCACAGGTGCGGGACCTGTGGGAGCTCGGACTCCGGCCCGGGGACCGGGTGCTCAGCCCGCCCGGCACCTTCCGCAACCTGATGGACGCCGGCTACCAGGCACTGGGCGCCGTGGTCATCGAGGTCGACACCTGGATGGGGAAGATGCAGGAAGTCGTCGACGCCCTGCGCACCTACCGGCCCGCCTACCTCCAGATGATGTATCCGCAGATGGTGGAGTTGGAACGGCTGGCCGAGAGCACGGACCTGCGGGAGGCGTTCTCGTCCCTCAAGGGCGCCTCCTGCGCCGGCCAGCCGCTCAGCCGCAGGATGCGCGCCCGGATCCGCGACGACTGGGGCATCGACGTCTACGAGTACACCAGCGCCGCCGACACCGGCACGGCCTGGGAGTGCCGTGAGCACGACGGCTTCCATCTGTGGGAGGACACCGTCTTCCCCGAGTGCGTCGAGGTCACGGAGGACGGCTGGCACGACGCCGCCGAGGGCGACCTCGGCGAACTCGTCGCCACCGACCTCGACAACCGCGCCGCGCCCCTGATCCGCTACCGCAGCGAGGACCTGGTCCGCCTCGCCCGCGACACCTGCGGCTGCGGGCGCACGCACGCCCGGATGTGGGTGGCCGGCCGGCGCGGCGACGAGACCGTGGTGCGCGGCCGGGCGGTCGTGCTGCGGGACATCTGGCAGGCGGTGGAGGACCAGCCGGAGACGGTCGCCGGAGTGTTCCAGATCGTCCGGCAGGGCCGCGAGGTCGACGAGCTGCGGCTCCGGGTCGGCTACGACCCCCACCTCACCGGCGATCCCGACGCGCTGGCCGGGCGGCTGATCGAGGCCGTCCGGGAGCGGACCGGGGTCAAACCGGTGCTCGACCTGCGCACCGAAGAGGAGTTGCTCCAGACCATGACCAGCGTCGCCAAGTTCCCCCGGGTGGTGAAGAACTGATGGCCCGCGCCGACACCCTCGCCCACGCCCAAGAGCTGGAGCGGCCCGAACTCGCCTACCTCGTCCGCTTCCCCACCCCCGCCGGCGTCCGGGAGACCGGACTCACCTGGGCGGAACTCGCCCGGGACACGGCCTGGGCCACCGAGCGGCTGCGCGGGCACGGACTGGCGCCCGGGCAACGGGCCCTGCTGACCGCTTCGGGCTTCGAGGGCTTCTGGGGGCAGGCGGTGATCGGCGCCCTGTGCACCCTGCGGGTGACCTACGGCATCGCCGAGGCGATGGGCTGGGACCACCGCCGCACCACGGTCTTCCACCGTGAACTCCGCCCCGACGCGGTGATCGGCCTGTCCGCGGAGACGCTGGAAGGACTGTCCGGCACCGCCGACCTCGGCGAGATGTTCCGCCCGACGCGGATCGTGCTGGCCCGCCCAGCCGCCGTACCGGTACTGCGCCGCGCGGGGGTGCCCGCGTGCGTGCTGGCCGCCGTCGGACCGGCCCTCGCCCTGGAGTGCCCCGAGCGCGGCGGCGCGCACGTCAACGCCGCCGAGTGGCGTGTCGGCGAGCGGGACGGGGAACTGCACGTGGCCGCGGGGGAGTTGCGTACCTCGCCGCTGGCCGAGACCCCGCTCGGCATCCGGGGCCGGGTGGCAGGCGGCCGTTGCGCATGCGGCAGCGAGGACCCGAGGGTGCTGCTCGCCGAGGCCGATTCGTCTTCGTCACCGAGGAGTTGAGGATGTCCGAAGCAGTGGTCGACGGCCGGGTGGTGGTCGTCACCGGCGCAGGGAACGGCATCGGCCGGGCGCACGCCCTGGCCTTCGCCGCGCAGGGAGCCAAGGTCGTGGTCAACGACCTCGGCGGCGGACCGGACGGGGCGGGCTCCTCGGCGGGTCCCGCGCAGGCCGTGGTGGACGAGATCCTCGCCGCCGGCGGCGAGGCGGTCGCCAGTACGGACGACATCGCGTCCTGGGCGGGAGCCGGCCGCCTCGTCCGGCAGGCCGTCGACACCTACGGCGGCCTGGACGTGCTGGTCAACAACGCGGGGATCCTCCGCGACCGGATGATCGTGTCGATGACCGAACGGGACTGGGACAGCGTGATCGCCGTCCACCTCAAGGGCAGCTTCGCCACCCTGCACCACGCCGCCGCCCACTGGCGCGAGCGTGCCAAGGCCGGCCGGAGCAACGACGCCCGCGTGATCAACACGACGTCCCCCTCCGGCGTCTTCGGCAACCCCGGCCAGTCCAACTACGGCTCGGCCAAGGCGGGCATCGCCGGCCTGACCGTCATCGCGGCGGCCGAACTCGCCCGCTACGGCGTGACGGTGAACGCCATCGCGCCGACCGCGCTCACCCGGCTGACCGAGGACATCGAGATGATGCGGGAGGCCGCGACGAGCCAGGACCTCACCCCGGAGGCCATCTCCCCGCTGGTGGTGTGGCTCGGCTCCGCCGCCTCCCGTGAGGTGACCGGCCGCGTCTTCGGCGTCGTCGGCAACCGCGTCACGGTCCTGGAGGGCTGGGTCGGCGGGCCCACGGCGAGCGCCGAATCCCGCTGGACCCAGGACGAGTTGACCTCCGTCGTCCCCAACCTGGTGGCCAAGGCGGCCCCCAACGCGGACGCGCTCGGCAACCGGAAGGGCGCCTGACATGCCCGACATGACGGCCCGGCAGGTCCCGGTCGCCGAAAGCCTGTTCACGGCGGGCAACACGCCACGCCTGATCGGATCCGAGTGCTCCTCCTGCGGGCTGGTGAGCTTCCCCGCCACCCCGGACTGCGTGCGCTGCGCCGGCACCGACACGAGGGAACGGCTCCTCGCCGACCGCGGCACCCTGTGGACGTACACCACCCAGAACTTCCGGCCGCCGTCCCCGCCGTACGACGGACCCGAGGACTTCGAGCCGTACACCGTCGGATACGTCGAACTGCCCGGCGAACTGCTCGTCGAGGCCCGGCTCACCGAACCCGACCCGGCGCGGCTCAGGATCGGCCGGGCCATGCGGCTGACCCTCGTGCCGTACACCGTGCGCGAGGACGGCACCGAGGTCGTCACGTTCGCGTTCGCCCCGGACGAGGAGGAGTCGTCATGACCGAGGCCGTCGTCATCGGGGTGGGGCTCCACCCGTTCGGCAGGTTCCCCGGGAAGCCCGCCATGGACATGGGCGCGGACGCGGTCCGGCTCGCGCTCGCCGACGCGGGCGTGACCTGGCCGCAGATCCAGGGCGGCTACATCGGCAGCTACGAAGTGGCCAACCCCGATGCCATCGTGGCCCGCCTCGGCCTGACCGGGGTACCCCTGCGCGGGGTGTTCAACGGCTGCGCCACGGCCGGTACGGCGGTGGCACTGGCCGCGCGGGCCATCGAGACCGGCGAACACGACCTGACCATCGCCATCGGCATGGACAAGCACCCGCGCGGGGCATTCGCCGCCGACCCGTCCGTGGCCGGCATCCCCGCCTGGTACGGGCAGACAGGGCTCTTCCTCACCACCCACTTCTTCGGTATGAAGATCAACCGCTACATGCACGACCACGGCATCGGCGAGCGCACGCTCGCCCGGGTGGCCGCGAAGAACTTCCGCAACGCCGCCGGCAACGACAAGGCCTGGCGCCGCACCCCCCTCTCCGAGGAGGAGATCCTCGCCTCGCCGGTGCTCAACCACCCGCTCCGGCAGTACATGTACTGCGGCCCGGACGAGGGTGCGGCGGCCGTCGTGCTGTGCCGCGCCGACCAGGCCCACAAGTACACCTCGGCGCCGGTACGGATCCGCGCCACCGCCCTGCGCAGCCGCCGGCTCGGCGCCTTCGAGGTGCAGAGCCCGTCCTTCCCGGTCGGGGACATCGTCCAGAGCCCGACGGTGGACGCCTCCCGGGAGGCGTACGAACGCGCGGGCATCGGCCCGGAGGACGTCGACGTCGCCCAGCTCCAGGACACCGACGCCGGGTCGGAGATCATCCACATGGCCGAGAACGGGCTCTGCAAGGACGGCGAGCAGGAACGCCTGATCGCCGAGGGCGCCACCGAGATCGGCGGGCGGCTGCCGGTCAACACCGACGGCGGCCTGCTCGGCAACGGCGAACCCATCGGCGCGTCCGGACTGCGCCAGATCCACGAGATCGTCCGCCAACTGCGCGGCACCGCCGGATCCCGGCAGATCCCCGGCACCCCCCGAGTCGGCTACACCCACCTGTACGGCGCGCCGGGCGTGTCGGCGGTGACGATCCTGTCCACCTGACCGGAGCCCCCCATGGACCAAGAAATGCAGGACTTCGCCGCCGAGGTGCGTGGCTTCCTGGACGCGCACGCGACGAAGGCCCCCGACCGCACCGCCTTCACCTGGGGCGAGGGCGACGACTCGATGGCCTACTTCAGCAGCCTGCCGCCCGAGGAGGAGCGGGAGGAGGTGGACCGGGCCAGGGCCTGGCAGCGCGTCCGCCACGAGCACGGCCTCGGCTGGATCACCGGCCCGCCCGAGTACGGCGGCCGGGGCCTGACCCCCGTCCACGACCTGCTCTACGACACCATCGAGGCCGAGTACACCGTCCCCGACACCGGCGTGCTCAGTGTCATCGGCCTCGGCATGATCGGCCCGACGATCCTGGCCCACGCCCGGCCCCCCATCAAGGAACACTGGCTGCCCGCGATGTACCGGGGCGACGCCATCGCCTGCCAGCTGTTCAGCGAGCCCGGCGCGGGCTCCGACCTGGCGAGCATTGCCACCAGGGCGGTCCGCGAGGGCGACGAGTGGGTGCTCAACGGGCAGAAGGTGTGGACGTCCGTCGCCCAGCACAGCAGCATCGGTCTTGCCCTCACCCGGACCAACCCGGACGCCCCGAAACACAAGGGCATCACCGCTTTCCTGGTCCCGATGGACGCCCCGGGCGTCGAGGTCCGCCCCCTGCGCCAGATGACCGGCGGCGCCGACTTCAACGAGGTCTTCCTCACCGGCGTCCGCGTCCCCGACGACCACCGCCTCGGCGAGGTCGACGGCGGTTGGACCGTCGCCCTGACCACCCTCATGAACGAGCGCGCCACCGTCGGCAGTGAGGGCGCGGGCCCGGTCGCCGCCGCACTCTCCCCGGAGCGGCTCTCGGCGCTCATGCGGGCCACCTGGACCTGGGACGACCGCGCCCTGCGCGGCCGGCTCGCCGAACTCCTCGTGGACGCCATGGCCACCCAGCACCTCAACAACCGGGCCCTGCGCAGGCTCCGCGCCGGGGTGACACCCGGCCCCGAGATGTCCGTGTCCAAGCTGATGTACGGTCAGAACCTCACCCGGGCCGCCCACTTCGTCGCCGACGTGCTCGGACCGCGCGCGATCGCGGACACCGGCCAGTGGGGCACGTACTCCTGGACCGAACTGCTCCTCGCCACCCCGGCCCTCCGCATCCTCGGCGGCACCGAGGAGATCATGAAGAACATCCTCGCCGAACGCGTCCTCGGCCTGCCCAAGGAGGCGCGCGCATGACCGCCGACGACCGGGAACTCAGCGAACTGCGGTCCGCCGTACGGGAGTTCCTCGACGCCAAATCACCAGAGGACGCCGTACGCAAGCTCATGGAGAGCGAGCCGCGCTTCGACCCCGACGTGTGGGCCCAGGCCACCGACCAGCTGCGGCTGCCCGCGCTCGCCGTCCCCGAGGAGTACGGCGGCGACGGCTTCGGACCGGTCGAACTCGGCGTCGTCCTGGAGGAGATGGGCCGCGCCCTGTTCTGCGCGCCGTTCTTCGCCACCGTCGTGCTGGCCGCCCAGGCCCTGCTGGCCTCGGGCGACCAGGAGGCCTGCGCCCGCCACCTGCCCGGTATCGCCGGCGGGACCACGACGGCCACCCTCGCCGTCGCCGAGGACCACGGCTCCTGGGACCCCGTCCTCATCTCCACCCGCGCCGTACCGGACGGGGACGGCGGATGGCGGCTGACCGGCCGCAAGTGCTTCGTCGTCGACGGTACGACGGCGGACCTGCTCCTGGTCGTGGCCCGCACGGTCGCCGGACCCTCCCTCTTCGCCGTGGACCGCGCGGCCGTCGGCGTGATGGCCGCGCCGATGGAGACCCTGGACGCCACCCGGGCGATGGCCCGGCTGACCCTGGACGCCGTGCCCGCGACACTCGTCGGCGTGCAGGGAGCCGGCGGGCGCCTCATGGCCGATGTGCTCGACATTGCCACGGTCGCGCTCGCCGCCGAGCAGGCCGGTGGAGCGCGCCGGTGCCTGGAGACGAGCACGGAGTACGCCCGTACCCGGCAGCAGTTCGGCCGGCCGATCGGCTCCTTCCAGGCGGTCAAGCACAAGTGCGCCGACATGCTCGTCCAGGTGGAACTCGCGGAGGCGGCCGCACGGGAGGCCGCGCTGCTGGCCGCCGAGGGCGCCGCGGACTTCCCGGTGGCCGCGGCCGTCGCCCATGCCTGCTGCTCACGGGCGTACCTGAGCGTGGCCATGGAGAACATCCAGGTGCACGGCGGCATCGGCTTCACCTGGGAGCACCCCGCCCACCTGTACTTCCGGCGGGCCAAGTCCTCGCAACTGCTCTTCGGGGGACCGGCGGTGTACCACGAGCGGCTCCTTGACCGGCTGGGGATCTGAACCGGCAGGCCGTCAGCCCCAGTGCCAGGCCTGGTTGCCGTTGCCGGCGCAGCTCCAGGCCTGGACGCGCTGGCCGTCCTGGCCCGAGGTGTCGGCCTCCGCGTCCAGACAGAAGCCGTCCGGCACACTCACCAGGGCCTGGGCGCCGGGGACCCCGGAGCTGCCCAGGCTCCACCGCTGAACGGCGAGCCCGTCGCAGGCGGTGGCGTGGATGCCGTGGCCGTTCTGGCCGACACCGGCGGCATCCGCCTCCAGGCAGCGGTGTGTGCTCCGGTTGACGGCGACGTACTGCGCGTCCCGGCCCGGCAGCGGGTACAGCGCCCACTTCTGGTGGGGCGCGCCGGTGCACTCCCAGATCTGTACGGTCTGCTGCTTCAGGGTCGCCGTACCGGTGTCGGCGTCCAGGCAGCGCGCGGTCGCGACGCCGTTGACGGTCTCGGTCACCGTCAGCGTGCCGCTGCGCACGGCGCCGCGCGGCCTGCTGTACAGCATCTCCTCGGTCTCCGAGCCGACCCTGCCGTCGGCCGTGAGGCCGGCCGACGTCTGGAAGACCTTCAGGGCGGCGAGGGTACGGGCCTCGAAGTCGCCGTCGACCGGCACCAGGTAGCCGTATCCGCCGAGGAGGTACTGGAGGGCGGCGACGCAGTCCCCGTGCGCTCCTGGGGCTAGAGGTGTCCGGCAGGCGGCGGAGCGGATGTCGAGAGTCCTGGGGTCGTGCGTCCCGGCCGCGGCGGAGTCCGGGGCGGCGGTGGTTGCGGATACGGCGGCGGAGCGGGACGCCGTGGCCCGGGGCGTGGCGGAGACCGTACTCGGTTCGAGGCCGGAGTCGGCGCGCGGACTGGCCGACAACGTCGTCACGGACGGCGATGGCGGCGCGGCGGACGCCGGGGAGTCGCTGCCCCGGTCGAGCAGCGCCATGGTGAGGCCTCCGGTGACCAGCGCGGCCACGGCGGCGGCCAGCACGATGTCACGGCTCCGGCGGCTGCGGGGGAGTCCGGTGCCGGACGGGGCGGTGACGGGTTCCCCCGCAGCCGCCACGGCCGGGGAACCGGACGCGTCGGGCCCGGACGGCCGGGCGAAGGCGGCGGGCCGCCTGGTGGGTGCGCCCGGCAGGCCGGACGGAGCGGGCACGGCAGCTCCCCGCCCGCCGTCGTCCGGGGGCGCCGCCAACTGGTGCCCGATCGCCGTCCGGAACACCGCGTCCGGTGCCGGACGGGACTCGGGGTCCTTGTACAGGCACTGCCGCAGGTACGCGGCGAGTTCCGGATCGAGGTCCGCCACCTTGGCGAGCAGCTCCTCGCGCGGCGGGTCGAAGGCCACCCGGTGCAGCACGTCGACGCCGGTGCCCTCGCCGAACGGCGCCTCACCGGTGAGCGCGTACGTCAGCGTGGACGCCAGCGCGAAGACGTCGGACGCGGCGGTCACCTCGCGGCCCCGCACCTGCTCCGGGGACATGAAGGCGACCGTGCCCACGTGCTGTCCGGTCGTGGTGATGGAGGTGGCGTCGGCGGCGAGGGCGATGCCGAAGTCGATGACCCGGGCGCCGTCCGCGGCGAGGATCACGTTGGACGGCTTGAGGTCGCGGTGCACGATCCCCGCCCGCCAGATGGCTTCGACCGCCCGGCCCAGGTCCGCCATGAGCCGCCAGCCCGCGGCCGCGTCGAGCGGCCCGCGCCCGTCGACGGCCTCCTCCAGGGTGGGCCCCGGTATGTACTCGGTGGCCACCCACAGCAGGTTCTCCTCGTGCCCGCTCCCCATCAGCCGTACGGTGTGCGCTCCCCGGACCCGGCCCAGCGCGCCGACCTCCCGCTCGAAGCGCCTGCGGAACTTCGGGTCCTCCGCGTACTCGGGGCGGATCACCTTGACGGCGGCCGGGCCCGGCCCGCCCTGCGTGTCGCGGCCCAGGTAGACCCGGCCCATCCCGCCGCTGCCGAGGACCGACACGAGGGCGTAGGGCCCCACCCGGACGGGATCGCCCGTGCGGAGCGGGACCGGGGGCGGTGCTTCCAGGCCGAGGGCGGCGTAGGCGCGCGCGTGCGACCGGTCGAGATGTGGAGCAGACATGGGAAGGTTCAGTTCCGGATTTCCGCGTGACGGATGAGGCGTGCGCGACGAATGTCGGTGCCCCGGAGGTTATCGCAAACTCCTTGAAAAACAGGCGAGTTGGTGTTCGATTCAACCTCGTGTCGCGTCGACCTCGTGTCGCGTCAGCCGCGCGTCGCGTCGCCCAGCAGTGCCCGCGCGATGATCACCTGCTGGATCTGGCTGGTGCCCTCGTAGATCCGGAAGAGCCGGGCGTCCCGGTAGAAGCGCTCGACGGCGACCCCGCGCATGTAGCCCGCGCCGCCGTGGATCTGCACCGCGCGGTCGGCGACCCGCCACACCATCTCGCTGGCGAAGTACTTCGTGCAGGACGGGCCGATCTTGGTGTCCGTGCCGGCGTCGAAGCCGCGGGCGGCCTCCAGCACGGTGGCGCGACCGGCGAAGTAGTCGGTCATCGAGTCGGCGATCAGCCCCTGGACGAGCTGGAAGGAGCCGATCGGCTTCCCGGACTGTCTGCGGGTACGGGCGTACTCCACCGACTCGTCGACCAGCCGCCCGGCCATGCCGACACACAGGGCCGAGATGTGCACGCGTCCGTGCGCGATGCAGCCCATCGCCGTGCTGAAGCCCCGGTTCAGTCCGGCCTCGCCGCCGACGAGGGCCTCGGCCGGCACCCGGACGTCGTCGAAGTACACGTCGGCCGTCCAGGCGCCGAACTGGCCCATCTTGTGGTCCCGGGGCGCCACCGTCAGGCCCGGGGTGCCGGCCGGGACCAGGAAGGTGGAGATGCCCCGGGTGCGCGGAGCGTGCGGGTCGGTGCGGGCGAAGACCATGAAGACGTCGGCGAGCGGGGCGTTGGTGATGTACCGCTTGGCGCCGTTGATCACCCACGTGTCACCGTCCAGGTGCGCCCGGGTGGTCAGTGTCGACGGGTCCGATCCGGCGTCCGGCTCGGTGAGGGCGAAGGAGGCCAGCACCTCGCCGGAGGCGATCTTCGGCAGCCACTCGGCCTTCTGCTCCTCGGTGCCGCCGACCATCAGGACGTGTCCGGCGATGCCGTTGTTGGTGCCGAACATCGAGCGCAGCGACGGGGTGGTGTAGCCCAACTCGAACATCAGCTGGGCCTCCTCGTACATCGACAGCCCGAGACCGCCGTACTCCTCCGGCAGGGCGAAGCCGAAGAGCCCCATCTTCTTCGCCGACTCCCTTGTCTCCGCCGGCATCTCGTCCTTCTCGTCGATCTCCGCCTCCAGCGGCACGACGCGATCCCGGACGAACCGCCGGACCTCCGACAGCACCGCGGTGAAGTCCTCCGCGTCCATGTCGCCTCCCTCGCTCACTACTTGTCTGTGTCGTCCGGCATTTCGTGCGGCCTCGCGTCCGGCATTTCGTGCGGCTTCTCGTCGGGCCGGTAGCAGGACGCGAGCAGTGCCGCCGCGCTCACCAGGCCCAGCCCCGCGGCGAGCAACGCGGACCCGGAGCCGCGGCGTTGACGTCCCCTCAGGCCGTCCACCGAGTACCGGCCGTTGCCGAGAGCGGCCAGTGCCACGGCCGCGCCGCCCACCACGCCGACGTACTCCCAGCCACCCTTGAAGACGAAGAAGCCCTTGCCGCGGTGGTCGGTGCGGGCCGCCACGGTCATCAGGCCGACGGCCGCCGCGGCGGGCAGCGGGTTGGCCACGCCCAGCGTGATACCCACCCCCGCGGCCAGCTCCGTGCCCGCCGCCATCCGGGCGTGCACGGCGGCGGGCCGCAGCCCGAGGGCCTCGAACCAGCCCGTCGTCCCCTTCAGCCCGCCCGGCCCGGCGACCTTGTTCCAGCCGTGGGCGACGAGCATCGGGCCGAGGGTCGCGCGCAGGGCCAGGGCGGCGGCGTCCTGGGCCTTCACTGGCCGACTCCGGTGGCCCGGCCGGCGGGCACGGCGCCGTACAACTTCGGTACGGCGTCGATGAGTTCCTCAGGAGTGAGGGCCTCGCCTGAGCGGCTCGGGTACACGCCGGAGACCGTCCAGCCCTCCAGCCGGTTGAGCCGGTTGCCCTCGATGCGCAGCACCTGCCCGGTCAGCCAGGACGCGGCGTCGGAGGCCAGGTAGACGACGACACCGGAGGCGTTGGCCGGGTCGCGCGGGTCGAAGCCCTCGGTGGCCTGGAGGTTGGTGCCGACCTCCAGGCCTTCCGTCATCCGGGTGGCCGCGATGGGCGAGATGGCGTTCGCGGTGACGCCGTACCGGCGCATCTCCAGCGCGGTGAGGATGGTGAGCCCGGCGATGCCCGCCTTCGCGGCGCCGTAGTTGGACTGGCCCTGGTTGCCGAACAGGCCCGTGCCGGACGTGGTGTTGATGACGCGGCCGGTGACCGGTTCGCCCCGCTTGGCGGCCTCCCGCCAGTGCGCGCAGGCGTGCCGGGTGAGCGCGAACGTGCCCTTCAGGTGCACCGCGACGACCGCGTCGAACTCGGCCTCGCTCATCGAGAACAGCATGCGGTCGCGCACGATCCCGGCGTTGTTCACGACGACGTCCAGCCGCCCGAACTCGGCGACGGTGTCCGCCACCATGGCCTCGGTCGCCCCCCAGTCGGCGACCGAGGCATGGTTGGCGACGGCCCGGCCGCCGAGCTTGGTGATCTCGGCGACGACCTCGTCGGCGGGGGAGCCGCCGGTCCGCTCGCCGTGGATGCCGGAGCCGAGGTCGTTGACCACCACGGTGGCCCCGGCCTCGGCGAGCGCCAGACAGTGCGCCCGGCCAAGACCCCGGCCCCCGCCGGTCACGATGGCGACCTTGTCGTCCAGGATGCCCACGCCCTACCTCCCTGTTCGGCCCAGCTCGTCGAGTACTTCGTCGGTGTGCTCGCCCAGCGCCGGTGCGCCGGCGCGCGGCTTGTCGTCCACGCCCCAGAAGGCGACCGGCGTGGCCACGGTCCGCAGCGGCGGCGCGTCCCCCATGCCGGGCTGCTCCACGAACGCCCCCACGGCTTCGGCCTGCGGATCGGCCGCCACCTCGGCGAGGGTCTGCACGGGGGCCCACCACACCTCCCCGGCGTCGAACCGCTCCGCCCACTCCGCCAGCGACCGCTTCGCGAACTCCTCGTCGAAGACGGCGATCAGCTCACGTACATGGCCGCGCCGGGCCCTGCCGGTGGCGAACCGCTCGTCCTGGGCCAGGTCCTCCCGGCCGAGCGCCTTGACCACCCCGGGCCAGTGGCGGTTGCCTTCCAGGCCCACCAGCCAGAACCAGCGGTCGTCGGCGGTCCGGTAGCAGTTGTAGAGCGGGGACTCGTGCTCGGTGCGGGGCCGGGTCCGGCCGCGCTTGCCGAAGAAGTTCTGGAGCGCCAGGTCGTTGCCGTTGGCGTACGCCCCGGAGCGCAGCAGCGACACGTCCACCACGCCGCCCTCGCCGGTGCGCGCCCGGCGCAGCAACGCGGCCAGGACACCGGCCACCAGGTTGGCGGCGGCGGTCCGGTCGCCGAGACCGGGGCGGATGCCCGGCGGAGGCTCGCCGGCCGGGTTGAGCATGGCGGCGATGCCGGGTCTGGCCCAGAAGGCGGAGACGTCGTACCCGGCCCGGTCGCGCTCGGCGCCGGTCCAGCCGTACCCCGTCAGCGTGCCGACGACGAGCCGGGG
Source organism: Streptomyces sp. NPDC048291 (assembly GCF_043201715.1). Taxonomy (NCBI): domain Bacteria; kingdom Bacillati; phylum Actinomycetota; class Actinomycetes; order Kitasatosporales; family Streptomycetaceae; genus Streptomyces; species Streptomyces sp. NPDC048291. Next base: position 231,440 of record NZ_JBICZC010000015.1, read on the forward strand.
GTGGCGCGCGCGGATCTCGTCGGGGCCGAGGCCGAGCCGCTCCAGGGCGCCCGGGCGAAGATTGGTGACGAACACGTCGGCGCGGGCGAGCAGTTGCTCAAGGGCGGCCTTGCCGTCCTCGGACCTGAGGTCGAGCACCACGCTGCGCTTGCCCCGGTTGTCCGTCTCGAACGGGGGCGCGCTGTCGATGTCCTGGCCTACATGGCGCAGCGTGTACCGGTTGGGGTCACCGGTCGGTGCCTCCACCTTGATCACGTCCGCGCCCCAGTCCGCCAGCATGGTGGCGGCGGCCGGAGCGGCCACCCACATGCCGAGCTCGACGACGGAAAAGCCCTCCAGTGGCCGCACGGCCCACCTCCCTGGTCGGTCAGACACCGCGGAACTCCCCGGGACGCCGGTCGCGGAAGGCCCGTAGCCCCTCGGCGCGGTCCTCGGTGGCGAACAGCACCGAGACGGTCTCCTGCTCGAAGGCGACGGCGGCCGTCAGGTCCATGCCGAGGCCGTGGTCGATCAGGCGCTTCCCCGCGGCGAGCGCGAGGGGTGCTCCGGCGGCGAGCCGGGCCGCCAGCGCCTCGGCGGCCTTGAGCGCCCCGCCCGGCTCGGCCAGCTCGTTGAGCAGGCCGAGTGCGTGGGCCCGTTCGGCGTCGATGGGTTCGCCGGTGAGGATCATCTGTTTGGCGATCGCCGACGGCAGCAGTCGCGGCAGCCGCTGGGTGCCGCCCGCGCCCGGCAGCACGCCGAGCTTCATCTCCGGCAGCCCGAGACGCGCCCCGCGCTCCGCCACCCGCAGGTCGCAGGCGAGCGCGAGTTCCAGACCGCCGCCGAACGCGAAGCCGTGGATCGCCGCCACCGACGGCTTGGGGAACTCCTCCAGCAGCGCGTACGTCTCCGTCAGCCGCCCCACGAAGGCCCGGAACTGCCAGGGGGTGGTGAACGACTCGATCTCGCCCAGGTCGGCACCGGCCGAGAAGGCTCGGCCCGCGCCGGTCAGCACCAGGGCGCGTACGCCGTCGTCCTCGCGCACCCGGGCCAGTGCGTCCCGCAGCAGCCCGACGGTCTCGGTGCAGACGGCGTTGAGCCGCTCCGGCCGGTCCAGGGTGAACACGGCCACCCGGTCGCGTACTTCGACGCGCAGCACGTCGCTCACCTCACACCATCGTCAGGCCGCCGCTGACCGAGAGCGTCTGCCCGGTCATGTAGGCGGCGTCGTCGGACGCGAGGAAGGCCACCACACCGGCGATCTCGTCAGGGCGGGCGACCCGGCGCAGCGGGATCGCCCGCACGGTGGCGTCGTACATCCTCTGGCTGTACTCGGCGACCTGGCCGAGCAGCGCGGTGTCGGTGGGGCCGGGGCAGACGCAGTTGACGGTGATGCCGTGCCGGGCGACCTCGCGGGCGAGGGCCTTGCCGAAGGCGATCACGCCGCCCTTCGTGGCGGAGTACACCACCTCGCCGGAGGAGCCGACCCGGCCGGCGTCCGAGGCGATGTGGACGATCCGGCCGCCGCCGCGCTCGATCATCGGGTCGAGGACGGCTCGGGTCACCGTGATCGTGCCGCGCAGGTTGACGGCGATGATCCGGTCCCAGGTCTCCTCGTCGCCGTCGACGAAGCGCCCGACGACGTCGACGGCCGCGTTGTTGACCAGCACGTCCACCGGCCCGAGCGCGGTGGTCACCCGCTCGACGGCCGTCCGCACGGCCGCGCCGTCGGAGATGTCCGCGCCGACTCCCGTGGTGCGGACGCCGTGCCGTTCGGCGAGGGTGGCGGCGACCTCGGCGGCGGCCTCCGCGTCCACGTCGCAGACGGCGACTGCGGCTCCGTGCGCGGCCAGCGCGTCGGCGACCGCCTCGCCGATGCCGCGGCCCGCCCCGGTCACGAGCGCCACCTTCTCCCGTACGCTCACGCGCCCTCCCTGGCCTGGATCCGAATCAGCGCTATCGTATAACTACTTCAGCTGAATAAGCGAGATGCCTGAATGGGGAGCCGAGGATGCGCCGAGAGATCTTCACCGAGGAGCACGACCAGTTCCGGGACGCGGCCCGCTCCTACTACCTGCGGGAATGCGTCCCGTACAGCGAGCAGTGGGAGCGGGACGGGCAGGTGAGCCGGGCCGCCTGGACCGCCGCGGGCAAGGCCGGACTGATCGGCTGGGAGTTCCCGGAGGAGTACGGCGGCCAGGGGATCCGGGACTTCCGCTACAACGCCATCATGGCCGAGGAGATGGCGGCCACCGGCTCGGTCGGCATCGGCCTGGGGCTGCAGAACGACGTCATCCCGCCCTACCTGATGCGGCTGACCACCCCCGAGCAGAAGGCCCGTTGGCTCCCCGGCGTGACCAGCGGCGAGACGATCTGCGCGCTCGCGCTCTCGGAACCGGCCGCCGGATCCGACCTGAAGGGCATCCGCACCACCGCCCGCCGGGACGGCGACGAGTGGGTGATCGACGGCTCCAAGACCTTCATCACCAACGGCATCCTGGCCGACCTGGTCGTCGTCGCCTGCAAGACCGATCCGGCCGCCGGCCACAAGGGCATCAGTCTGATCGTCGTCGAGCGCGGCGCGGAGGGCTTCGAGCGGGGCCGCAAGCTGGACAAGGTCGGCATGAAGGCCCAGGACACCGCCGAGCTCTTCTTCCACGAGGTCCGGGTCCCGGCCGGGAATCTCATCGGGGAGGAGGGGCGCGGTTTCTACCACATGATGGGCAACCTTCCCACCGAGCGGCTCGCCATCGCCGTCTCCGCGCTGGCCTCGGCCGAGCGTGCCTTCGAGGTCACGCTGGAGTACGCCAAGGACCGCACCGCCTTCGGCCGGCCGATCGGGCAGTTCCAGGCCAACCGGTTCGCGCTCGCGGACATCAGGGCCCGGCTCTCCGCCGCCCGGGTCTACGTCGACGGCTGCACGATGGCGCTGGTGCGCGGCGAGCTGACCGCCGACGAGGCCGCCGCGGCCAAGTACTGGACCACGGAGACCTGCTGGGAGGTCATCGACCGCTGCATGCAGCTGTTCGGCGGCTACGGCTACGTCAACGAGTACGAGATCGCCCGCATCTGGCGGGACAGCCGGGTCCAGCGGGTGTTCGGCGGCACCTCGGAGATCATGCAGGAGATCGTGGGCCGCTCGCTTGGCCTGTGATGGGAGTCCTCGTTATTGACTGTCTTCGCTGAATAGGTTAGCTATTTAGTCGCGTGGAGGTCGATTGTCGAGGCGCGCGAGGAGGCACCCGTGGTCACGGTCGACGTACAACTGCACCAGGACAGGGCCGAGCGGGACCTGCCGCAGCCGCGGCTGGTCATCGGCGGCAAGGACGTGACCGACGCCGGCGGAGGTGTCCACGAGCACCGCAACCCGGCGACCGGCCTGGTCCAGGCGCACATCCCGCTCGCGGGCGCGGCCGAGGTGGACCGGGCGGTCGCCGCCGCCCGCCAGGCCTTCGAGGTGTGGGGCACCATGCGCCCCGCGGAACGCCGCCTCCTCCTCACCCGCTTCGCCGGTCTGATCCGCGACCGGATCCCCGACTTCGCCGCGATCTGCCCGCTGGAGAACGGCGTCTGCGTCGGCGGCTGGGCGGAGAACGTCGGACCGCACGTCGCCGAGTGGACCGAGTACTACGCCGGCTGGGCCGACAAGATCGAGGGCATCGTCGGCGCGGCCTACAGCCCGCACGAGAACGTCGAGTACACCCTCGCCGAGCCCTACGGCGTCATCGGCCACATCATCACCTGGAACTCGCCCGCGCTGTCGCTGGCGATGAAGGTGCCCCCGTCGCTAGCCGCCGGGAACACCGTGGTGATCAAACCCGCCGAGTCCACACCCTTCTCCGCGCTGCTCTTCGCCGACCTGGCCCGCGAGGCGGGCATCCCCGACGGGGTGATCAACGTCGTCACCGGGCTCGGCGACGCGGGCGCGGCCCTGGTCCGGCACCCCGGCGTCGACAAGATCTCCTTCACCGGCGGCCCCGCCACCGCCCGCCGCATCATGGCGGACGCGGCCCTGAGCCTCAAACCGGTGGTGTTCGAGCTGGGCGGCAAGTCCGCCAACCTGCTCTTCGCCGACACCGACCTGGACACCGTCGTGCCCTACTGCGCGGCCTTCGCCATGAGCAACACCGGCCAGGGCTGCGCACTGCCCACCCGGCTGCTGGTCGAGCGGCCCGTCTACGACGAGGTCGTCGCCCGCGTCACCGGGGTGGTCGCCCACCTGCCCGTCGGCGACCCGCTCGACCCGACGACGTACATCGGCCCGCTCATCGACGCGAACGCCCGCGACCGCGTACAGCAGGTGATCGACAGGGCGGCCGAAGCAGGTGCGGGGAGGCTCGTGTACGGCGGCGAACCCATCGACTCCGACGGCTACTTCGTCACCCCGACCGTCTTCGCCGACGTCGACAACCGCAGCGACCTCGCCCAGCGGGAGGTCTTCGGCCCGGTCCTGGCCATCACCCCCTTCGACACCGAGGACGAGGCCGTCGCCCTCGCCAACGACACCGAGTACGGCCTGTCCGCCTACCTCCAGTCCCGCGACATCGCGCGGGTCAACCGGCTGGTGCCGCGCCTGAAGGCCGGCACGGTCTACGTCAACCCCGGCCCCAACCCGATCACTTCACCCGCCACACCGTTCGGCGGGGTCGGGATCAGCGGGTTCGGACGCGAGGGCGGCAAGGCCGGACTCGACGAGTTCATCCACGTCAAGGGCGTCGGGACAGCCCGCGTCTGACGAGACCTCACAGGAGCGATTTCAGATGGATTCCGCCCGCCGCCTGACGTTCGGCGACCTCATCCGCGAGCACCGACGGTCCTACCCGGACCAGGTCGCCCTGGTCGACGGCGAAGTCCGGCTCACCTGGCCGCAACTGGATGAGCGCACCAACCGCCTCGCCCACGCCCTGACGGAGGCCGGCGTCGGACCCGGCGACCGGATCCTGTGGCTGGGGCAGAACTCCTTCCGCATCTGGGAGCTGCTCGGCGCCGCCGCCAAGACCGGCGCCATGGTCTGCCCCGGCTACTGGCGCTGGGCCGCCCCGGAAATGGCCTTCGCCATCGAGGACTTCGACCCCCGGGTCATCGTCTGGCAGGACGCGGAGATCGGCGACACGGTCGCCAAGGCACGGGCCGAACTCGGCGACGGTCAGCGGGCGTTGTGGCTGCGGCACGACGCCGAAGGACCCGGCGCCTACGAGTCGTTCCTCGCCTCCGGCGCGCCCGAGGACCCGGCCGCCGACATCGACCCCGACTCCGCGCTCCTGGTCATCTACACCGCGGCGATCAGCGGACGCCAGTCCGGCTCCATGCTCTCGCACCGCAACCTGCTGGCCATGGGCGTGAGCGCCGCCTGGATGGGCGACATCGGCCGGGAGGCCGCCTTCCTCGGCGCAGGACCGATGTTCCACATCGGCAACTACCAGTTCTGGGGCATCCCGGCCTTCGTGCACGGCGGCAAGAACGTCATCGTGCGCCGCGTCGTCGCCGAGGAACTGCTCCCGCTGCTGGCGGCGGAGCGGTGCACCCACGCCTACCTGATGCCCCCGACCATCGCCCGGCTGGTCGAGCTGAACCGCGAGGCCGGCCACGACCTGTCCCAGCTGCGGGCGAGCGTCGCCGCCCCGCTGTGGCAGGGCACCGTGCCCACCGACACCAGCCGCTTCACCCGCAACGGCGGCGGCGAGGGCCGCGGCTACGGGCAGACCGAGGTGACCGGCTTCGCCGTGACCGGCGCGTACGGCGACAGCGGCCTCGGCAACGCGGGCCGCCCCGGCCCCTTCACGGCCGTCCGCATCCTCGACTCGGCCGGCCAGGAGTGCGAGGTCGGCGAGATCTGCGTCCGCGGCGACCTCGTCCACCTCGGCTACTGGAACCGCCCCGAGACCAACGAACAGCGGTTCCGCTTCGGTTGGTGGCACACCACCGACCTGGGCCGCCGCGAGGCCGACGGCACGATCAGCTTCCTCGGCACCACGACCCGGATGCTCAAGTCCGCCGCCGAGAACATCTTCCCGGCCGAGGTGGAGAACTGCGTCGAGGCGCACCCGGCGGTCAGGGAGGCGGCCGTCATCGGCGTCCCCAACGAACGCTGGGCCCAAGACGTCAAGGCCGTCGTCGTCCTCCACCCGGAGGCGGACCCGGTCACCGCCGAGGACCTGATCGAGCACTGCCGGGCACGGATCGCCTCGTACAAGAAGCCCAAGACGGTGGAGTTCGTCGACGCGCTGCCGCGCACCAAGGACTACGCCAAGGACTACGACGCCCTCGACCGGCGCTTCGGCGGAGGCGGCTACCCCGGCGGCGAGCAGCTCGGCGCGGGACGGTGACCGCGACCGACCGGTGGCCCGTCGTCGTCGGCGTCCACGCCACCGAACAGGCGCTGTCCCTGCCGCACCGCGACGCCATGGACCTCGCCCTCGAAGCCGTCACCGGAGCCATCGCGGACGCCGGGCTCACCCCGGCCGACGTCGACGGCGCCCAGGTCGACTGGCCCGGCCCCGGCGGCGTACCCGGCGAGGGCAGCTCCTGGGCCCGCCTCCTCGGCCGCGACCTGCGCTGGACCAGCGACTCCATGCTCGACAACGCCGGCTCGCGCGGCCTCCTGAAAGCCGCGGCGGCCGTCCGCGCCGGATACGCCGACACCGTCGTGGTCGGCGGCTGCAAACTCGTCTCGCGCGGCACCGGCCCCGTCGGCGCCGGGGTACCGCTGGAGTTCGCGGACGTCTGGGGCAGCTATGTCGTCGCCCAGTTCGCGCTGGTGGCCGCCCGGCACATGCACGAGTACGGCACCACCTCCCGCCAGCTCGCCGAGGTCGCCGCGACCATCCGCAACAACGGCACCACCAACCCGGAGGCGATGATGTACGGGCGCGGCCCCTACACCGCCGACGACGTGCTCGCCTCCCGCATGGTCGCCACGCCCTTCCACCTCCTGGACTGCTGCATCGTGGGCGAGGGCGGCGCCGCCCTCGTGGTCACCACCGCCGAACGCGCCCGGGACCTCCCGCAGCCACCCGTCGCCGTCCTCGGCGGCGGAATGGAGTACCACCAGGCCGCCTACGCCAACCCCGCGCTGCACCGCGAGGCCGGACAGCTCGGCCGGGACGCCGCCGCCCGCGCCTACGGGATGGCCGGCACAGGGCCGCACGACGTCGACGTCTTCTCCCTCTACGACCCCAACTCCTTCGAAATCATCCGCCAGTTGGAGATCCTCGGCCTCTGCGCCGAGGGCGAGGGCGGCCCGCTGGCCGCCTCCGGTGCGATCGCCCTCGGCGGCAAGCACCCGGTCAACCCGGACGGCGGGTGCCTCGCCTACGCGTGGAACGGAACCCAGCAGATGACCCTCAAAGTCGTCGAGGCCGTCCGGCAGTTGCGCGGCACTGCCGTGCACCAGATCGACGGCGCAGAGGTCGCCGTCGTCGGCAACGCCGGTTCGGGGGCCCAGCACTACGAGATGAGCGTCCTGGGGAGGCTGCGATGACCGGCCGCCCGGTGCCCGTGCCCACCGCCCTGTCCGAGCCCTTCTGGGCCGCCGCCCGGCGCGGCGAACTGGTGATCCCGCACTGCCCGTCCTGCGGCCTGCGCTTCTTCACCCCCGAACCGGCCTGCCCCGGCTGCCTGTCCCGGGACTGGCGGTACGCGCCGAGCGCCGGCCGGGGCACGGTCTACTCCGTGACCGTGGTGCACCGCGCACCCGGCCCCGGCTTCGACACCCCCTTCGCGCTCGCCGTGATCGACCTGGACGAGGGCGGCACCCTGCTGTCCCACGTCGACGCCGACGCCCCGGACACCGTCGCCATCGGCATGCGCGTACGCGTGGACCTCCGGCCGCTCACGGACGACATCACCCTGCCGTACTTCGTGCCGGAGCACACTCACTGAGGTGGAGGTGGGCAGAGTGGCGCACACACCGGTACGGGTGCCCAAGATGGCCGAACTGGTGGCCGCCCGGCTGCGCCGGATGATCGTCCGCGGTGAGCTGACCGAAGGCGAGTCGCTGCCGTCCGAGACCGCCCTCATGGAGCAGTTCGCCGTCTCCCGGCCGACGCTGCGCGAGGCCTTCCGGGTGCTGGAGTCGGAGTCCCTGATCAACGTACGCCGGGGCGCCCGGGGCGGGGCACGGGTCCAGATCCCGGAGGGCACGGTGGCGGCCCGGTACGCCGGGGTGGTCCTCGAATACCGGGGCACGACCCTCAAGGACGTCTACGACGCCCGTACGGTGATCGAGGCACCGTGTGCCGGCCTGCTCGCCGAGCGGCGCACGGACGAGGACCTGGCACGGCTGCGGGCGGCCGTCGCCGAGGCCGAGGGGCTCATGGACGATCCCTCGGCCTTCATCCGCGCCCACACGGAGTTCCACGCCCTGGTCGTCGAACTCGCCGGCAACCAGACGCTCGGCGTCCTCAACGGCATGGTCCGGCACATCATCGACCAGGCCAACTGGTCCCACGTCGACCTCGACGCCGGCAGTCCGGAGAACATCCGCGCCAACCGCCGCGGCTTCCGTGCCCATGTCGCACTCGTCGACCTGGTGGCCGCCCACCGGTCCGAGGCCGCGGAGGAACTGTGGCGGGTCCACCTCCAGGAGGCCGAGGACTACCTGCTGCAGAGCAGGTCCATGACGACGGTCCTGGACCTGCTCGGCTGACCCGTTCCGGCGGATGACGCGCGCCGCCGTCAACGCGCGCCCCCGTCAAGGGATGCGCAGCTCCCGCACGATCGGCTCCCACACCTCGGCGTCGATCTCGTAAGCGGTGTAGAAGGACACCCGGTCGACCAGGGCCCCGTACCGCCTGCGGATCTCACCCGCCACCCGGTCCGGCTCCGTCACCACCGCGAAGGTGTTCAGGACCTCGTCGTCGACGAGGGCGGTCATCGCCTCCCACTTGTCCTCGCGCCGGGACGTCGACAACGCGTGCAGCTCGTCGCCGAGTCCGCCCCAGCCGTGCAGTTCGAGGACCCCGCGGTAGGCGGGGGTGCTGCCGTAGAAGGCGATCTGCTGCCGGGTGCCCGCCACCGCGCGGGCCATCTCCTCCTCCGACCGGCCGGTGGCGGTCAGCAGCAGGTGGGAGACGGTGAAGTCGGCGCGGGTACGGCCCGACTTCGCGAGCCCCGCCGCCACGGTCGGGAGCGTGACCTCGCGCAGATAGCGCTCGGTGGTGAACCCGTGCGCGAGCAGCCCGTCCGCCACCTCGCCCGCCACCCGGGTCATCGCCTCGCCGACGGCTGCCACGAACACCTTCGGCGCACCACCGACGGCGGGCGGGGGAGAGAAGAACGGGGACATCAGCGTGTGCGTGTAGAAGTCACCCCGGAAGTCGAGCCGTTCGCCCTCGTTCCAGGCCGCCCAGACGGCGCGCAACGCGCTCACGTACTCCCGCATCCGGGCCGCGGGCCGGCTCCACGGCATGCCGAAGCGCCGCTCGATGTGCGGTTTGATCTGGCTGCCCAGACCGAGGACGAAACGGCCGCCGGAGTAGCTCTGCACGTCGTGCGCTGTGTAGGCGAGTTGCATGGGGGAGCGGGCGAAGGCCACCGCGATGGCCGTGCCGACCTCCAGACGGTCGGTGTGCTCGGCGGCCAGCAGCAGCGGCAGGAACGGGTCGTGCTTGGACTCGGACGCCCACAGCCCGTCGTAGCCGCTCTTCTCGTGATGCCGGGCCTCCTCGACCACCTCTGCGGTGCTCCACACGTTGAGCTTGCCGTCGACCTTCATACCGCTCCTTCGACCGCGTCCATGCCGATGCGCTGTGCCAGCAGTTCGCGGTGGTACGCGGGGTCGCCGAACAGCAGCTGTGATGTCTTCGCCCGCTTGAGATACAGGTGGGCGGGGTGTTCCCAGGTGAAGCCGATGCCGCCGTGCACCTGGATGTTCTGGCCCGTCGCCTGCAGACAGGCGTCCGAGCAGAAGGCCTTCGCGAGGCTCGCCACGGCCGGGAGCCGCGGGTCGTCCTGCTCGGCCGCGAGCAGCGCGAAGTGCGCGGCGGCACGCGCCGACTCCACCTCCATGAGCACGTCGGCCAGCAGGTGCTTCACGGCCTGGAACGAGCCGATCGGCCGCCCGAACTGGTGCCGCACCTTGGCGTACTCCACCGCCATGTCGAGCGCGCGGGAGGCCACCCCGACCTGCTCGGCGGCCAGTGCCACCGCGGCCCGGTCGAGCACCTCCGCCACCAGGTCCCAGCCGTCGCCGTGGGTGCGCAGCCGCTCGGCCGGTACCTCGTGGTAGTCCAGGCGTGCCTGACGGCGGGTCGGGTCCGTCGTGGGCAGGGCTTCCCGGGTGAGCCCGGGCGTGTCGCCGTCTACCACGAACACCCCGATGTCGTCGTCGGCGGTTCGAGCGACGGTGAGCACGATGTCGGCCGCGGCGCCGTCGAGCACGAACGTCTTGTGCCCGGTCAGCCGCCAACTCCCGTCGCTCTTACGGGCGGTGAGCGCGTTTCCGGCCGCGTCCCAGCGGGCGGAGTCCTCGGTGAGGGCCAGCGTCGCGACCAGTTCGCCCGAGGCCAGGCCCGGCAGCAGCCGCTTGCGGGCGTCCTCGTCGGCCGAGCGCAGCAGCGTGGTGGTGGCCAGCACCGTTGAGGACAGGTACGGCGCGCACAGCAGGGCGCGGCCCATCTCCTCCAGCACGGCGCCCACTTCGACGGGACCGCAGCCGGCGCCGCCGTACTCCTCGGGAACGGCCAGCCCCTGCAGCCCGAGTTCGCCGCCCATCCGGCGCCACAGGTCCCGGTCGAAGCCTTCGGGCGTCTCCATCAGGCGTCGTACCTCGGACTCTGGCGAGGTGTCCGCGAGGAACGCCCGTACGGTGCGGCGCAGTTCCTCCTGCTCCGCGCTGAACGCGAAGTCCATGGCCGTGCCCTCCTCTCCGGTTCAGCGACGGCCGCGCGCGGCGGTGATCCGCTCGACGGCGGCGATGTGGTCCGGCGCGTGCATGGAGTCCCGCTCCGCGAGCAGGGCAGGCTCCATCACGGTGCCCAGCGCCTGCTCCAGATGCCGGTTCACCGCCCGCTTGGTCTCCCGCAGCGCCTGCGCGGGCAGCGCGGCCAGCCGCCCGGCCAGGTCCATGGCCTCGTCCCGGAGCTTGTCCTTCGGCACGGCACGGTTGGCGATGCCGAGGCGGACCGCGTCCTCGGCGCTCACCCGCTCGCCGAGGAACAGCAACTCCTTCGCCCGGACCGCGCCGACCAGCGATGGCAGCACGAACGCACCGCCGTCGCCCGCCACCAGCCCCACCTGGACGTGCGGGTCGGCGAGATAGGCGTCGTCGGCGACCAGCACCAGGTCGCTCAGCAGGGCCAGGCTGCAACCGAGGCCCACAGCCGGTCCGTTGACCGCCGCGATCACCGGCAGTGGGCAGCGGATCATGCCGGTGATGATCCGGCGGGCCTCCTCGACCTGCCGCTCGCGGAAGGCGGTGTCGCGCTGGACCCGGGTCATGATCCCGAAGTCGCCCCCGGCGCTGAACGCCCGCCCGCGCCCGGTGAGCACGACGGCCCGCGCCTCCGGGTCGGCCGCCAGGTCGTCCCACAGACCGGCGAGCCCGGTGTGCAGCTCCTCGCTCATGGCGTTCAGCTGCTCGGGCCGGTTCAGCTCCACCAGCCGGACCGGCCCGACGGCCGTCACCAGCAGATCGGTCAGCTCCGTCATCTCCACCGCCGCAGATCACTAACGAGTAAGTAGAGCTGAATGCTATAACTAATTAAGCTTAATGAGAACCGGTCGACGGTGACGGAGGACGCGCATGGCGCAGCAGCGGTACGAGACCGTACGGGCCGAGGTGGCGGACCGGATCCTCACCGTCACCCTCGACCGGCCCGAGAAGCTCAATGCCTTCAATCCGCGGATGATGCAGGACCTGCTCGACGTCCTCGACGCGGCCGACGCCGACGACGACGTCCGTGTGGTCGTCGTGACCGGCGCCGGCCGGGGGTTCTGCGCGGGCGCCGACGTCAGTACCGGAGGCTCCTCCTTCGACCACCGCAAGGCAGGCGCCTGGCACCGGGACAGCGGCGGCCGGGTGGCGCTGCGGATCTTCGCCAGCACCAAGCCGGTGATCGCGGCGGTCAACGGACCGGCGGCGGGGGTCGGGGCCAGCATGACGCTGCCCATGGACATCCGGCTGGCCTCGACCACCGCGAAGTTCGGCTTCGTCTTCGCCCGGCGTGGCATCGTGCCGGAATCCGCCGCGAGCTGGTTCCTGCCGCGTGCGGTCGGCATGCAGCGGGCCATGGAGTGGGTGGCCACCGGGCGGCTCTTCGGCCCCGACGAGGCGCTGGCCGCCGGGCTGGTCCGCTCCGTGCACCCGCCCGGGGAACTGCTGCCCGCGGCATACGCGCTGGCGCGGGAGATCGCCGAGAACACCGCGCCGGTCTCGGTCGCGCTGTCCCGGCAGATGATGTGGCGGATGCTCGGCGAGCCGCATCCGATGACCGCCCACCGGCTCGACTCGCGGATCATGAGCCAGATCGGCGGCGGCCCCGACCCGAGCGAGGGCGTGGAGTCGTTCCTCGCCAAGCGCCCGCCGGACTTCCCGGGCCGGGTGAGCGCGGACCTGCCGCCCGTCTATCCGTGGTGGCGGGACGACGAGTTCCGCCCGCTCGGAGAGTAGGACGGCAGCCGGGTCGCGCGTACGCGGAACGTGCGTGAGCGCGCAGGAGGGCCACGCGGTCACGGTGCCCGGTCCCGGGCAGGCCGCCGCCCCCCTCACGGCAAGACGAAATCCGGCCGAAACATTGTCGTGCCCCGCGCGAGGTGTTAGCGTCCGGACGGCGAGCATTCAGCTGAATGCGTTAAACCATTCATCGCTTGGACGGTCACGATGAGCGGTGGTCTGCTGCACGAGTCCTTGCGCGGTGTCGACTGGGGCGTCGCCACCGCAGACATCCTCGCGGCCCCGCCCCCGCCCGAGCCGGAACGGGTCGGGCACTTCGGTCGGTGGACCGACGACATCCACCAGCTGGTCGGCTCTGCCCCGGGCACCCACCGACTGGTCGCCGGCTGGCCGCTGCTCCAGCCCGACGGCCCCGGCACCTGGGACCGGGACGCCCTGGACCGCTGCGACCGGGCCCTCGACAGCCTGCTCGCGCGCGGCCTGCGGCCCCGTCTCACCCTGCTGCACCTGACACTGCCGCCCTGGCTGGAGGAGGCCGGCGGCTGGCTCGCCAGGGACACCGCCCAGCACTTCGCCGCCTACGCCGCCGAGATGGGGCGCCGCTTCGGCGACCGGGTGGACGGCTGGATCACCTCCACCGACCTGGCGAGTCCCACGCTCGCCGACCACGTGGCCGGGCTGTACCCGCCGAACCGCGCCATCGGCCGGGCGGGCCTGCGCTCCGTCCACCACCTTCTGCTCGGCAACGGACTGGCCACGCAGGCGCTCCGCGCGGCCGGCGCGCACGGCCGGATCGGTACGACGGTCACCCTCGCCGGCGGCTACGCGGCCACCGACGACCCCTTCGACCGGATCGCCCTGGCCCGGCTGGAGAACTGGGCCAACCGCCTCTTCCTCGACCCGCTGCTCCTCGCCGAGCACATGGTGACCGAGGACGACATCGCCCCCGTCGAGGCCACCGGCTGCGTCCACCCCGGCGACCTGGAGACCATCGCCACCACCCAGGACATCCTGGGCCTGTCCTGGCACACGCCCTTCCGCGTCACCGCTCCGGAGAACCTGCCCCGCGCCCTGCCCGCCGGAAAGTGCCTGGGCCCCCTCAACGAGGTGAACAGCCTGCTGATGGGCCTCGGTTTCGCGGTCATCCCCTTCGACGACGTCGAGACGACCGCATACGGCTGGCCCATCCTCCCCGAGGGGCTCGCCGACGCCGTCGCCGGACTCCACGACCTCTACGGCGACCTGCTGCCCCCGCTGGCGGTGGTCGACAACGGCATGGGCGACCTCGACCTGGTCGACGAGACCGGCCACGCCGACGACGCCCGTCGCCGCGCCCTGCTCCGCGCCCGGCTGACCTGGCTCGCCGGAGTCGTCGCCCAGGGCGTGGACGTGTGCGGCTACGAGTACTGGTCGGTGCTGGACAACGTGGAGGCCAAGTTCCGCTACACCCGGCTGTACGCGATGGCGGTCCCGGACCACGAACGGCCGCCGTGCCCCGAGATGCCGTCCGACTGGGTGCACGGCGAAGCCTTCGGAGGCGGCGGCGCGCACCAGGTCCCGGAAACCGGCCGGACACCCGGACTGACCCTGGTGCCGGCCCCCTCCCGGCCTCAGCCGCTCTGAGCCCCGTAGGCCTCGTAGTCCTTGCCCCGGATCAGCCGCACCGGCGTGTAGACGAGCACGTCCTCGTCGCGCTGGTTGCGGACGGTGACGCGGCTGGTCACCACGCCCCGGCCGGGCTTCACGGACGGTCGGCACGCGGTGGTCTCCACGACGGCGTACAGCGTGTCGCCGACGTACACCGGGCCCAGCACGTCCAGCTCCATGTGCAGGAACGCCAGCCCCGTGCCGTGCAGCACGTTCGTCTGCAGCACCAGTCCCTCGGCGAGGCAGTACGTGAGGGCCCCGGGGACGAGCCGCCCGGTGTATCCTCCCGCCGCGGCGTGCGAGGCGTCCCAGAACAGCGGCTCGGTGAAGCCGCCCCAGGTGACGAAGTTGACCAGGTCGGTCTCGGTGACGGTACGCCGGGCGGTCCGGAAGACCTGCCCCACGGGCATCTCCTCGTACGTCAGCCCCTTGACCAGCGGGCCGACTTCAGCGCGTTGCGGTGTCATACCGGGATTCCTCTCCAGACGCGATACGTGATCCGCGATACGTGATCCGCGGCGGCGGGCGGGGTCACAGATCGAGCGGGTGCTTGGCGGCCACGCCCTCGAAGTCCGGGGCGCGCTTCTCGCGGTGGGCGGCCAGACCCTCGACCACCTCGTGCCCGCCGAACCCGAAGAACTCCAGGCCCAGGGACGCCTCGAAGATCGGCTGAGCCGTGCGGTACCAGTGGTTGAGGGAGCGCTTGGTCCAGCTGATGGCACCGGCCGGACCCGCGGCGAGGGCGGTCGCCACCCGCAGGCCCTCGGCGTGCACGTCCTCGTCGGCCACGCACTTCGAGACCAGCCCGATCCGCTCGGCCTCCTCGCCGGTGAGCGTCTCGCAGGTCAGCAGGTAGTACTTGGCCTTGGCCATCCCGCACAGCAGGGGCCAGCAGATCGCGGCGTGGTCCCCGGCCGCGACCCCGAGGCGGGTGTGCCCGTCGACGATCTTCGCGGTGCGGGCGGCGATGGAGACGTCCGCCAGCATGCCGACGACCAGACCCGCGCCGACGGCCGGACCGTGGATCGCGGAAACCACCGGCTTGGAGCAGTTGACCACCCCGTACACCATGTCCCGGGCCTCGCGCATCACCCGGGCCCGCACCGTGTAGTCCTCGGTCATCGCCTCGATGGAGTCGAAGGTCCCGCCGGCCGAGAAGGCCCGGCCCGCCCCCTGGACCAGCACCGCGCGGGTCTGCTCGTCGCGGTCGATCACCCGCCAGACGTCGGCCAGTTCACCGTGCATCCGCGGGTCCACGGCGTTGACGGGCGGAGCGTCGAGCACGACGCGCAGCACGCCGGGCGCGGGCCGCTCGAAGGTCAGAGCCGTGAACGGCGCGTAGGGATCGGTCACGTCACCCTCCTGGTGTAATCAGTGCGGATACTATAATTATCTAACTGTATCGAGAGGTGCGGGACAAGCATGGATCTCACCTTCAGTGATGAACAGAACGAACTGCGCACGGTCGTGCGCTCGTTCCTGGCCAGGCACTCCGACGAGGCGGCCGTGCGGCGGCTGGCCGCCGACCCGCGCGGCCACGACCGGGCCGTCTGGCGACGGCTGGCCGGCGAAATCGGCGTGCAGGGCCTCGCCGTCCCCGAGGAGTACCGCGGCTCCGGCTTCGGCTACGTCGAACTCGGCGTCGTCTTCGAGGAAGCGGGCCGCGCGCTGCTCTGCGCACCCCTGTACGCCACCGTCGCCCTCGCCGCCGAGGCACTCCTGCGCTGCCCCGACGAACGGGCCCGGCGCGACCTGCTGCCCGGCATCGCCGGCGGCGACACCGTGGCCACCCTGGCGCTCACCGAGGACACCGGCCGCTGGGACGCTCCCGGCATCCGCCTCACCGCCCGCGAGACCGCCACCGGCTGGCGGCTGACCGGGACAAAGACCTACGTCCCCGACGGCCACGTCGCCGACCTGCTGCTGGTCGCCGCCCGCACCCCCGGCGGCATCAGCCTCTTCGCCGTCGACGCGGGCGCGCCCGGCCTGACCCGCACCCCCCTTGCCACCCTCGACGAGACCCGCAAACAGGCCCGCCTGGAGTTCGCCGGCACCCCCGCCCGGCTGCTCGGCGCCGAGGGCACCGCGTGGCCGGTCCTGGAGCGCACCCTCGCCACCGCCTCCGTACTGCTGGCCGCCGAACAGGTCGGGGGAGCCGCCGCCGCGCTGGACTCGGCCGTGTCCTACGCGAGGATCCGCGAGCAGTACGGGCGGCCCATCGGAACCTTCCAGGGGATCAAGCACAAGTGCGCCGACATGCTCGTGGAGATCGAAGCGGCCCGCTCGGCCTGCTACGCCGGACTGTGGGCGCTGGACGCCGCGGACGAGACCGGGACCGCCGTCTCGGCGGCCCTTGCCCAGACCTTCTGCTCGGAGGCGTTCACCCGCGTCGCCGGCGACGCGATCCAGATCCACGGCGGCATCGGCTTCACCTGGGAACACCCCGCCCACCTCTACTTCAAGCGGGCGAAGAGCTCCGAGACGCTGCTCGGCCCGCCCTCCTACCACCGGGAACTGCTCGCCACCCGCCTCGGCATCTGAGCACCGGCCCCTGACCACAGGCATTCGATCACTGGCCCCCGATCACTGGCCCCCGATCACAGGCATCCGATCACCGGCCGCCGATCACCGGCACCTGATGGTCGGCACCTGATCACTGGCATCCGACCACCGGCAAAGGAGCTGGCATGGAGATGGACTTCGGGCCCGCCGTACGCGACTTCCGCGACGAACTGCGGGACTGGCTGGCGGACCACCTCGTGGGGGAGTTCGCCGCACACCGGGGCGTGGGCGGCCCCGTGGACGGCGCGGCCTGGGAGGTCCGGCTCGCCTGGGACCGCGAGCTCTCCGCCGGCAACTGGCTGGGCGTCGGCTGGCCGCGGGAATTCGGCGGCCGGGGGCTCGGCCTCCTTGAGGAGATCGTCTTCGAGTACGAGTACGCGCGCGCCGACGCCCCCTACCGGGCCACCGGAAACGCCCTCGACCTGCTCGGCCCGATGCTCCTCCAGGCCGGCACCGAGGACCAGAAGAAGCGCTTCCTGCCACCGATCCTGGCCGTGGAGGAACTGTGGGGCCAGGGCTTCAGCGAACCCGGCGCGGGTTCCGACCTGGCGTCCGTGCGCACCCGGGCCGAGCGCGACGGCGAGGAATGGGTGGTCGACGGGCAGAAAGTGTGGACGTCCTTCGGCGTGCACGCCGACTGGCTCTATGTCCTCACCCGCACCGACCCGGACTCCCGTCGCCACAAGGGCCTGACCATGCTGCTCGTCCCGGCCGACCAGCCGGGCGTGGAGATCCGCCCCATCCGCAACCTGGCCGGCCAGGAGGAGTTCGCCGAGGTGTTTCTGTCCGGCGCGCGCACCGGCGCGGACATGGTCGTCGGCGAGGTCGGCCGGGGCTGGCGCACCGCCATGGCCACGCTCGGCATCGAGCGCGGCGCCACCCTGCTGCCCCAGCAGCTCACCTTCGAACGGGAGGCCGAGGCGCTGATCGACCTGGCCCGGGAGCGGGGCGCACTGGACGACCCCATGCTGCGCCGCCGCATCGTGGACGCCTGGATCTCGGTCCGCATCATGCGCACCACCAACCTGCGCACCGTCGCCGAACTCGTCGCGGGCCGCACCCCGGGCGCCCAGGCCACCACCGCCAAGCTCTACGCCTCCACCCGTCACCAGGAACTCGGCCACCTGGCCATGGAGTTGGCCGGTCCTGCCGGCCAGATCGTCGGCGCGGACTACGGCCTGGACCCGCGCCAGCGCTCCTTCCTGCTCTCCCTCGCGGAGACGATCTACGGCGGATCGAGCGAGATCCAGCGCAACATCATCGGCGAACAGGTGCTCGGCCTGCCGAAGGAACCACGCCCATGACCACCCCGGACGCCCCCCTCGCCGCCCTCGACCGCATCGACCGCATCGAGTCCCACCTCGCGATCCAGCAACTCCCCGTCCGCTACGCCCTCGCCGTCGACGGACGCGACCTCGACGCCTGGGTCGGCTGCTTCCGCCCCGACGTCGACATGGGCCGCCACGGCCGGGGACGGGACGCCCTGCGGACGTACATCGAGCCGCTGGTCCGCGGCTTCCACCGCTCGATCCACCAGATCTGCGGCCACCGTGTCGAGTTCACCGGCCGGGACACCGCCACCGGCTCCGTGTACTGCCGGGCCGAGCACGAGGTGGGAGAGCGGTGGATCGTCATGGCCATCCGCTACCTCGACGACTACGCGCGCGTGGACGGCGAGTGGTACTTCTCCCGCCGCCGAGAACAGCACTGGTACGCGGCGGACGTGACCGAGCGCCCGCAGGCGGTCGGCTTCGAGGGCTGGCAGGCCGCCGGACGTCCCGCCCTGCCGGCGGCCTTCCCCTCCTGGGCGGCCTTCTGGAAGGAGACGTGATGGCACGGCTGACAGGCAGGACCGCCCTGGTCACCGGCGGCGGGCAGGGGGTCGGCCGGGGCATCGCGCTCGCGCTGGCCGCGGAGGGCGCGGCGGTGGTGATCAGCGGCCGCACCGAGAGCACCCTGAAGGACACCGCCCAGGAGATCGCCGAACGCGGCGGGCGGGTCCGCACGGTGGTCGGGGACGTCGGCGAGCGCGACGACGTCGAGCACATGGTCGCCGAGACGGTACGGGAGTTCGGCGGCCTGCACGTGCTGGTCAACAATGCGCAGAGCTCCGTACAACGCCCCCTGGCCGAGACCTCGTACGACGACCTGCAACTGACCTACCGCAGCGGCCCGTTGGCCACCTTCCACGCCATGCAGGCCGCACTGCCCCACCTGAAGGCCGGCCGGGGCAGCGTGGTGAACCTCGGCTCCTCGGCCGCGGTACAGGGCGAGGCGACCTTCGCCGCCTACGCGATGGCCAAGGAGGCGATCCGGGGCCTGACCCGGGTGGCCGCACGGGAATGGGGCCCCTACGGAATCCGGGTGAACGTCGTCTGCCCGGCCGCCCTGAGCCCGGCGGCGGAGGACTTCCTCGCCACACACCCGGACAAGGCCGAACGCGTCCTGGCCGGCATCCCGCTGGGCCGCATGGGCGACCCGGAACAGGACATCGGCCGCGCTGTGGCCGCACTGGTCAGCGACGACATGGCGTACCTGACCGGGGCCACCCTGATGCTGGAGGGCGGCCGCACGCTCCTCGGGTGAGGGCGGCTGTCCTCGTGGGATTCCCGGGAGTTGGGGCAATTACGTCGAAGTGGTGTACGTCAGGGGGACGTAGTGCCTCATAGTGAGTGAACCGTATTCGTCGCATCAGGGGGACAGGCGATGGATTTCCTTGTGTTGCTCGTTGTCATCGGACTGGTGTGGCTGGTGGTGACCGTCGTACGCAAGATGATGTCGTCGGCACCAGGGCACCATGGGCAGACCGCGGGGCACTACTACCCGGACATCGACGAAGAGGAGTTCGAGCCCGCCGTCGCGCCGCGCGGGACCGCGCACCGTGACATCCCTCCGCTGTTCCCCGACTTCTACCACGGGGTGCTGTTCGCGGTGGGGAAGGAGCCGACGCCGCAGAACCTGCTCGCACTGGTCGAGTACGTGAGCCAGATGCTGACCTTGAACGCCGTCATGTGGTTCCAGCAGACCGGTGACGCGGCGGCGCAGGAACGCTTCATGAACCGCTTCCGCGGGGGCGGCGGTGACGACCAGAAGCTGGAGCTGGTCACCGACGACATGATCGACTTCCTGTGGGCGTGGCGCCCGTCGACGCATCAGGCGCTGCGCGACTGGATGCCCGAACTGGAGCAGAAGCTGACCGGACCGGACAGCAAGTTGTGGCAGTTCGGGGACGAACTTCCGTTCGGGATCTGGGAGATGAAGGACTGAACGCCGTGTCCGATCCATCCGGGCACGACGGGGTGCTCGATCCGGTCATGGCGCTCGCCCGGGTGCGCGAGCGGCTGGCGCGGTTCCGTGCGGGGGAGACGGCAGCCGTCCTCACCGAGGAGGCGACGGCGGAGGCCGCACGGGCCGTTTCCGAGCGGCCCACCCCCGAAGGCGTCGTCGCGGTCGCCTGGCTCTACGAGTACCGGGCCCTCGCCGTCGAGGAAGCCGACGGCGAGGACGCACAGTTGGCCCTCACCCTGTTCGGCAAGGTCGCCCGCGTGCTGCCCCGAGAGGTGCCCGCGCACGTCGCGCACGTACTCGCCATGCTGGACGCCCCCGCGCACGACGCCATCCACCGAGTGTCGCGGACAGTGGCCGACGCCGAGCAACTGATCGAGAGCGGCGCGGCGTCCGTCAGCCCCGTCCCGCTCGACCAGGCGGTGGAACTGCTCAACCGGGCGCTCGACGAATGGCCCCGGAACGGGACGCGACGACACGACGCCCTCGGGCTGCTCGGCAGAGCGCTCCGGCGCAGGTACGCCTTCGATCCCGGGGAACCGTGGCGCCTGGACAAGGCGGTCGCCGTCCTCACGGAGGCCGTGGCGACCGCCCCTGCCGAGGATCTGTTCGGCCACGCACATGCCCACAACCTCTGCACCGCCCACCTCGACCGTTACGACGCGACGGGCGATCTCCGGGACCTGGAGGCAGCGGAGGAGGCGAACGCGGAGGCACTGCGCAGGGTCGTGGCCGGCGATCCGCAGCGCACCAGGCTGCTGACCCAGCGCGCGGACATCCTCCGTACCCGTACCACGGCCGGTGTGGACAACCGCCTGCCGGAGGCGGCGACCGCATGCCGGGAGGCGATCCGTGCGCTGCTGCCGTGGAGTGCCGCGGCGCCCTATGTCCACTCGGCCGCGGCGAACGTCCTCGCCGACCACTACGTGTACGGGCACGACCTCGACGTGCTCGACGAGGCGATCGACAGCGCGCGCGTCGCGGTCACCGGAATCCCTGAGCAGGACGGCCGCGAGGCGGTTCTCGCGACCTACGGCAGACTGCTCATGCTGCGTGCCCGGCACACCGGGACCACCACCGACCTCGACGCCGCGCAGGACGCCCTCGCCGCGGCCGTCGGGACGTTGCCGGCGGGCCACTCCGGTCGCACCGCCCACCAGAGCGACCTCGCGGACACGCTCTACGAGCGCCACCTCGCCACCGGCGACGAGTCCGTCCTGCAACAGGCCCTCGAACACGCCCGCCAGGCCATCGACGGCGCGTCCGTGACCGGCACGGTCGTCCCCGATCTGCTGAACAGCCTGGGACGCATCCTGATCGCACGCTACGAGCTGACCGGCGACCCCACCGACCTGACCGAGGCCGTCGAACGGCTCCGGCAGGCGGAGGAAATGTCACCGCCGGGCAGCAGAATGCGCGGTGTCACCCTGCTCCACCTCGGCAACGGGCTGATGCTCCAGGCCGCCCTCGTCATCGGAACCGACCACCGGAACAGGGCGTACGCCGAGACCATGGCCGTACTGGAGGCGGCAGTCGACGCCCTGCCGCCCGGGCCGGACCAGCAACTCGCGCTCAACAACCTCGCCTTGGTCGTCCGCGGCCACGACGGCGGCGACCGCCCGCAGGCCCTGCGCAGGGCGCACCGCATCTTCCGGGAGATCCTCGCCTCGGCGCCGGCAAACAGCCAGACCAGCGAACTCGCGTCGTTCAACCTGGCGTTGACCCTGCTGCAGGAGCACGAGCAGCCTGGCGGGAACGGGCCGGGCTCGGACGACCGCCTCGCGGAGGCGGAGGAGCTGCTACGGGCCGCGTACGGCCGGGAGTCTCCCGGCCGGCACACCTATGCGACCGTCGCCTGTGCGTTGGCACGTTGCCTCGCCCTGCGGGCCGCCGCCGACGGCAGGCCGGGCCCGCACGCGGAAGCCGTCGCCCTGCTGCGCTCGGTCGTCGAGGCCGCCGACGGCCACACGCCCAGCAGCCGCGCCTCCGCCGCCGCGCAGTTGGGACGCCTGCACGCCACCACCGGTGACTGGGCCGCCGCCGAGCGCGCCTATGCGCGGGGGATCGAGCTGCTGGCCGGAGCCGCAGCGCCGCAGAGCGGCCGGGACGCGCAGGAACGCCACATCGGTGCCTTCTTCGGTCTTGCCGCGGACGCCGCCGCGAGCGCCCTGGGCGCGGGCGACCCCGTACGCGCGCTCGAACTGCTGGAGAAGGGCCGCGGACTCCTGCTTCCCGCCCCGCCCGACGACCCGTCGCCCGCCTCGTGGACCGGGGCCGCGGACGGCCGCACCGTGGTCGTCGTGAACACCGGCAGACTCCGGTGCGACGCGCTGCTCGTGCGGGACGGGGCGGTCACGGTCGTCCCGCTGCCTGGACTCGACCACGCCACTCTCGTCCGCCAGACCGGTACCTTCCTCTGGGGTGTCCAGCGCGCCCAGGATCCCGCGTGCCCGCCCGAGGATCTGTACAAGGCCCAGCATGTCGCGGTTCCGGGCGTGCTGCGCTGGCTGTGGAACACCACCGTACGTCCGGTGCTCGACGCCCTCGGTCTGACCGGGCCGCCGGCCGCGGGCGCCCCCTGGCCGAGGATCTGGTGGTGCCCGACCGGCCTGATGTCCTTCCTGCCGCTGCACGCGGCGGGCGAGCACCGCTCGATGTACGACGGGTCGACGGGCGCGGGCGCCGTCGACCGCGTGGTGTCCTCGTACGCCCCCACCCTGCGCGCTCTGGCCACGGCCGCCCGGCGGGCCGACGCCGTACGAGGGGGCGCCGGGGGCCTTCTCGTGGTGGCACCGGAAACCCCTGGCACCGCCGCCCTGCCCCAGGTACCGGGAGAGGTCGCCGGGATCAAGGGGCACCGCCCCGGCTGCACCGTGCTGTTCGGCGCCCAGGCCACGAAGGAACGGATCCTCCAGGAGATCCCGCGGCACGCATGGTTCCACTTCGCCGGACACGGCACCCAGAACATCGAGATCGCCGACAGCGCGAGTCTGGTGCCCCACGACTACGCGTCCGGCGGCCGCCGCCTAGGACTGTCCGATCTGGGGGATCTGTCCCTGGACAGGGCGCAGCTCGCCTTCCTGTCGGCCTGCCAGACCGCGGTGGGCCACCTCGCGCTGGCGGACGAGCACACGCATCTGGCCGGGCTGCTGCAGGCCGTGGGTTTCCCGCACGTCGTCGGCACCCGATGGACCGTACGCGACGGCGTCTCCGCGGCCGTGGCGACGGAGTTCCACCGGCTGGCGGCCCTGCACGGCAGTGCCTTCGACCCCGCGCTCGGTCTGCACCTCGCGGTCCGGGAGGCACGCCGAGCCCATCCCCAGCCGTACGCGTGGGCGCCGTTCGTGCACTTCGGGCCGTAGGCCCGTGTCCGGCTCAGGTGCCCGGGTCGAACACCAGCGTGGGGTCGTCGGAGCCGCGGTACACGTGGGCCGTCAGCCGTAGCCCCGCGAGCGGTTCGTCCGCCGCGGTCGCGGGGAGCGGGTGACGCAGAGCGCGGTACAGCTGCTGACGGTGCAGGTCGAACGCGACCTGCAACAGGACCGCGTAGTCCTGGCAGGCGCGCGGGAGCCACCATCCCCAGGCGCCGACGACGAAGAGCACGGCGGACAGCGCCCACGGAGTCCAGTACACCGCGGGCAGCACGAGCACCGCCCACAGTCCGGCCGCGACCGTGGCGTCGAGCCGGTTCCGGGCGGCGGCGAGATCCCGTTGGAGGGTCTCGGGGAGCAGGGTCCACAGATGCGGCCACAGGATCACCGCGTCCAGGCCGTACTTGTGCTGCGGCTCGGCCTCCGCGGAGCGCAGGATGTTCCCGACGCGCGTCGGCATGGCCAGCTCCGGGTCGCGCGGGCTCCAGCGCAGCCGGGCCTCCAGCCTGGCGTGGTCGGCGCGTTCCCGGGCGCTGAGCGGAGGCCGGCCGACGGCCGACGGACCTCCCTCAAGACGCGTCTGGAGCGGCCTCCACGCGGCGGCATCGGCGGCACGGCGTGTGGTGTGCCGCTGTCGCAGCCACCCGCTCACCCCGGACAGGAACCCGGGCCAGTACCCCTCCATGAGACGCAGGGCGGGAAGCGTCAGCTGCCGCATCAGCGCACCGGATCCGGCGAGCGCGATCAGCGCCACCAGCAGCAGCGCGATCTGTTCGCCGGCATGCATCGTGCCCACGGTGTCGAGCCGGTCCGCCAGGGCCTGCCTGGGGTGTGGCTGTCCACCGGCCCAGGCGAGCAGTATGAGCAGCCAGTACACCGCCGCGGCCAGTCCTGTGGCCAGCCAGCGTTCGACGAGTTTGCCGGCGGCCGCGCTCCAGAAGGTCGGCACCCCGCCTCACGGTGTCTCACGGCTGAGCACGCGGGTGCACACGGAACAGCGCGGTACCGGTTCGCCCATGAACCCGCGTGTCCAGGCATCGCTGCTCGTGCACCCGGGGTTCTTGCACACGTACCGCGGGGCCGGCACGGCGGCGGCGAACCCCGAACCCGCGAGCCCTTGGTACCCGCTGCTGCCCGGAGACGTGTCCCGTTCCTGGTCCCGGCCGGGACGTGACTGGATCCAGGAGCGCACCCGGACGTCGGCGTACAGGACGCGGCGCAGTTCCTCGGCTCCGCCGGGGCGGGGCGAGCCGGCGAGCGCGCGGTGGATGTCCGCCGCGATCCGGGGAGCGTCCGCGCCGACGAGCGCCGGCAGCATCCCGAGTACGTCCCTGGCGAGTGCCGCCCACGAGCGGTCGTGGTCCATGCTCCGCCTCCCCCGGTCGGAACCGTCTACGTACCGACGCAAGTGTGGCAGTTGTCGTCGAGCCGCGTGGGGCGATCGCCGGTTCCCCGGGCCCGCGGGAACGGCGGGGCACACCCGCTGTGACCTCAGACGACTCCCCGGGCCCGCAGAACGTTCAGCTGACTTTCCGTCACCTCCGCCAGCTCGCCCAGGACTTCGGCGGTGTGCTCGCCCAACTCCGGCGGCGGGGTGTAGTCGCCCACCGGGGTCGCCGAGAGCCGGATCGGGTTGGCGAGGAGGGGGAGTCCCGCGGCCTCGGTCAACATGCCGCGGTGTCGGATCTGGGGGTCGGCGAAGACCTCGGGGAGTTCGTTGTAGGGGCCCGCGGGCACGTCGTGGGCGTCGAGTACGGCCAGCCACTCGTCGCGGGGCCGGGTGCGCAGGATGTCCTGGAGCACCGGGAGGATCTCCTTGCGGTACGCGATCCGGGCGGAGGTCGTGGCGAACCGGGGGTCCTGGAGGAGGTCGGTGCGGTCGGCCGCCGCACAGAAGGCGGCGAACTGCTTGTCGTTGCCGGCGACGAGGAACAGCGGCCGGTCCTGGCACATGAACGCCTGGGACGGGATGCCGCCGTAGCCGCCGTTGCCGCGCCGCTCCGGGACCTCCCCGGAGACCAGGTAGTTCATCGCGAAGTGCGACAGCGAGGCCAGCCCGCAGTCCAGCAGGGAGAGGTCGATGAACTGGCCCTCCCCGGTGAGGTCCCGGTGCCGCAGGGCGGCCAGGACCGCCGTGGCGGCGTAGAGCCCGGTGAGGATGTCGACCATGCTGATGCCGACCTTCATCGGCTCGTCGGGGTGCCCGGAGACGCTCATCAGGCCGGACATGGCCTGGAAGATGCCGTCGTACCCGGGCCGCTCGGCGTAGGGCCCGCTCTGGCCGAAGCCGGTGACGGACAGGTAGACCAGCCGCGGGTTGATCTCGCGCAGGCTCTCGTGGCCGAGGCCGTACTTGGCGAGGGTCCCGGCGCGGAAGTTCTCCACGAGGACGTCGGAGCGGGCCGCGAGCGTGCGGAGGATCGCCTGTCCTTCGGCGGTGGCGTGATTGACGGTGACCGACCGCTTGTTGCGGTTGCAGGAGAGGTAGAAGGCCGCGGTGTCCGTCCCGGGGGCGAACGGCGGCCCGTACGTGCGTGAGTCGTCGCCCGTGCCGGGCCGCTCGACCTTGATGACCTCGGCGCCCAGGTCGGCGAGCAACTGGGTGGCGAGGGGAGCGGCGAGGATGCGGGACAGGTCGAGCACGCGGACTCCGGCCAGGGCGGTCGACGGCATCGCGGGGCCTCCTCGACACAGATGAATGAGTTAGATAAATAATACATACAGGGGTCTGAATCCAGTGCTGTCATGATTGCTTAACTAGCCAAATCATGTAACTATATCGACCGATCGTCGGGTCGAGACCGGAGGCGAGCGCATGACCGTCGCGGCGAGGGCCCTCACCGACCAGGAACAGCGGGAACGCCGGGAGTGGTTCCGCGTCCGCTGGGAGCGCGGGGTCGCCTTCAACCGGCGCTGCCGGATGCGCATCGTGCGCTGGGACCCGGACGGCGTCGAGATGCTGCTGCCCTACGCGGAGGAACTCTCCGCCCACGAGGGCGTCTTCCACGGCGGGGTGATCTCCGCGCTGATCGACACCGCCGGCGCGGGCGCCGTCATCGCCGGGCACGACTTCACCAAGGGGAGCCGGCTCAGCACCGTGTCGATGTCCGTGCAGTACCTCGCGCCCGCCCGGGGCCGGGAGGCCGTCGCCCACGCCCGCTGCGTCCGGCGCGGCGGCCGGGTGCACTTCGCCGACGTCGACGTGATCACCGACGGCCGTGTCTGCGCCCGCGGTCAGGTGGTGGTGACCATCTCCGGGGAGCGGCCGGGCGTCGGCGACCCCATCGAACCGCTCACGGAGGAGTGACACGATGCCCGACGAGTTCGCCGAGAACGATCTGGTGCTGTACGAGGTCGACGAGGACGGCGTCGCCACCCTCACCCTCAACCGGCCCGAGCGCAGGAACGCGTGGAGCATCCCCATGGAGAACCGCTTCTTCGCGCTCCTGGACGAGGCCGCACGCAACCCCGTCGTCCGCGTCGTGATCATCACGGGGGCGGGTCGGGCCTTCTGCCCCGGGATGGACATGCGGCGTCTGGAGCAGAACTCCCAGCCCGGCCAGTCCCTGGGCCTGCACGCCCGCGTGCCCATGTACGTGAAGCGGGACATGCCCAAGCCCCTGATCGCCGCGATCAACGGCGCCTGCGCCGGCATCGGCCTGGTGCAGGCCCTGATCTGCGACGTCCGCTTCGCCGCCCGGGGCGCCCGCTTCACCACCGCCTTCACCCGCCGCGGCCTGGCCGGCGAGTACAACCTGCCGTACGTCCTGCCGCGCGTGGTCGGCGTGGAGAACGCGCTCGACCTGCTGCTGTCCGGCCGCGTCTTCGACGCCGACGAGGCGAAGGCCCTCGGCCTGGTCAGCCGCGTCGTCGAACCCGACGGCCTGCTCGACGCCGCCCGCGCCTACGCCCGCGAGATCGCCCGCAACTGCTCCCCGCGCGCGATGGCCGTCGTACGCCACCAGGTGTACGGCGACCTCGACCGCACCTTCACCGACGCCCTCGCCCGCTCCTACTCCGCCATGGAGTTCTTCGTGGGCTCGCCCGACTTCCGTGAGGGCGTGGCGAGCTTCACCGAGAAGCGGGAGCCCGAGTTCGAGGGGCTGCCGCCGGACTTCGATCCCGAGGACGCCACCCGCGACGCGTTCCTGCCGTACTGACCGAGGAGAGAACGAAGATGTCAGGTCAGCCGTTCCCCGTCGAGGCCGGGCACATCATGACGTTCGCCCGCGCCATCGGCGACGAGAACCCGGCCTACCAGGGCGAGGGTGCCCTCGCGCCGCCCACCTTCACCATGGCGAGCGCCCACTACGACCCCGGCTACCACCTGCGGCCCAAGCCGGACCAGGAGTGGTTCGGGTCCGGTGGCGGCCCCGGGACGATGCCCGAGGGCGGCGGCGGGCTGCACGCCGAACAGCACTTCGAGTACCACCGCCCGGTGCGCGCCGGCGAGACCCTCTACGCCCACACGGTCCTGGGCCGGGAGTGGGAGAAGCAGGGCCGCACGGGCCGGTTGCTGTTCAGCGAGCGCATCACCGAGTACCGGGACGCCGCCGGCGAACCCGTCGTCAGCGCCGTCACCGTGGCCGTCGTGCCCGAGGGCCCCGCCACCCGGAAGGACGCCCGATGACCGGCCTGAGCGCCACCGACGTCAAGGTCGGCGAGACCCGCGAGAGCGTCCTCGTCGCCGACCTCAAGCGCACCCGGATCGTGCAGTACGCCGGCGCCTCCGGCGACTTCAACCCGTTGCACACCGACGAGCGGTTCGCCGTCGAGACGGCGGGCTACCCGGGCGTCTTCGCCCACGGAATGCTGGCGATGGGCATGACCGGCCGGGTCCTCACCGACTGGGTCGGCGCCGAGGCCCTGCTGCGCTACGGCGTCCGGTTCAAGGCCCAGGTCTGGCCCGGCGACACCCTGACCGCCACGGCCACCGTCGAGTCGGTCGAGGAGACCGGGGCCGGCCCGGTCGCCCACTTCACCCTGCGCACCGTCAACCAGAACGGCGTCGAGGTGGTCACCGGCACCGCGGCGGCCCGCCTGGAGCCCTGAGCCGGTGACCGGCACCCAGGACACCTGGACCGGGCTGGTGAACCGTGCCTACGACCATGCCCGTCCCGCCGTCCGCTTCGGCGACCTCACCTGGACCGGCCGCGAACTCCTCGACCGGGCCGGCGGCGCCGCCGACTGGCTGGACACGCTCGGCCTGGCCCCCGGCACCCCGGTACCCGCGCTCGTCGCCACCTCCGCCGACGCCCTCGCACTGGTGATCGGCGGCGCGGGCTCCGGGCACCCCCTTGCTCCGCTCGGCGTCCGCATGACCGCACCGGAGATCGCGGCGGTGCTCGACGCACTGGACTCCCAAGTCCTCATCGCCCAATGCGAGTTCGCCGAACTCGCTCAGCAGGTGGTCAGTCTCTCCGGCTCCCGGCTGCACGTGGTCGGTGAACTGCCCACGCACGGACGGGACCTGACCGCCGCACCGCAGCAACTCGCCACTGTCCTGCACACCTCCGGCACGACGGGCCGGCCCAAACCCGTCCCCATGACCCAGGCCCGCCTGGCCGCCCGGGCACGGGTCAACGGCCGGCTGTGCGCGCTCGACCCCGACAGCTTCTACGGCGGCAGCGTGCCCTTCCACCACATCGCAGGCCTCGGCAACATCGCCGTCGCCCTCGCCGCCGGCGCCCTGATCACCGGCCTGCCCCGCTTCACCGTCGAGGGCTGGACCCTGCTCCGTGACCTCGGCATCACCCACACCAGCATGGTCCCGGCGATGCTGGAGACCCTGCACGCGGCCGGACAGGCCCGCCACCGTACCCTGCGGACCCTGCAGTACGGCGGCGCGCCGGTCCGCCCCGACACGCTGCGGCGGACGTACGAGGCCATGCCCGGCGTCCGCATGCTCAACATGTTCGGGCAGACCGAGGGTTCGCCGATCACCGTCCTCACGCCGGAGGACCATCGCGAGGCCGTCGCCGGACGCGCCGAACTCCTGCGTTCCGTCGGACGGGCCGCCCCCGGCACGGAGCTGCGGGTGCACGGCGCGGGTCCCGACGGCATCGGCGAGATCCACGCGCGCGCCGACCATTTCTTCCACGTCGACCCGGAGGGCTGGCTGCACAGCGGCGACCTGGGCCGGGTGGCGGCCGACGGGTACGTCTACCTGTCCGGCCGGGGCAGCGACATGATCATCCGCGGCGGTGAGAACGTCCACCCGCTGGAGGTCGAGACGGTCCTGGCCGCCCATCCCGGCGTCGCGGACGCGGCCGTCACGGGCGCGCCGGACGAGCGCCTCGGTCAGACCGTCGTCGCCTTCGTCGTGCCGTCCGACCCCGAAGCCCCGCCGGACCCGGCGGAGTTGAGGGCCCACACCCGCGCCCGGCTGTCCGGTTACAAGGTCCCCGTGCGCTGGTGGTTCCTGTCCGAGCTGCCCCGCAACCCGAACGGCAAGGTGCTGCGCCACCGGCTGCGGGAGCCGTACGAAGAAGGAGAATCACGTGCCTGACGCCGTCGACCCGCAGCGACTCCACGTCCTGCTGAGCCGGATCCGCAGGGAGGTCCAGGACGGCCCCCTGCCCTCCGCCCAGGTCGCCGTCGCCCATGACGGCCGGCTGGTCGCCTTCGAGACCTGCGGCGACGCGGACCCCGGCACCCGCTACATTCTCCAGTCCGTCGGACGGTCGATCGTCGCGGGCGCCGTCTGGAAGCTGATCGGCGACGGACTGCTGGACACCGGCGAACAGGTGGCCGCGATCATCCCGGAGTTCGCGCCGAACGGGAAGGAGTCGGTGACCGTCGAGCAGGTGCTCACCCACACCGCGGGCTTCCCCTTCGCACCGCTCGGCCACCCGAAGATGCTGGACCGCGAGCAGCGGCTCGCCGCTTTCGGGCGCTGGCGGCTGGACTACCCGCCGGGCAGCCGCTTCCAGTTCCACCTCACTTCGGCGGCCTGGCTGATCGCCGAGATCACCGAACGGCGCACCGGCCTGGCCTTCGCCGACTACCTGCGCGAACGGATCACAGAGCCGCTCGGCCTGTCCTCGATCGAGCTCGGGGTGCCGGTGGACCGGCAGCCGGGCAGCGTCGCCCCGATGATCGCCACCGACCGCACGGCCGACGACCAGGAACCCGACCCCTGGGGGCCCTGGTACCTGTCCGACCCGCAGGTCCTGGCGGCCGGCGAGCCCAGCCACGCCCTGGTCGCCACCGCCGCCGACGTCGCCCTGTTCTTCCAGGCGCTCACCCACTCGGGCCTGTGGAAGCCGGAGGCGGTGGCGGAAGGTACCCGGATCCGGCTGACGGAGCATCCGTACGGCGAGCAGATCTACGGGGGCGGCGGCGAACGCCGTACCAGCATGGGGCTGTTCGTGACCGTGGCCGGACCCGACGCGGGCAGCAACCTGCCCTCCACCGGCTCCCCGGCGCTGTTCGGCAGCGCCGGAGCCGCGTACCAACTGGGCTTCATTGACCCGGAGTCCGGCCTGTCCTTCGCTTGCCTGAGCAACGGCTACCCGCTGGCCGGCTACGACCACTCCCCGCGCGGTACCGCCCTGGTCGCCGACATCGCGAACCTGGCGGCGGGCCTGGTCCGATGACCGGGCCCGCCGCCAGGCGGGTTCTCGCGTGGGCGTCGCTCAGCGGGTGATGAGCTGCTGGGCGTTGTGGAACATGATGTCGTCCTGCGCGGACTCGTCGAGCTCGGCGATGAGCTTGCGGAAGTCGGCCGGCTCGGCGAGGCCCTCCGCGTGCGGGAAGTCTGAGCCCATCACGATGGACTCGTGGTGGCCGAGCCGCCTGACGACCTTCACGATGTCGTCCTCCGGGTAGGGCACCACGCGCACGTGCTTGCGGAAGACCTGACTGGGCCGCTCGTCCAACTGGCCGCCGATCCACGGTCCGTTGCGGCCCATGCCCCGGCTCTTGTCCATGTGCCGGACGAAGTGCGGCACCCACTCGGAGCCGAACTCGGAGACCAGGACGTTGATGTCGGGGAACCGGCCGAAGAGGTTGTCGAAGATCAGCGCGGACAGCGTCTCCTCGATCGGGCGCTGGCCGTACGTGTTCTGCCACTGCCAGGCCGACATCCGGAAGTGGATGGGGTTCGGGTCGTAGCCCCAGGCGGGCGCCACCTGCGAGTTGTAGTAGAACTCGCTGATGTGGTAGCAGACGCTCGCCTTGGCGTCGTTGACCAGCTTCCAGAACGGATCGAAGTACGGGTCGCCGGGGGAGCGGCCGTACACCGGACCGGTGGGCAGCAGGATGAAGCGGGCGCCCTGCTCCAGCACGTACTCCAGCTCCTTGACCGCGTGGTCGAGGTCGCGCAGGGAGAGCAGGGCGGGGGCGTAGATGCGGCCCTGGTGGTCGAAGCCCCACACCTCGTTCATGTACCGGTTGAACGAGTGGTAGTTGGCGTAGAGCGGCTCGACGCCCTTCACGTACTCCTCGGCGACCAG
This sequence comes from Streptomyces sp. NPDC048291, assembly GCF_043201715.1. Lineage (NCBI taxonomy): Bacteria > Bacillati > Actinomycetota > Actinomycetes > Kitasatosporales > Streptomycetaceae > Streptomyces > Streptomyces sp. NPDC048291. Next base: position 263,353 of record NZ_JBICZC010000015.1, read on the forward strand.
CGCCCAGCCGCCCGGGTACATGATCGACTGGTCCAGGCCCTGCACGTCCATGACCCGCAGCCGGGCCTCGCGGTTCTGGTACGACTCGTGCATCGGCTCGAACTGGTAGGTCTCCTCGGGGTTGCCCGAGGACATGGCCTTGAGCATCTCCTTGAGTGAGCCGGGCCGGTACACCTGCCCGAACTCCGGTTCCAGGCAGACGACGATCCGGTCCCCGGCGAGGATCACCTCGCGCCCGTCCGGCAGCGTCACCGGCGCGACGGCCGCACCGAGGAACTCCTTGGGGAGGTAGCGGGTGAAGGAGTCCCGCTCCTCGTACATGTGCTGGTCGCAGTCGAAGATGCGCTTGCGCTGTTCGGCCATGCCCGTCGCCTCCGGACCCCAGAGCTAATCGGTACGCCTCCTATAATTATCTAACTGTTTCGACTAGGCAAGGGGGTGCCGTGGCGTGACTCCGCGGGGAGTGTCAGTCGATGAGTTCCAGCACGGTCTTGGGGCCCGCCCCGTTCACCACGTCGTCCGCGGCGGTGATGTGACGCTGCCAGAGCTTCTCGGCCTCGTCCGCCTTGCCGGCCTCGATCAGGCCGACCAGGCGCACATGGGCCCGGTGGCCCTTGAGGGCCTGGGCCTTCTGGGCCTCGGGGTCGGCGGCGCCCGCCGTGTACGAGGCGTTCGCCCGGTCGATGATGTTGCGCAGCATGCCGCACAGCAGGATCAGGGTCTGGTTGCCGGTGAGATCCACCAGCAGGGCGTGGAAGGCGTCCTGGGCGTGGACCAGGTCCAGCGGACTCTCCAGGACGTTCTTCTCGGCGGCGACCGCGTCCCGCAGGCGCTTGATGTCCTCCGCCGTGTGCTTGCCGGCGAGCTGGCGGACGCACTGCGGCTCGATGAGGGCGGCCGCGCGGTAGAGGTCGCCCAGGGTGGCCCCGCGGTACTCCAGGATCAGGCCGGCGAACCGGGCGGCGACGTCCGCGTCCGGGGCGCTCACCCGGGCGCCGCCGTGGGCGCCGCGGCGCACGGTGATCAGCGACTCCGACTCCAGGACCCGGAACGCCTCGCGCAGGGTCGGCCGCGAGATACCGAACTGCTCCATCAGGCCCGACTCCGGAGGCAGTGCGTCGCCCGGCTTCAGCTCGCCCCGCACGATCTGCCGGCGCAGGTGGCCGGCGACCAGCTCGGCGGTCTTCGGGACCCGTACCTGGCGTCCGATACGGCCGGGGGCGCGGACGGGCGTGCTCGGCGTCTCTGCTGCGGCTGCCTCGGCCACGGTGGACTCTCCTCGTGTGTAGCCAGGTAAATAGCAAAATGAATCTGCTTAGTGCATCGAGGGTACCAGGTCAAGGGTGGATCGACCGGTGGTCCGCGGGAGTGGTCTGGCCTCCTCCGGCCTCTGTGCGATATAGATGATTCATCTATCTATTAGACTGCTCGCTCGACGGATTCACGGGAGTGACCCCATGACCGAGAAACCGACCCCGGTTGTCCTCACCGAGCTCACCGACGACGGGGTCCTGCTGCTCACCCTGAACCGGCCCGAGCGGCACAACGCCTGGACCCTGGAGATGGAACTGCTCTACAACGAGCTGTTCGACCGCGCCGAGGCGGACCCCGCGGTACGGGCCGTGGTGCTCACGGGCGCCGGCCGCAGCTTCTGCCCGGGCATGGACATGAGCGTGCTGGAGGGCGCGTCCTCCGGAGCCCGCCCCTGGCCCACGGACCGGCTGCCGCCGCGCACCCGGCCCATGACCTTCCCCAAGCCCCTGGTGGCGGCGATCAACGGCGCCTGCGCGGGCATCGGCTTCAACCAGGCGGTCATGTGCGACGTACGGTTCGCCGTGCCCGGGGCGAAGCTCGCCGCCGCGTTCAGCGCCCGCGGCCTGGTGGCCGAGGACGGGGTGTCCTGGCTCCTGCCCCGGCTCGTCGGCTACGGCAACGCCGCCGACCTGCTGCTGTCCTCACGCCGGATCACCGGCACGGAGGCCCTCGCCATGGGCCTGGTCAACCGCCTGGCCGCGCCGGAGGACCTGCTCCCGTCGGCGCTCGCCTACGCGACCGAACTGGCCCGCACCGCCAGCCCGTACGCGATGTCCCTCATCAAGCGCCAGCTCGCCGACGACCAGGCCCGCACCTTCACCGAGAGCCGGGACAGCGCCGCCGCACTGCTGGCCACCGCCAAGCGCGCCCCCGACTACCGGGAAGGCGTGCGCAGCTTCATCGAGCGCCGCAGGCCCGAGTTCGCACCCCTGGGAGAAGCCGTCCCGGAGGTCGCGTCGTGACCCGCGCGGCCATCCCCCTGCACCGCCGTACGATCACCTTCTCCGCCTACGAGGAGGACCGCGGCGAGATCTCGGTCGAGGCGGAACTGCGCGACGAGCGACCGTGGGAGGAGCCGCCGGGCGAAGTCGTCCACCGGATGGTGCTGTCGGTGCGCGTGCGCCTCGCCGACATGGTGATCACGGCCGCCGAGGCGGGCATGCGGGACTTCCCGCACACCGAGTGTCCGCTGATCGCTCCCGCCTTCGACGGCCTGGTCGGGCTGAGCGTCGCGGCTGGCTACAACCGGGCCGTCCAGGAACGCTTCCGAGGCGTCTCCGGCTGCACACACCTGCACGAACTGGCCCGCGCCCTCGGCCCGGCCGTCGTCCAGTCGGCCATCTCCGCCCGCAACCGCCACGCCCCCGACCCGTCCGCCAACGACCCGCGCTCCAGCGCCTGGGTCATGAACAGCTGCCACATCTGGGCCCCGGACGGCGTAGGCCCACGCAAACTCGAAGCAGGCTGGCGCCCAGGCACCGGCCCACGCCCGGTGCCCGAACTCGGCACCTTCGAGTAGCGCTCAGTGCAGCGCCCCGAAAGGGGCGCGGGGCGGTATCAATATGCGGCTACCGCCGCGTGGGCGCGACCAGCCACGACGCAGCAGCAGACGACCGACGGCCTACGGCCCCACACTCCGCGGACTAACCCGCACTCGCCCTCGGCTCCCGCGGCAACCCCAGCACCTTCTCCGCCAGAATATTCCGCTGGATCTGCGAGGTGCCCGCGTAGATCGTCCCGGAACGGGCGATCAGATACGTCGTCGACCAGGACGCCGAGGAGTTGGCGGCGCCCGGATCGTCGGCGCGATACGTCCGCAGCGGTGGCCGCCCCGCCGGCACCTGCCCGTGCAGGCCCATGATGTCCATCGCGAGGTCGGTGACCTCGGTGTGGTACTCGCTCCAGTACAGCTTGGCGATCGACGTCTCGGGCCCCGGCTCGGCGCCCTTGAGCCACCCGGTGAGGATCCGGTACCCGAGGTAGCGCATGATCTCGACCTTCGACCAGCACCAGGCGATGCGCTGCCGGATCACCGGATCCCGGTCCTTCCCGTACTGGCGGGCCAGCTCGACAAGGCGCTCCACCTCCGCCCGGAACAGCACGGGGTTGGTAGCGGCTTCCTCCCCTCGCTCCACGCCCAGCAGGCTCTGCGCGACCGCCCACCCGTTGTCGATCCCGCCGACGACGAGATCGGCACGCGTGCGGGCGCCGTTGAAGAAGACCTCGTTGAAGTGCAGCTGTCCGCTCATCATGCGGAACGGGCGCACTTCCACACCGGGCTGGTCCAGCGGCACGAGCAGGAAGGAGATGCCCCGGTGCTTCGGTGCGTCCCGGTTCGTGCGGGCCAGGACGAAGATCCAGTCACTGTGGTGGGCGCCCGAGGTCCACACCTTCTGGCCGTCGATCACCCACTCGTCGCCCTCTCGTACGGCACGTGTGGTGAGGGAGGCCAGGTCCGAGCCCGCGTCCGGCTCCGAGTAGCCCTGGCACCAGGTGTCCGCGCCGCTGAGGATGCGCGGCAGGAAGTGGCTCTTCTGTTCCTCCGTGCCCCAGCGCAGCAGTGTGTTCGCCAGCATCTTCACGCCGAAGGTGTCCTGGGGCAGCCCGAACGGCACGCCCGCCAGCGCCAGTTCCTCCATCAGCACGACTTGGTGGAGCTTGGACAGACCACGGCCGCCGTACTCCTCGGGCCAGGTCGGCGAGAGGTAGCCGCGCCCGGCCAGCCGCCGGCGCCAGTCGCGGGCAAAGGCCCGGGCCGGTTCCTCGTCCAGGGCGCCGATGCCCTTCCAGTCCGGTGGCAGCTCCTCGGCGAGGAAGCTCCTGACCTCGGTGCGGAACGCCTCGGTCTGCGGCGGATAGCTGATGTCCACCTGTCTGCCTCCCTGTCCGGCCGGCCCGTCGCACGGTTGATAGTTTCAGCATAATAGGTTATCTATTTAAGAGGAATAGCGACGAGTCAGGGGCGGGCCGCATGGGATTGCTGGAGGGCCGGAACGCCGTGGTCACCGGCGGTGCACAAGGCATCGGCTACGAGATCGCCGCAGTGCTCGGCGCCGCCGGCGCCCGTGTCGTCATCGGCGACATCGACGGGGCCGCCGCGGCACAGGCCGCCGAACGCCTCGGCAAGGACGGCGTGACGGCCACCTCGATCCGCTGCGACGTCACCGACGAGGACGAGGTGGCCGCGCTGGTCGCCCACTGCGCCGACGCCTTCGGGCCGGTCGGCGTGATGGTCAACAACGCCGGCTTCACGAGGGACGCGACCCTGCGCAAGATGCCCGTCGCCGACTTCCGGGCCGTCCTCGACGTGCACCTCACCGGCGCCTGGAACGGCACCCGGTACGCGGCGGAGGCGATGCGCGCCCACGGACAGGGCGGCAGCATCGTCAACATCTCCTCCATCGCCGGCAAGGTCGGCAACTTCGGGCAGACCAACTACAGCGCCGCCAAGGCCGGACTCGTCGGCCTGACCAAGGCCGCCGCCAAGGAACTGGCGAAGGCGGGGATCCGCGTGAACGCCGTACAGCCCGGCCTGATCCGCACCGCCATGACCGAGGCGATGCCCAGGGCGGCCTGGGACGCGAAGCTCGCCGAGATCCCGCTGGGCCGCGCGGGCGAACCCGCCGAGGTCGCCCAGACCGTCCTCTTCCTCGCCTCCGGCATGGCGAGCTACGTCACCGGAGCCGTGATCGAGGTCACCGGCGGCCGGTACATGTGATTCCCCGCCGACGAGCTGACAGCCGCCGTCGAGTTGACGAGCTGCCCAGCCGACGACGAGCTGACGAAAGGCATGACGGATGCGTGACGCGGTCATCTGCGAGCCGATACGTACCCCGGTCGGGGGCTACGGGGGAGTGTTCCGGGACGTCACCGCGACCGAGCTGGCCGCCACCGTCGTCCGGGCCGTCCTGGACCGCAGCGGCATCCCGGCCGCGGCCGTGGACGACGTGATCCTCGGCCAGTGCTACCCCAACGGCGAGGCCCCGGCCATCGGCCGGGTCGCCGCCTTGGACGCCGGACTGCCCGTCGAGGTGCCCGGACTCCAGCTCGACCGCCGCTGCGGGTCCGGCCTCCAGGCGGTCATCACGGCCGCGATGCAGGTGCAGACCGGCGCCAGCGACCTGGTGCTGGCCGGGGGCGTGGAGTCCATGAGCCAGGCCGAGTTCTACACCACCGACGCCCGCTGGGGCGTGCGCGGCGCCGGAACCATGCTGCACGACCGGCTCGCCCGCGGCCGGGTCACCTCCGGCGGCGTCAACCACCCCGTCCCCGGCGGCATGCTGGAGACCGCCGAGAACCTGCGGCGCGCGTACGGCATCCCGCGCGAGGAGCAGGACCAACTGGCCCTCCACTCGCACCAGAAGGCGGTCGCCGCCCAGCAACAGGGCCGTTTCGCCGACGAGATCGTGCCCGTCACCGTACGCACCCGGAAGGGCGAGACGGTCGTCGACACCGACGAACACCCGCGCCCGGACTCCTCGTTGGAGAAACTCGCCCGCCTCCGCCCGGTACTGGGCCGCCAGGACCCCGAGGCCACCGTCACCGCCGGCAACGCGAGCGGCCAGAACGACGGTGCCGCGATCTGCGTCGTCACCCACCCCGCACGCGCCGTCGAACTCGGCCTGCGCCCGCTGGGCCGCCTCGTCTCCTGGGCCGTCGTCGGCGTGCCGCCCGAGACGATGGGCATCGGCCCGGTGCCGGCCACCGCCAAGGCCCTCGAACGGGCGGGACTGAAGCTCGCCGACATCGACCTGATCGAGCTCAACGAGGCCTTCGCCGCCCAGGTGCTGGCCTGTACCCGCGCATGGGCGCTGACCGAGGCCGACTTCGAGCGGTTCAACGTCAACGGCTCCGGCATCTCGCTCGGCCACCCCGTGGGCGCCACCGGCGGCCGCATCCTCGCCACCCTGCTGCGCGAGCTCGACCGCCGCCAGGCCCGCTACGGCCTGGAGACCATGTGCCTCGGCGGCGGCCAGGGCCTCGCCGCGGTCTTCGAACACTCAGCCAAGGGAGGACGCTGACATGGCCGGACTGATCGCCTACGGCGCCCATGTGCCGTACCACCGCCTCGCCCGGGCCGACGTCGCCGCCGCCCTCGGCACGCCCGCGGCGAAGGGCACCCGCGCCGTGGCCGGTTACGACGAGGACACCACGTCGATGGCCGTGGAGGCCGCCCGCACGGCCCTGGCCCGCGGCGACCTGCGCCCGCGCATCGGCCAGCTGTTCCTGGCCACCGCGACACCCGCCTACCTCGACAAGACCAACGCGACCGCCGTGCACGCGGCCCTCGGCCTGGACCCGCACGTCCTCGCCGCCGACATGGCCGGCTCCGTACGCTCCGGCCTCGGCGCGCTGGTCACCGCCGCCCGCTCCCCGGTCCCCACCCTGGCGGTCCTCTCCGACCTGCGCACCGGCCTGCCCGGCGGCGCCGAGGAGGTGGCCGGCGGCGACGGCGCGGCGGCGTTCGTCTTCGGCGGCCACCGCAACGGCACCCCCGTCCTCGCCGAACTGCTCGCCCACGACACCGTCAGCGACGAGATCCTCGACCGCTGGCGGCTGCCCGGCGCCCCCGCCTCCCGGGTCTGGGAGGAGCGCTTCGCCGAGGAGATCTACGTCTCCCTCGCGGACCAGGCGCTGACCGCCGCCCTCGACCACGCGGGCCTGGACCGCACCGCGATCGACCACCTCGTCGTCTCCGGCCTGCACGCGCGCGCCTGCGCGACCGTACGGCGGACGGCAGGCGTGCGGCCCGAGACGGTCACCGCGGACCTCACCGGCGCCATCGGCAACGCGGGCACCGCCCAGCCCGGACTGCTCCTCGCCGACGTCCTCGACCGCGCCCGCCCGGGCGAGCTGATCGCGCTCCTCGTCCTCGGCGACGGCGTCGGAGTCCTGCTCCTGCGCACCACCGACGCCCTCCCGGCACACCGCAGCACCCGTCCGGTCGCCGCGCAGATCGCCGCGGGCAGCCCCCCGATGCCGTACGCCACCTACCTCTCCTGGCGCGGCCTCCTCGACCGCGAACCACCCCGCCGGCCGGACCCCGAGCCGCCGTACGCCCCGCCCGCGCACCGCCGTACCGGTTGGAAGTACGGCTTCGTCGCGGCCCGGTGCGAGAAGTGCGGCACCCGGCAGCTGCCGCCGGACCGGGTGTGCGCCTCCTGCCACGCCGTCGACGCCATGACCGACGAACCCATGGACGCCGTACGGGGCACGGTGGCGACCTTCACCGTGGACCGGCTGGCGTACACGCCGAGCCCGCCGATGCTGGTCGTGGTCGTCGACTACGACGGCGGCGGCCGGTTCCGCTGCCAGCTCACCGACGCCACCGAGGCGGACGCGGTCATCGGCGCCCGGGTGGAGATGACCTTCCGGCGCACGGTCACCGCGTCCGGCATCCACAACTACTTCTGGAAGGCCCGCCCGGTACGCCTGGGCGAGGACGAGAACGAGGACGAGGGGACGGGCTGATGGGCTCGCACGGAATCCGCGACCGGGTCGCGATCGTCGGCATGGGCTGCACGCCGTTCGGCGAGCACTGGGGCAAGTCCGCCGACGACCTGCTGGTCGACTCGGTCGGCGCGGCCGTCTCCTCGGCCGGCGTCACCCTCGACGACATCGACGCGTTCTGGTTCGGCACCCAGGCCTCCGGCGTGTCCGGGCTGACCCTGAGCCGGGCCCTGCGGCTGCCCAACAAGCCGGTGACCCGCGTCGAGAACATGTGCGCGACCGGCTCCGAGGCCCTGCGCAACGCCTGCTACGCGGTCGCCTCCGGCGCCTACGACGTGGCGATGGCGGTCGGCGTGGAGAAGCTCAAGGACTCCGGCATGTCCGGTCTCTCCGGCACCGCGATCCCCGGCGCGGGCGACGACAGCCGCGGCGAGATCACGGCCCCCGCCAACTTTTCCCTCCTCGCCCCCGCGTACGCCGCCAAGTACGGCCTGTCGGAAGACGAGTTGAAGGACGTCATCACCCGCATCGCCTGGAAGAACCACGTCAACGGCGCCCGCAACCCCCGTGCCCAGTTCCGCAAGGAGGTGCCGCTGGAACGCATCCGGTCGGCGCCGATCGTGGCCGGCCTGCTCGGCGTCTTCGACTGCTCGGGCGTCTCGGACGGTTCGGCCGCCGCGATCGTGGTCCGGGCCGAGGACGCCCACCGGTACACCGACAAGCCGGTCTTCGTGAAGGCCCTGTCCTTCGTGGCCGGCCCGGCGGACGGCCTGCTCGACCCGGAGTACGACTTCACCACCTTCCCCGAGGTCGTCGCCTCCGCCCAGGAGGCCTACCGGCAGGCGGGCGTCACCGACCCGCGTACCGAACTCGCCCTCGCCGAGGTCCACGACTGCTTCACGCCCACCGAACTGGTGCTGATGGAGGACCTCGGCTTCGCCGAGCGCGGCCAGGCCTGGAAGGACGTCACCAGCGGCGCGTTCGACCTGGACGGCTCGCTGCCGGTCAACCCGGACGGCGGCCTGAAGGCCTTCGGCCACCCCATCGGCGCCTCGGGCCTGCGCATGATGTTCGAGGCCTGGCTCCAACTGCGCGGCGAGGCAGCGCCGGAGCGCACCGTACGGACGCTGTCCGAGGGTCGCTCGCTCGCCCTCACCCACAACCTCGGCGGGGGACCCGGCGAATGCGTGTCCTTCGTGTCCGTCGTCGGCAGCCAACTTTCCGGCAGTCAACTCTCCGACAGTCAACTCTGCGACTGAGATAGGCGGTTCGTGTCATGGGACGGCTCGACGAGAAGATCGCGATCGTCACCGGGGCCGCCTCCGGCATCGGCGCGGCCACCGCCCGCCGCGTCGCCGCCGAGGGCGCCCGCACGGTCGTGGCGGATCTGGACCCGGACGGAGCGAAGGCGGTCACGGAGGAGATCCTGGCCGCCGGCGGCTCCGCGACGGCGGTCGCCGTCGATCTCGGTGACATCGACAGCGTACGGGCCATGGTGGCGGCGGCCGTCGAGACGTACGGCGGCCTCGACGTCCTGCACAACAACGCGGCGGCCACCCGGCTGGCGGCCCGTCAGGACCTCGCCGTCACCGAGGCCGACCCGGCCGTCTGGGACGACACCATGCGGATCAACCTGCGCGGGACGATGGTCGCGATCCAGGCCGCCGTGCCCCACCTGATCGCGCGCGGCGGCGGCTCGATCATCAACACCTCCTCCGGCGCCGGACTCGCGGGCGACCTGCGCAATCCGGCGTACGGGGCGTCCAAGGCCGCGCTGATCAACCTCACCCAGTACGTCGCGACCCAGTACGGCAAGCAGGGCGTCCGCTGCAACGCCGTCGCGCCCGGCTTCATCGTCACCCCGGCGAGCTCCGGCTCGGCCCACGCGGGCATCCGCGACGCGATGCTGCGCCACCACCTCACCCCGCGCCTGGGGCGGCCGGAGGACGTCGCCGCGGCGGTCGTCTTCCTCGCCTCCGACGAGTCCTCGTTCGTCACCGGCCACACCCTGCGCGTCGACGGCGGCCTCCTGTCCCACCAGCCCTACGTCGCCGATCTGCGCGACGCGTGAGCCGTCCTCAGGACAGTGCCTCCGGCTCCAGGTCGCCCAGGTAGGCCGCCCGCACCGCCGGGTCCCGGCGCACCTCCTGAGGGGTGCCGGCGCAGATCCGGCGGCCGAAGTCGAGCACGACGATCTCGTCGCAGACACTCATCACCATGTCGACGTCGTGCTCGACGAGCAGCACCCCCATGCCCCACTCGTCGGCGAGCCGCCGCACCAGCCGCGCCAGCTCCCGGGTCTCGTCGTCCGACAGGGCGGCGGCCGGCTCGTCGAGGAGCAGCACGGACGGTGAGGCCGCCACCGAGCGGGCGATGGCCAGCAGCCTCCGCTCCCCGTACGACAGGTCGCCCACCGGCCGGTCCAGGCTGTCCTGAAGCCCGAACTCCCTTACCGCGACCAGCACATGGGCGGGCAGTGGCCGACTGCCGGGACGCACCAGGTCGGTGAGGCCGGCCCAGGGCCCGGGCCGGTCGCAGGCGGCGTAGAGGTTGTCCAGGACGGTCATGTCCTCGAACAGCTCCAGCGACTGGAAGGACCGGCTCAGCCCGGCCCCGGCCCGCCGGTGCACCGGCATCCTGGTCACGTTCCGGTCGCCGAGGCACACGCTCCCGGACGCGGCCCGGGTGAACCCGGTGACGGCGTCGATGGCCGAGGTCTTGCCCGCGCCGTTTGGCCCGATCAGACCGACGACCCGGCCGGGCTCGACGTCGAAGGAGAGTCCGTCGACGGCGACGACTCCGCCGTAGCGCACGGTCAGCTCCCGTACCCGGAGGGGGAGCGGCGCGGCTCGGGTGACGTGGAGTTCCCCTTCGTCGGCGCTCGGCCCGGGCACGACGGCCGGGCGCTTCCGCCGCAGCCGGCGCTCAACTCCCGTGGCCTGTCTGCCGACTTCCCGCCCGATCCCGTCCTGGTTCCCGACCAGCGTCAGCACCAGCACGATCCCGCCGATCAGCGGCATCCAGTCGCTCAGCCCCGGCAGCAGCAGGTCCCCGAAGCGGGCGCCGACCGTGCCCGCGGCGAAGGTGGCGCCGAAGAGTGGGCCGACGAGGTAGCCGACCCCGCCGATGACGGCCAGTCCGAGCGCGGTGATGGAGTCGAAGCTCGCGAAGTCGGCGAAGACCACGGACGTCGACCGGAAGCCGATGAGCACGCCCGCGAGCGCGGCGATAGCCGCCGACAGGCCGAAGGCGTAGAGCTTGACCGCGCGGACGTCGATGCCGAGGGCCGCGGCGGCCCGTTCGTTTGCCCGTACGGCGACGAGTCGGCGGCCCGTCCTGCCGCGCCGGACGTTGGCGACCGCCAGCGCGGTGACGACGAAGGCCACCAGGACCACGGCGGCGTAGCGCTGCGGATGGTCGACGCCGGAGACGGCGATGCCGAAGAGGGTCTGCTTGCCGACCGCTATGCCGTCGCTGCCCGGTGTCGTGGACAGGTCGGTGTTCTGGAAGACCATCGCCTCCAGCGTGGTGCCGAGCCCGAGGGTGATGATGGCGAGGTTCACCCCGCGGGTGCGGACCGCCGGGAGCGCGAACAGCAGACCGATCGGAACGGTCCCCAACACGCCTGCGAGCAGGGCGAGTTCGAAGGGCCAGCCCCAGTCGGCCGCCGTGTGCCCGGCGATGAAGGCGCCGGTCCCGGCGAGGGCGTAGGCGGCGAGCGAGACCTGCCCCGCGTAACCGGTCACCACGACGATCGACAGGATGATCAGGCAGAGCACCAGCGTGTTGGTGATCGCGTCGGCCCAGAGCGGCGAGGAGACCGCCACCAGGACCAGCCCCACCACGACGGCGGCGGCCAGCGGCACCGGGCGCACCCGGCCCGTGCCCAGCGCGGGCAACCGGTCCAGGAAGGTGCCCCGCAGCGGCAGCGCCCGGCCGCGGACCACCAGTACGAGGGCGATGCACAGGAAGGGCACGGAGGAGGCGAGCCCGGTGACGCCGGAGCCGAAGCGGGTCAGCTCCGACTGCACGACCCCGATGCCCAGGCCGCCCGCCAGTGTGACGGGGAACGAGGCGAACCGGCCGACCAGGGCGGCGGCCAGAGCGCTCAGCAGCAGGGTGGTCAGCCCGGTCACCGACAGGCCGATGACCGGCACGATCAGAATGCCCGTCAGCCCCGCGAACGCCGAGCCCAGCGCCCAGTTGGTGGCGGCGACCAGACCGGGGGACCAGCCGAGCGCGGCGGCGGCGGCCTCGTGCTCGGCGACCGCGGTGGTGCCGAGGCCGAACAGCGTGTGCCGGTAGACGAGATGGAGGACCACGGTCGCGGCGACCGCGATGCCCAGCAGCCAGATCCGGTCCTCGGACACCGTAGCCCCGGCGAGCGTCAGCAGCCGGGTGGGCAGCCTGCCCGGCACCAGCTGGAGGCTGTCGCCGTACCGTTTGACGGCGACGGCGGTGAGCACGATGAACACCGCCAGCGTGCCCACCAGCCGGGCCAGCGTGGAGGCCCGGCGCAGGGGCCGGATCACCAGCAGGTGGGTCAGCAGCCCGAGGACCGCGGAGCCGGCGACCCCGCAGGCGGCGGCCGGCCAGTACGGCATGCCGTGCCGGGTGGCCAGTTCCCACTGCAGGTAGGCCCCGGCCATACCGATCGCCCCGTGGGCGAGGTTCAGCACGCCGGAACCCCGGTAGACCAGCACGATGCCGTGCGCGGTGAGCGCGTACAGGGCACCGAGGCCCAGTCCCAGCAGTGCGAAACGCAGGATGTCGTCCATCTGTGGCACCTCCAGACAGACAGAGTAATTATTTAAATAATTGTGTCCAGAGTACTTCACTAAACAATCCGCCGCCTCCATGCTGTTCGGCATCTCGGCCCAGCACCCTCGCGGAGGAACCATGAACCAGCCACGCCGACACAGAACCGCCGCTGCGGGCGCACTCGCCGTCACCGGAGCCCTGCTCGCCGCCGGCTGCGGGGGAGGGGCGGCGTCCGACAGCTCCGCCGAGACCTCCTCGCTCAAGGGCACGCCGGTCAAGGTGATGGTCTGGAACCCGGAGGACACCCAGGGCAGCGCCCAGCCCGGCGTCCGGCTCACCGCCCAGGCCTACGAGAAGTGGATCAACGCCAACGGCGGCATCAAGGGAGCTCCGCTGAAGGTCATCACCTGCAACGAGAAGAACGACCCCGACGAGGCGGAGAAGTGCGCCCAGCAGGCGGTCGCCGACAAGGTCGTGGCCGTCGTGGGCTCCTACAGCCTGGCCGGGGACCGCTACATGCCGATCCTCCAGAAGGCCGGCATCCCCTACCTCGGCGGGACCGGCGTCTCGGCCGCCGAGTTCTCCAATCCCCTGTCGTACCCGGTCAACGGCGGCACCCCCGCGGTGTTCGCCGCGCACGGCCGGCAACTGGTGCAGTCGGGGTGCAAGAAGATCTCCGGCGTGCGCTACGACCTGGCGGCGGCGGCCATCGTCTCGCAGTTCCTCACCCTCGGCGCGACCTCCGCCGGCGGGGCCGCGCCCAAGGACCTCAAGGTGCCGGTCACGGCCACCGACCTCGCCCCGCAGGTCGCCGCCGCCACGCAGGGCAGCGACTGCGTGAGCGTCATCCTGGGCACCCACTCCGACCTGTTCGTCAAGGCGTACGTGCAGTCAGGGGCGAAGACGAAACTCGGCAGCGTCGTCGGCAACCTCACCCCCGACCTGGCCGCGAGCACCGGCGGCAGCAGCAGCCCGCTGGAGGGTGCCGTGATCACCGGCTACTACCCGCCGGTCTCCGACAAGGCATGGAAGGGCTTCACCGAGGCCGCCTCCGGAGACAAGGACATCGACACCTCCAACGGCGCCAACGAGACGACCTGGGTGGCGTTCACCGTCTTCACCGAGGCCGTCAAGAAGCTGCCGGCCATCTCCGCGAAGGCCCTCGTCAAGGAGCTGAACACCGCGCAGGGCATCAGCACCGGCGGCCTCACCCCGCCACTGAACTGGAAGGCGTCGACGGCACTGCCGATCAAGGGACTCAACCGCATCCACAACACCACCGCCACCGAACTCACCATCCGCGACGGCAAGATCGAGTGGGCGAAGTCAGGATCCACCTTCGTCGACGTCCGCAAGATCCTGACGGCCGCGTCGGCCGGCTGACGGGAGAACGCCCGTGCACGACAACGGACATCCCCTGATCGAGACCCGTGCCGTGTCCGCCGGATACGGCACCCGGCCCGTGCTGCGCGACCTCGACCTGGAGGTCCGCCCCGGCGAGGTCGTCGCCCTGCTCGGACCCAACGGCGCGGGCAAGACCACCACCCTGCGCGTCCTCTCGGGCGAACTGACCCCCATGAGCGGCGAACTGCGCTGGCTCGGCGCCCCCGGCCGGGCACCACTGCACCGCCGCGCCCGCGAAGGCCTGGCCTACGTCGGCGAACGCGCCGTCTTCAGCAGGCTCGACACCACGGACAACCTGCGCGTCGGCCGGGTACGGACCGACCAGGCCCTGTCCCTGTTCCCGGAACTCGAGAAGCGGCTCAGGATCGGCGCGGGCATGCTCTCCGGCGGAGAACAGCAGATGCTGGCCCTCGCCCGAGCCCTGGGCCGCGCGCCCAGGCTGCTGCTCGCCGACGAACTCTCCCTCGGCCTTGCCCCCCTCGTCGTCGACCGCCTCCTGCGCGTGGTCCGCGAGGCGGCCGACCAGGGTCTCGGCGCGCTCCTGGTCGAACAGCACGTGCGCAAGGTGCTCGGCATCGCCGACCGCGTCTACGTCCTGCGCCGGGGCCGCGTCGAGATGGCCGGCACCCCGGCCGAACTGCGCGCCGACCTCGACGCGCTCGAATCCTCCTATCTCACCAAGAACCCCGCGTCATGACCGAATGAGGAGGTTGCCGTGCCCAGCGCACGCGAACAGATCCGGGCCCTGGTCCGGTCCGGCGACACATTCCGTCAACCTGCCCAGGAGATCGGGCAGCTGCAACTGGAAGCCGCGCGGGAGGCCTTCACCGCCCACCGCGAACGGATCCCGCTGCTGCGCACCCGGGCGGAAGAGACCGGCGTCCACGAGATCACCGCTCTCGCCGACCTCGTACCGCTGCTCTTCTCCCACACGAGCTACAAGTCGTACCCCGTCTCCCTCATCGAGAACGGCCGATGGGACCGGCTCCTGCGCTGGTACTCCACCGTCTCCGTGGTCGAACCCGGCGACGTCGACGTCGAGGGCGTCACGGACATCGACGAGTGGACCGACCGCATCACCGCGGCCGGCCACCGCCCCTACATCACCAGCGGCACCTCGGGAAAGGTCTCCTTCCTCAACTGCGACACCGACGACCTCGACTTCCTGCACACCGTCCTGGAGAACCTCACCTGCTGGCCCGACCCCCTGCCCCCGAAGCCCACCCGCCGCGGCTACCTGCTGGCCCCGGCGAGCGGCCCGATGCGCTCCATCGACGGCTTCCGCTGGCACGCGGACGTCTTCGCACGCCCGGGAGAGACCCGGCTGCTCACCGAGGCACCGCTGAAGGTGTCCGAGCTGATGGGCAGCGCCCTGCTGCGCCGGCGGATGGCCGAAGGCACCGCCACCCCGCGGGAGATCAGCTCCTTCGAGACGGCATCGGCCTCCCGCGAGCAGGAGTTGGACGCCGCGCTGACCGCGATCGTCGACGACATCCACGCGCACCGCGACGAACCGCTGCTGATCGCCGGCATGAACAACCAGCAGTTCACCCTGATCCAGGCCCTGCGCGCGCGGGGCGTCGCCGACGGCAGCCTGCACCCCGACACCTTGGTGCTCAGCGGCGGCGGCAACAAGGGCCGCGCCCTGCCCGACGACTACCAGAAGCAGTTCGCCGCCTTCTACGACGGCGTACGCCGGGTCCGCAGCTACGGCATGACCGAACTCCAGGGCTCCTGCCTCGCCTGCGAGAACGGCCGCTATCACGTGCCCCCGTGGGTGATCCCGCTCGTCCTCGACCAGACCGGCGAGACGCTCCTGAACACCGAACACGGCGTGACGGAAGGGAGGTTCGCCTTTTTCGACGTCTCCCTCTCCGGCCGCTGGGGCGGACTCATCAGCGGCGACAAGGTCTCCGTGGACTTCTCGCCCTGCGACTGCGGCAGGCCGGGACCCGCCGTGCTGCCCGACATCCAGCGCTACGGCGAACTCGGCGGCGGCGACGACAAGATCACCTGCGCCGCGACACTCGACTCCTACGTACGGGGGATGATCCACGGATGAGCGGCACGGCACGCGACGGCGCCGTGGCCGTCGTCCATGTGATCCGCGGCGAGGTCGACCAGAGCCCGCACACCCCGCACGGCCGGGGCGCCTTCACCGCACCCGCCCTCGACCTCGACCGCCTGGTGTGGCCCCGCACGGAACCCGGCCCCGCCTTCCACGTCCCCGCCGCCGAGATCGTCGACCTGCTGGTGGAGACCGGCGAGGCGCTCAGGTCGGACCGGCAGGGCCTGCTCGCCGAGGCACTCGACCGCATGGTCCACGTCAGCACCCTTCCCAAAGAGGTGCTCGAGCGGGCCTACGCCGCCCTGTGGCGCAGCTTCCGCGAGCCCGCCCTCCGGGCCCAGATCGACCACGAACTCGGCGGCACGGAGGTCCTGGACGGCTGGCGCGAGGTGCGGCTGCCCGAGGGCCGGATCGCGGCGACCCGCGCGTTCCCGCCGCGCCTGGTGCACATCATCGCCGGCAACGCTCCCGGCGTCGCCGCCCAGACCGTCGTGCGCGGGGCCCTCACCAAGGGCGTCAACCTCCTCAAACTGCCCTCCAACGACCTGTTCACCGCGACCGCGGTCCTGCGCACCATGGCCGCCGTGGCCCCCGGCCACCCCGTGGTGCGCTCGTTCTCCGCCGTGTACTGGCGCGGCGGCGACGAGTCGGTGGAGAGCGTGCTGTTCCGCCCGCAGTTCTTCGACAAACTGGTCGCCTGGGGCGGCGAGGCCACCATCAGAGGCGCCCTGAAGTACGTGGGACCCGGGTTGGAGCTCGTCTCCTTCGACCCCAAGACCTCCATCTCCCTGATCGGCAGGGAGGCCTTCGCCTCCGCCGACACCCTGGCGCGGGCCGCCGACGCGGGCGCCTGCGACGCCACCTTCTTCAACCAGCAGGCGTGCGTGGCCAGCCGCTTCCAGTTCGTCGAGGGCACCGAGGAGGAGGCCGACCGCTACGCCGCGCTGCTCTGCGAACGCCTCGGCGTGGCGCGTGAGTTCAGCTCCGCCGACGGCCCCCGGGTCCCGGCGGGGCTCCGCGAGGAGATCGACGTCCTGCGGTCCCTGACGCCCGACTACCGCGTGTGGGGCGGATACGACGGCCACGGCCTGGTCATCCGCTCCCCGGAACCAGTGGACTTCCACCCCGACGGCAAGATCGTCAACGTCGTCCCCGTCGCCGCACTGTCCGACGCCGTCGCACACGCCGGGGTCGCCACCCAGACGGTCGGCGTGTACCCCGCCGGCCGCAAGGCCGACCTGCGCGACGCCCTCGCCTGCGCCGGCGTACAGCGTGTGGTCTCCCTCGGCGGAGCGGGCGGCATGCCGCCCGGCCTCTCCCACGACGGCTTCCACCCACTGCGCCGGCTGATGCGCTGGGTCAACGACGAGTGACCCCGAGGGTCCGTCCCGGCCGAAGTCGGACCCCCACTCCGCGCCGCCGGCGATGGCGTGGTCCGGCGGTCGCGGCTCATCCCGCGTTGATCACCACCGCCTTCACCTGGGTCCAGTCCTCCAGGTAGTCCGGACCCATGGAACGGCCGAAGCCGCTGTGCTTGTAGCCCCCGAAGGGGGTGCCGATCGATCCGTTCGGGCCGCCGTCCCCGACCGTGTTGACGGCGACCTGGCCGGCCTGGACCCGGCGGGCGAGCCGCACCGCCCGTCCGACGTCCCGGGTCCAGACGGTGGCGGTCAGGCCGTAACGGGTGCCGTTGGCGATGGCGACGGCCTCCTCCTCGTCCTCGTAACCGAGGACGGACAGGACCGGGCCGAAGATCTCCTCCTGGGCGATGCGCATCCCGGGGGCGACCCGGTCGAACAGGGTGGGCTCGACGAAGTAGCCGTCGTCGTACGGCGCCCCGGACAACTTGCCGCCTCCGACGACCACTTCGGCGCCCTCCTCACGGCCGATGGTGAGGTAGTCGAGAACTCGACGCTCCTGTCGGGCGTTGATGAGAGGGCCCATGTCCACCGCCTGGTCCCACAGCCCGACCCGTACGGCGCGGAACGCGTCCGCGAGTGCGGCGACGAGTCGGTCGTGCAGGGCGGAGTGGACCAGGACACGGGAACCGGCGGCGCAGACCTGGCCGCTGTTCATGATGATGCTGCGCACGATCGCGGGTACGGCCTTGGCGAGGTCGGCGTCGGGGAGCACGATCTGCGGGGACTTGCCGCCGAGTTCGAGCTGGAGCGGGATGAGGTTGCGGGCGCAGGCCTCCATGACGGCGGTGCCGGTGGCGGGGGAGCCGGTGAAGCTCATCTTGCGGATGCCGGGGTGGGCGGGCAGGGCGGCCCCCGCCTCCGTGCCGTATCCGGTGACGACGTTGAGGACACCCGGAGGGAGGCCGGCCTCCTGGGCGAGGCGGGCCAGGTAGAGGGCGGTCAGCGGGGCGTCCTCGGCGGGCTTGAGGACGACGGTGTTGCCGGCCGCGATCGGGGCGGCCGTGTTGAACACGGTCATCGGGCCGGGCGCGTTCCACGGGATGATCGCGCCGACCACGCCGTACGGCTCGCGCAGGGTCAGGCCCAGCACGTCCGGGGACCGGGTCGGCAGGGTGTCCCCGAAGATCTTGTCGGCCTTGCCCGCCAGATAGGTGAGGCGGGCCGCGATGGGGGAGGGGCCGACCGGGTGGCCGACCTCCATCGCCTCGAGGCGGTTGATGTCGTCGTCGTGCTCGCGCACCAACTTGGCCCAGCGGTAGAGGAGTTCGCCGCGGGTGGCGGGGCTGGTGTCGCGCCAGGCGGGAAACGCCTGCTCGGCGGCGCGTACGGCGTCGTCGACCTCCTCGGTGCCGCCGCGGGGGACGCGGGCGAGCAGGGCCCCGGTGGCGGGGTTGGCGACGTCGATGGCCTTCCCGGAACGGGCGGGGACCCATTCGCCGTCGATCAGGTGCGTGCCGTCGGGCAGCAGGGCGGCGATGTCCAGCGGGGCGGGGGCGGTGGTGGTCATCGTGATCCTTGTGATCCTTGGAGAAGAGGGCGACGGGCGGGGTGCCGGGTCAGGCGGCCGGGGCCTTGAGGTCCTCGTAGCGGTGGCAGGCCACGGCGACCCCGTCGTGGTCGGTGAGTTCGGGCCTGCTCGTCCGGCAGACGTCCTGGGCGAACGGGCAGCGCGGGGCGAAGTCGCAGCCCTGCTCGGCACGGACCGGAGGCGCGGCGGCGACCGTGCGCCGTCGCTCCTCCTGGCGGCGGCGCTGGACCACGGGGTCCGGGACCGGGGCCGCGGCGAGCAGCGCCCTGGTGTAGGGGTGGACCGGACGGTCGGCGACCCGGGCGGCCGGGCCGCGTTCGACGACCCGGCCGGCGTACAGCACGACGATGGTGTCGCTGAAGTAGCGCACCACGGACAGGTCGTGCGAGATGAACAGATAGCTCAGGCCGCGGCTCCGCTTGAGCCGGGCCAGCAGGTTGAGCACCTGCGCCTGCACGGAGAGGTCCAGGGCGCTGACCGCCTCGTCGCACACCACGAACTCCGGCTCCATCACCAGCGCCCGGGCGATGGCGATCCGCTGGCGCTGGCCGCCGGAGAAGGCGGCCGGGTAGCGGTGGGCGGCCCCCGGCGGCAGGCCGACGTCGGCCAGTGCCGCCCGTACCCGCTCGCGGACGGCGTCCTCGGGCAGGCCGAGGTTGTACCGCGGCGCCTCGGCGAGGGTGTCGCCCACGGTGTGCGCCGGGTTCATGGAGCCGTACGGGTCCTGGAAGACCACCTGCATACGGCGGGCCAGCAGCCGGCGGTCGGCACGTGTGCCGTGCGTGATGTCGGCGCCGTCGAACGCCACGCGGCCACCCGTCGCCGGGACCAGCCCCAGGACGGCCGAGCCGATGGTCGACTTCCCCGAGCCGGACTCGCCGACCAGGCCGACGGTCTCACCGCGCCGCACCGTCAGATCGACCCCGCGCACCGCGTGGACCGCGCCCGCGCGACGGCCCGGACGATGGTAGGAGACCCTCAGGTCGCACACGTCGAGCAGGGCCGTGCCCGTGCCCGTGTCCGGCAGCGGGGCGGTGCCCCGGGCGTGTTCAGTCATGGACCGCTTCTCCGATCAGCTCGACGGGCCGGATGCACCGCGCCGAGCGCTGCAGGGCCGCCGACCTGGAAATGACGACGGGCTTCTCGCGGCAGGCGTCGGTCACCCGCGGGCACCGGTTCTGGAAGTGGCAGCCCACCGGCCACTCGGGCGGCGGCGGCACCGAGCCCTCGACGGCGGGCAGCGGCTCGCCCGGCACCGCGTGGTGCGGGTCGGAGCCGAGCAGGCCGGCCGTGTAGGGGTGGGCCGGCGCGGTCACCAGCGCGGTGACCTCCGCCTCCTCGACGACCTCGCCGGCGTACATGACCACGGCCCGGTCGCACAGGTCGGCGAGCACACCCCAGTCGTGGGTGATGAGGACGACGGCCGTGCCGGACCTCCGCAGCTCCCGCAGGAGGTCGAGGATCTCCGCCTGCACGGTCACGTCGAGCGCGGTGGTCGGCTCGTCGGCGATGACGAGGGCCGGGTCTCCGGCCAACGCGGCGGCGATGCCGACGCGTTGGGCCATGCCTCCGGACAACTGGTGCGGGTAGCTCGCGGCGACCCGGGCCGGATCGGGCAGCCGTACCATCCGGAGCAGCTCCAGGGCGCGCTGCCCGGCCTCTTTGCGGGTGCAGCCGGTGTGGACGCGGACCGCCTCCGCGACCTGGGCGCCTGCCGTGAACGAGGGGTCCAGGCCGGCGATCGGATCCTGGGAGATCCAACCGATCCGGCGGCCCCGGACCCGACGCAGCGAGGCGGCGTCGGCCTGCGCGAGGTCGTTCCCCTCGAACCGGATGACGCCCGAGGTGATCTCTCCGCCCGCGGGGAGCATCCCGAGCACCGAGGTGGCGGTCACGGTCTTGCCGCAGCCGGTCTCGCCCACGATGCCCAGCACTTCGCCGGCCCGCAGGTCGAAGGAGACGTCCCTGACGACCTCGGTCGGGGTCCCGTCGACGGGTAGGGCGACGGTCAGTCCGCGCACCGACAGCAGGACGTCCTCGGCCGGCTCGGCCACCGTGGTGACGGAGGTCCTCGGTGCGGTCAGGAGGGACCGCCGGGCCGAACGGCGACGGGACGGCGGCTTGTCGGCCGGGGGCGCGTACCGCTCGGCGAGGGTGTCGCGCAGCCCGTCGCTCAGCAGGCCGAGCGCCAGGATGAAGCTGATGATCATGAAGCCGGAGGGGATCAGGAGCCACGGGTCGGTGCCGATGTTCTTGGAGGCCTCGGCGATCGAGCTGCCCCAGCTGGCTTCGTCGGTGCCCAGTCCGAGGAAGCCGAGCCCGGTCTCCAGCAGGACGGCGTAGGCACCGTAGACGGAGGCCTGGACGAGGATCACGCCGGTGACGCGGGGCAGCACGTGCCGGCGGATGACGACCCGGTCCCGGATGCCGCTCGCGACGGCGGCCCGGACGTACAGCTCCTCCTTCACGCCGAGGGTGGCCGAGCGGACGACCCGGGCCAGCAGCGGTGCGCCGAGCAGACCGTTGGCGGCCATGGCGGCGCTCTCGTCGTTCGTGAACACCGAGAGGACCACGAGGAGCACGATGATGACCGGTACGGCGGAGATCAGGTCGGCGCTCTTCAGGACGAGCCGGTCGAACCAGCCGCCCCGGTAGCCCGCGACCATGCCCGCCGGGACACCGAGCGTCAGGTAGACGACCAGCGTGATGAGCACGCCGAGGAGGGTGACCTGCCCGCCGTGCATCAGCCGGCTGAGCACGTCCCGGCCCAGCTCGCCGGTGCCCAGCCAGTGCGCGCCGCTCGGGGGTTCAAGGGCCGCGGTCAGATCCTGCTCGTCGGGGCCGTACGGGGCGATCCAGCCGGCCGAGAGGGTGACGAGAAGGACCAGCAGGAGGTAGGCGGCGGCGACCGCAGCGGCGGGCTTTCGGACGAACCGGGCGACGAAGCCGTGCGGGTGGGCCGCCGGCCGGTGACCCGCACGAGCGCTCTCCGCGAAGTACACGTCCGTGCCCTTCGCGTCCGTGCTCTTCGCGTCCGTGCTCTTCACGTCCGCGGTGTTCATGTCGGTGCTCTTCATGTCCGCACCTTCGGGTCGAGCATCGTGTACACCACTTCGATCAGCAGGTTGACCAGCACCACGGTGACGGTGAAGACGAGGGCCACGCCCTGGACCATGGGGATGTCCTGGGTGGTCGCGGCCGTCACCGCCAGCCCGCCGAGGCCCGGCAGCACGAAGAGGGTCTCGGCGAGCACGGTGCCGCCGAACAGCGTCACCACGACGACACCGAGGACGGTGACGACCGGGGCGGCCGCGTTGCGCAGCACGTGCCGGAAGACCACCGACCGCTCCGGGATGCCACGCGCCCGCAGCACACGGACGTACTCGCGGTTCAGCTGGTTCAGCACGCCGTCCCGGGTCTGCTTCGCCACGGGTGCCGTGGCCGGCACGCCCAGAGTGAGCACCGGGAGCACCAGCGACTCGAACCACCGGGTCGGCGAATCGGTGAAGGGGACGTACCCCGTGGCCGGGAAGACGGGCAGCTGCACCGCGAACGCGGTCATCAGCACCAGGCCGAACCAGAAGTTCGGCACGGCGAGCCCGACCAGCGAGACGCCGTCCACGGCACGCCCCAGCCGGCCGGCCTTGAGCGCGCTCAGGACACCGAGCGCCACGCCCGCGACGGCGGCCACCAGGAGCGCGCCGCCGATGAGCGACAGCGTGACGGCCAGCCGGGAGCTGAGCTGGTCGCTCACGGGCACGCCCGAGGTGATCGAGTCGCCCAGGTCGCCGCGGAGGGCGTGGCTCAGCCAGTCCCAGTAGCGGACCGGCAGCGGATGGTCGAGCCCGAGCTGGGCGTCGACTGCCTTCACCTGGGCGGGGCTCGCGTTCGCGCCCAGGATGGTACGGCCGGGGTCGCCCGGGACCAGGGTGGTCAGGACGAACGTCAGCACGGTCACGCCGAACACCACGGGGACGGCGCCGACGAGCCAGCGGAAGAGGATCCTGTGCACGGCGCCTCCTACCTGGTCGCGTAGAAGGCGAGCGGGCTGGCGAACGGCGCGCCCGCGCTGACCTCGACGCCGCCGGTGCCCGGACGGACGTAGTAGTTGACCGGGGTGAAGGCGACCGGGGCGAACCAGGCGTTCTTCACCAGGTACTCCTGCATCTGCCGGTCAAGGCCGGCGCGGGCGGCGGGCTCGGCGGCGGCCGCCCTGTCGAAGAGGGAAGTGAGTTCGGGCGCGGTGGAGCCGAAGCCGTTGAAGACCTTCGAGCCGGGCATGAACAGGTCCAGGCCCTCCAGGTACATCGGCTCCTCGGTGAACCCGCCGGAGACCGCCGGGTACTTGTGGTTGGTCTGGTTCTCCACGAAGGAGGTGATGCTGGTGACCGCGGTGACCTTCACCTTGATGCCGACCTTCGAGAGTTGGCCGGCGACGGCCTCGGCCATCGTGTCGAACCCGACGAACGTGGCCGCCAGGACCGGGAGTTCGAAGCCGTCCGGGTAACCGGCCTCCTTGAGCAGCTGCTTCGCCTTCGAGGGGTCGTACGCGTAGTGGTCCGCGAGGTCCGCCGAGTAGCCGTCGCCGCCCTTGACGACGGTCTGCACGGTCGGCGTCCCGCTGGAGCCGAGCAGCGCCTTGGTGACGGCGTCACGGTCGATGGCGTAGTTGATCGCCTGGCGCACCCTGACGTCACCGAGCGGCTTGGACACCTCGCCGCCGCGGTCGATCAGGCTGAGGCCCTGGAGGATCACCGGCAGGCCCACGGTGCTCATACCGGCGGACTTCGCGGAGGCGGCGGAGGTGTAGTCGCCCTTGTAGACGTCGATCTGGCCGGTCTTCATGGCGTTGACCGCGGTCTGGCCGTTCTGCACGATCCGGATCACGATCTTCTTGTAGTGCTGCTTGGACTTGTCGTAGTAGTCCGGGCTTGCGGTGTAGGTGTAGTGGTCGCCCGCGACGCTGTCGGAGGGCGAGTAGACGTAGGGACCGGCGCCCTGGCTGGCCTTGGCCGGCGTCAGGTCCGCCGGGTCGGCCAGGCCCTTGGGGCTGATGATCTGGCCGATGCCGTAGGACTGGGTCAGCAGGGTCGGCAGGATCGGGTTCGCCTCGGCCAGCCTGATGGTCAGTCCGAGGTCGCCCGAGGTCTCGATCGTCGCGTCCGTGAGGTAGTGGGCCTGGTTGCCCTGCGCCTTCCTCGCGTACTCAAGCGACGCCTTCACCGCGTCGGCGGTCACGGGTGTGCCGTCGGCGAACGTGACCCCGGAGCGGAGCGTGATGGACAGCTCCTTGTTGCCGGTGCCGACGTATTTCCAGGACTTGGCGAGCGCCGGCTCCACCTTGCCCTCGGGGGAGAGGTAGAAGAGCGATTCGTACGACAGCATCGTGAAGTCGACGAACCCGAGGTCGAGACTGCCCGGGTTGAGCGTGGGCGGTGCCTGCTGCTCGGCGACGGTCAGGGTGTCGCCGGCCACCTTCGTGCCGCTGGTGGAGCCACCACCGGCGGCGGTGCCGCCGGTGCCTCCGCCGCACGCGGCGAGCGTGAGGGTGAGGGCGGTGCAGAGGGCGGCGAGGCTGCCTCCCGCGCGGACGGACCGGTGGCCTCTCGGCGCGGTGGGTCGGGGTGCGGCATCGTGGGACGTCATTGTCTCTCCTTGCTGGGGCCGGGCGGGCATGGCCGCGGGCTCGGGGCGGGGCGCGGACAGTGGCCGGCCCGCTCCGGTGGTCGGCTCCGTGCGCCTCTGCGGAGGCGCAACGGCCATGAAGGTCAGGGGCGTCGGTGGCCTGGAGGCGTGTTCCGGACCCGGACCGCGGGAGCCGCGGATGCCGGTGGCGTCCTGTGGGGGCGTCCGCCTGCGCCTGTGCTGCGGGAGTGGGCGAGTCGGCCGACGGGCCGAAGGGGGAGTGGTCGCGTCGCGTGGGACCGCCGCGCGGCCACGGCCGGGGGCCGTGTGGGGCGGGCGGTGACTGATGAGCGGCGTCGAACCGGAGGTGCTCCCGCTGCTCGCGAGGGTGGTGCTCAGGGGTACTGCCGCACCGGGGGCTGGCCGGTGGACCGGGACGGGGGCGCCCCGGTGCTGTAACCCTGCTGAAACGGTGCGGCGGTGTCTACGGGTCGTACAAGACCAAATGGGTCAGGGAACTGAAAGATAAGCATGCGGGCCGCGTGGTGTACAGCGCCGGTGCCGTGCCGTGCGCGGCCCGCCGGGCCGGAGCCGAAGCCGCCTCAGCCCAGGAGGCCCTGCAGCGAGTCGGCGGTCGCCCGGACGAGATCGGTCCAGCCCAGGAGCGTCTCGCGGGACTCCAGGTAGGTGATGGCCGAGACGCTGACGCCGCCGATGACGGCCCCCTTGGCGTCCCGGACCGGCGCGCCGACGCAGTGCACGCCGATCTCGTTCTCCTCCTGGTCGAGGGCGAAACCCTGCTCGCGTACCCGCGCGAGCTCGGTGCGCAGGGCGCCGAACTCGGTTATGGTGTGCTCGGTCCGGGCCGGCAGCCCCACCCGCTCCAGCAGCGCGGCGAGTTCGTCGTCACCCAGGCCGGACAGGATGCACTTGCCGATCGAGGTGGCATGCAGCGGCAGTTGCATGCCCACACGGGACGCCGTCTGCACCGGCTTGGGGCTGGCGACCTTGATCAGGCAGGTCGCGGCGTCCCCGGTGCGCACCCCGAGGTGCACGGTGGTCCCGACCCGTCTGCCGAGAACCTCCAGTTCGGCGCGCATCACCTGGTCCTCCTCGCAGCCCTGGGTGACCCGGGCGGCAAGAGCCCGCAGCCGGGGGCCGGGGCCGTAGCCGCCGGTGCCGTCCGAGGCGAGGAAGGACGTCGCCACCAGGTTGTTGAGGATGCGGTGCGCGCTGGCCTTGGGCACTCCGGCGGCCGCCGCGACGTCGCCGAGCCGGTGCGGGTAGCCGGGTGCCACGGCGGCTTCCAGCAGGTTGAGCGCCTTGTCGGTGGCGTTCCCCGCGAGCGAGCTGCGGCCCCCGCGACCGCTCGCCTGTGGGTCCTGCGAAGTTTCGATCCCGGCCATTGACAGGCTCCCGTCGCACGGTTTCACTGATGAGCGTTCCACTAGAGGATACGTCATTCCACGTAGCGGAACATCGCCCCGGAGTGGCGAGGCCGGAGGGCTGCCGGCGCTCGCCCCGGAGGATCCCGGGCTTCTCTGCGAGACCCACTGAGAGGACAGCACACCGTGGCTGAGAAGGTCCACCAGGTACGCACCACCCCGGAACAGATGGCAGAGATCGAACAGCAGTGGATCGACGAGGTCCGCGAGGACCAGGAGCTCACCGCCTTCGGCCTCTACCCCCAGCCCTCGCGCGGCGGCGCGGACGCCCAGGGCAGCTACCAGCTCTACCTTCCCCCGCAGTACGAGACGGACCCGGAACGGCGCTTCCCCGTCGTCTACTGGCTGCACGGCGGGTTCGGCAACGCCCGTCAGGGTTCGGCGATGGTTGCGCGGATCGACAAGGCGATCCGGAACGAGGCCATGCCGCCGACGATCGTCGTGGTCCCGCAGATCCTGCCGATCGGCTGGTACGTCGACTCCAAGGACGGCGCCCGCCCGCTCGCCCAGATCACCGCCTTCGACCTGGTCCGGCACATGGACTCCGCCTACCGCACGATCCCCGAGGCCGCCGCCCGCACCGTCGAGGGCTTCTCCATGGGCGGCTTCGGCGCCCTGCACCTCGGCCTGAAGTACCCGAAGGTCTTCGGCAAGGTGTCCGCGGTCGCCCCCGCGATCCTGCGCGACCTCAAGGACGAGCCCGAGGACCGGGTCAACAACACCTACTTCGGCGACCAGGAGTACTACGACCTCTGCCACCCCTGGAGCCTGGTCCTCGCCAACGCCCCCGAACTCCGCCGCACCAGCCAGGTCCGGCTGCTCTCCGGCCGGCTCGACACCCGCCTCGCACCGACCATCCGTGACCTGGACCTCCGCTTCACCGAACTCGACGTCCCGCACGACTTCTTCGAGTTCCCCGACGCCGACCACGAGTACGCCGACATCATGGACGGCTACGGCGACAAGTACTACGCCTGGTGGCGCACCGCCTGACGGCACGTCACGGCACCGCACCGCGTACGGGCGTGGGCGGCCGGTCCGGTTCCCGGGGCCCGACCACGCCCGGCGGAGCCGCGGCCGCCGCCCGGCACCCGCGCCCGCGTCCCGCCCGACGGCGCGCGGAACGACGTACCGCCGCTCCCGGGCGACAACCGCGACGCGACCGGAGGAGACCGTGACCGAGCCGGTCGCCGAGGAGTACGCACGCGAGGCGGGCGGCAGTCCCCGGGCCTCGCGGCTGAACTCCTGACGTGGTCCCGGCGACGGCCGACGCCGCCGCGAGCGCGTGGCACACCGTCGCCCGCGCCGGCTTCGCGCGCGCCGGGCGCTCGGGTGCGTTCCACAGCCCCGAGGCCCGTCGCTCGACTCCCCGCACGCGCCGGACCGGTCGCGGACCGAGGGGACCGGCACTCCTCGGCGCGTTCGGCCCCGTACCCGGCCCCGCCGACTTCGCGGCGGCCGAACCCGGCGGCCCGGATCCGCTCGCCCGGCCCACGACCCGCACCCACCGGCCGGACGTCCTCGAGACCGGTCACGGCCGCGCCCCGATCTCCCGCCGACTCCGCCCGGTGCGGACCACCACCTGGTGACCTCCACCCCTTCGTTTCTCGTGTCGAAAGGCAGCAAGACCGTGCGTCTGACCCCGCTGACCAGCCTCACCCCCGAGCAGACCGAGCTCCTCGAAACCATCGTCGGACCCGGAGGCGAAGAACCCCCGCCGCCCTTCCTCGTCTGGGCACGCAACATGGAACTCGCCCACTGGGTGGAGAACCTGGGCCGCTACTGCCGTAACGAGTCGCGTTTCCCGCAGCGGCTGCGCGAGCTGAGCGTGCTGATCGCGGGCCGCCACTTCGACAGCCAGTCCGCCTGGAACGCCCACATCCGGCAGGCGGTCGCGGAGGGCATCCCGGCCGAATGTCTGGAACGACTGGCGCGCGGCGAGGACCCGCAATTCAAGGCCGAGGACGAACGCGTCTTCCACGCCTTCGCGCACGAGATGCTCTACGACCACTTCGTCAGCGACGAGACCTACGCGCAGGCGCTCGCGCTCTTCGGGGAGGAGGGGGTGCTGGACCTGATCGGCTGCATCGGCAGCTTCTCCATGTCCGCGATGATGCTCAACATCTTCCAGGTCCCGCTGCGCCCGCATCTGCCCCGCCCGTTCGCCGACGTGGACGGCTTCCGCAAGGTCACCGGGGGCGAGGCCTGATGCGTTCGCCGCTGCAGCTGCTGGACGGACTGCTCGACGGACCGCTCGACGAGAAGGGCACGGAGAGCGTGGCGCACCGCCTGGTCCTCGGCGGCCCCTTCGGCGCCGAGCCGGCCGACGTCTCCGCCGCGCGTCTCGCCCACTTCGCCGACGCCGGCGGGCTGCTGGTCGAGACCTCCCACAGCTACGCCAAGGGGCAGGCCGAGGAGGCGATCGGCCCCTGGCTGCGCAGAAACCCCGGCACGCTCGGCGTGGCGACCAAGGTCGGCCACGACGTCACCGGCGCGGACATCCCCCTCACCCGGCACACCGTCCACGGCCATGTACGGGCCGCGCTGCGCAGTCTCGGCCTGGAGACCATCGACGTCCTCCTCTACCACTGCGACGACCTCGACCGGCCCGTCGCCGAACTTGCCGACACCCTGGTGAGCCTCGTCGAGGCCGGATACGTCCGCCGCGTCGGCGCCTCCAACTGGCAGGCGCAGCGCCTGTCCGCGCTGGCGACCGAACTCGCCGGGCGCGGCCACACACCGGTGGCCAGCTACCAGTTCGGCCTCGCCGAACCCGACCCGGCCCTGCTCGGCGGCAGCCTGCACGCGGACACCGCCGTCCTCGACGTCGTCCGCGCACACCGGCTGCCGCTGTTCGCCTGGTCCGCGCAGGCCCGTGGCTACTTCGCGCGCACCGAGCCGCGCGAGGTCAACGGCAGGCCGGACCCGTTCGACACCGAGGACAACCGTGCCCGACGGCGGCGCTGCCGGGAGCTCGCCGGGCACCTGGGCACCCGGCCCGAGACGGTGGCCCTGGCCTGGTCCCTTCGGCAGGCGCAGGTATGGCCGTCCATCGGCCCGAGGACCACGGACCAGGTCGACCGCTCGCTGGCGGCCCGCCGGGTTTGCCTGACCGACGACCAGGTCCGCTGGCTGCGGCACGGCAGGTGACGCCCACCGCCCGCCGGACGGACTCTCCGCGCGTCGGCCGCCGTATCTCCCCGAGAGCGGCGGTCTGCGTGGTGTCCGTCGCCGCCAACTTCATGGCGATCATGGACACCACGACCGTCAACGTGGCCCTTCCGGCCCTCGGCCGCGACTTCGCCGTGGACAGTTCGGGTCTGAGCTCGGTGAACGTGGGCTACCTCGCTGCCATGGCGGTCTGCATCCCGGTCTCCGGCTGGCTCACGCACCGCTACGGCACCCGGCGCACCGGACTGGCCGCACTGCTGCTGTTCACCGTCGCCTCGGGCCTGTGCGCCACGGCCGGCTCCCTCGGGGCGCTCACCGGCTACCGCGTCCTGCAGGGCGTCGGCGGCGGCCTGCTCGGCCCTGTCGGCATGACGATGATGCTGCGCGCCTTCCCCGTCGCGGAGCGGCTGCGCGTCCAGCGGTACGTCATGCTGCCGACCGCCGTCGCCCCGGCCATGGGCCCGGTGCTGGGCGGCTGGCTGGTGGACACCGCCTCCTGGCACTGGGTCTTCCTCGTCAACGTCCCCGTCGGCATGCTCGCCCTGCTGTTCGGCCTGTGGGCCCTGCCCGACTTCCCCGGCCCGGGCGCGCCCCGCTTCGACCTGCTGGGCTTCGTGCTCACCGGCGGCGGCCTCGCCGCGCTCCTGTACGCCCTGACCAGGGCCCCGGACCGGGGCTGGGGCAGCGGGTACGTCCTCGTCCCGCTGGCGGGCGGTGCCGTGCTGCTGGCGCTGACGGTGCCGTGGCAACTGCGCGCCCAACACCCCGTGATCGACCTGCGGATCCTCGGCGACCAGCTCTTCCGCACCACCCAGCTGTCCCTGCTCCCGATGGGCGCCGCCTTCCTGGGCGTCCTCTACCTCTACCCGCAGTTCCTGCAGACCGGCCTCGGCTACGACGCCCTCCACTCCGGCCTCGCCACCTTCCCCGAGGCCCTCGGCATGCTGACGGCCGCCCAGCTGGCCCCTCTGCTGCACGACCGGGTCGGCCCGAGCCGTCTCATGGCGGCCGGCGGCACCGCGGCCACGGGCGTCATCGTCTTCCTGGCGACCGAGGCGGGCACCCTGCCCTCCGCCGTGCTCTACCCGTCCATGTACCTGCTCGGCTGCTCGGTGGGGCTCCTGTTCGCCAACGGCCAGAACGCGGCCTTCGTCACCGTGCCGGCCGCCCGGACCGCCGACGCCACGACGCTCCTCACCATGCAGCGGCAGATCGCCGGAGCCTGCGGGGTGGCCCTGGCGGCCACCCTGGCCGACGGCGGCTTCCGCACCGGACTCCTCGCCATGGCGGCTGTCAGCGGGTGCGCGGCGCTGCTCGCCCTGCGGGTCAGCGACCGCCGGGTCAGGGACGGCTATCGCGCCGACGCCGCCGGGGACGCACCGGAGGAGTCGGCGCAGCCGGGCCACGCGCCGGAGCGGTGACGGCCGCCCGCATGCGCGGCGTCCTTTTATGTGTGCCTTACCCGATTCGTTCCGCCGGGTCAAGTCACGATCCCTCGGAACGTGACCGTGCGAGGTCCGTCGGGCCTACTTGAAGTGCGGGCCTCACCGGAAAAGAAATCCGGAACACACATGAGGCAGAACGGTGGGACTCGAATTCGCACCGGAATTTCAGGGGCAGACAGAAAGCCCCGTGTATCGACAGGAGAGAATCCATGAACCGTATTTTCCGTACCAGCGGCAAGAACAGTTCCGGGCGTCGGCGCTTCGGTCTGGCGGCGCTCGCGGCCTCGGCCGCGGTGGTCGTCGGGGGAGTGGTCCTGCCGGCGTCGGCCGCGATGGCCGCACCGATGCCCGCCGCGCCTGTCGTGAGCTTCGTCCAGGGTGGCGGCGCCGGCGGCGACGGAGGCGCGGGAGGCGGCGGCCTCATCGGTGGCGGCGGGGGCTCCGGCGGCTCCGGCGGCGGCAGCGTACTCGGCGTCGGCGGCGACGGGGGCAGGGGCGGCAACGGCGGCGACGGGATCCTGTCCGGCGGCGGTGGGGGCGGCGGGGGTGGGGGCGGCGACGGTGTCGTAGGCGGCAACGGCGGCTCCGGCGGCAACGGCGGGACCGGCCTGTTCGGCGGCAGCGCCGGCTCCGGAGGCTCCGGCGGCGACGGGATCCTCAAGGGCGGCAACGGAGGCAAGGGCGGCAACGGAGGCTTCGGGATCTTCCAGGGCGGCTCCGGCGGCAAGGGCGGCGCGGGCGGGCTCGGCGTTCTCTTCGGCGGCCTGGGCGGTGCCGGTGGCGCCGGCGGCGGCAGCATCTTCTGACCGTGTCGCCCGGTGGGGGCGGAGACCGTACGGCCTCCGCCCCCACCGTCACCGGCCCCCAGATCTGATCAAGGAATACGGAGAACCCTCATGTCCACAACTCGCTGGCAGCGTCCGTTCGTCCTGGCGGTGGCCTCGCTGGCCCTCGCCGCCGGCACCGCGTGCGCCGCCCAGGCGGCGCCGGGTGTCACCCCGGGCGCCGGCCGCACGGCATCGGCCGCCTCGTCCCACTGCGGCCAGGGCGGGGAAGGCGGCAAGGGCGGTGCGCCCGGCCGGCCGGGAGAGCCCGGCAAGCCCGGCCGCCCCGGCTGCCTCACCTTCGGCGACCTGCCCGACAAGCCGAAGTCGGACCTCACGGGCCTGGACAGGGCACGGATCGTCCTGACCGTGGAGACCGGGAAGGCGAAGAAGGCCGACGTCATCAAGAAGTACAAGATCTCCGAGAAGGAGTTCGACACCTGGGACAGGCAGCTCCGGGACGGGGACTGGGCCGCGCTGCTGGGCCTGGATTCGCTCTTCGGCTCCTGAGCGGATTCCCCGGCGCCCCGGCCCGGCGCGGGCCGGGGCGTCCCAGTCGATTCCGCGGCGGAATCCGCCGTACGGAAAACAATTTCCCTGGAAGTTCCCCTGGAAATTCTCCTGGAAGTGAGGAATGCCATGCGTATGCGTTCTTGGAAGGCCCGTCTCGGACTCACGGCCTCGGCCGTCCTCGCCGCCGGTGTCGCGGTCGGCGCGCTGGCACCGGCCGCGACGGCGGCACCGGCACCGCAGAGCCGTACGGCTGTCACGGCCGCGCGGCAGCTTCCCGCCGACAGCGCAGGGCCGGGCGCCGGCCACATCCGGTTCGGCACGGTCAGCGCCGGCAACGGCAGCGTGCGGATCGGCGACCGGGTCTGCGCGGGCAACTGCAACGGCACCGTCAACGGGAGCAACGGCAGCCCGGGCGGGGGGATCTGTGCCGGACTGTGCAACGGCAGCGCCAACGGCGCCACCGGCACGGCGGGCGCCCCCGGACGCCAGGGCGGCACCGGTGGCACGGGCGGGATCTGCGCGGGGATCTGTGGCGGCAGCGCCAACGGCGGCACGGGCGGCACGGGCGGCACGGGCGGAGCCGCGGCGGGCACCGGCGACGGCGGCCGGGGCGGCACGGGCGGCACCGGCGGGATCTGCCTGGGACTCGGCTGCGCGACCGGCGGCCGGGGCGGCACGGGTGGCGACGGAGGCATCGGTTGACCACCGCGGACGAGGTGATGGCCGGCCTGTTCACCGCGGAGCTGCCGACCACCGTGCGGTCCACGGCCGGCTCTTCAACTGACCCGCGGTTCAGCGGAGTCGGCCTCGCCAACTGACCCGCCGTTCAACAACCGGCCATGGTTCGGCGAAGCCGGGTAGAGATTGCGTCATAGTCCAAGCCCGAACTTGAATTGGTCTGGACAACCCTGTCACTCTCCTCGCGTGTGGATCCGACTCCTCCGTCTGAGAGCTCGTCTGCTCCGAATCCTGGTCCCCGCGGCGATCGGCGTCTCGGCCGTCGTCGGAGCCGGCGTCATCGCCACCGGTCGGCCCGCCGCGGCCATGGGCGCACCCGCCGCCGACCGCTACGTGGGCATCGCCTCGGTCCCGCGGGCCGTAGCACCCGCCATCGGACCGGACGCCGCTACCGGCACCTATACCGAGAACTGCGGCCGCAACCTCGACGCCCACCGCAACGCCGACAACCTCGTGGCCTCGCCGGGTGTCACGGGCTCCGCCCACCACATCCACGACTACGTGGGCAACGTGTCGACCAACGCCATGTCCAGCAACGCCGAACTCGCCGCGGCCCGCACCACCTGCCTCGACGGCGACCGTTCCACGTACTACTGGCCCGTGCTGCGCCGGCTCGACCGCATGGGCACCGACATGCACGCGGTGGGCGGCGGCCTGGACGACAACACGGGCCGGATCCTGACGCCGTCCTCGGTCGTGATCGAGTACCGCGGCAACCCGGTGAGCAAGGTCGTCGCCATGCCCCGGTTCCTGCGCCTGGTCACCGGCGACCCGGTCGCGCTCTACACGGGCGGCGCCAACGTCCGTGCACAGTGGGGCTGTTCGGGCTACCAGGACCGCTTCACCACCAGGTACGCGGTGTGTCCCGAGGGCAGCGGACCGACCCGCACCCTGGACTTCCCCAGCTGCTGGGACGGCCTGTCCACCGACAGCCCCGACCACCGTACCCACGCCGTGTTCCCGACGGCCGACGGAGTCTGCCCGCACGCCACCTTCGCCATCCCGCAGTTGCGCGTCACGCTCACCTATGCGGTGCCGGCCGGAGTCCGCTACGCCGTCGACTCCTTCCCGGAGGAGAAACGCGACCCGAGCACCGACCACGGCATGTTCATCGACGTCATGACCGACCGTCAGATGGCCACGCTGGTCAACTGCCTCAACCAGGGCAGGCACTGCCGGGCGGCATGACCTGCGCCGACGACGTCCGTCGAGAAAGTCCGCACCAGATCGAACCGGCCCCGGTCGCCATCCGTTTATGACGCGTCAGCCCAGGAGAGGACGGGAGAAAATGGATGGCGGCGCTGTGGTCCCGCGCGCGGGGCAAGCAGAGAACGAGCGACGAAGTGCTCATCCGGTCCTTGTACGAGGAGCACGGCAGAGCCCTTCTCGCCTACGCCCAGCGGCTCACGAGCGACCACGCCGCCGCTGAGGACGTGGTCCAGGAGACCCTGATCCGCGCCTGGAAGAACCAGGAGTCGCTGCTCAACGGCAAGGGCTCGGTGCGCGGCTGGCTGCTGACGGTGGCCCGGAACATCATCACCGACCGGTACCGCGCCAAGGCCGTGCGGCCGACCGAGGTCGCCGAGTCGGTGGCCACCACCCCGGTGGAGAAGGACCACGCGGACGGCGTGGTGGACTCGATGCTCGTGATGGAGGCCCTCGACCGGCTCTCCCCGGACCACCGGGACGTGCTCAACGAGATCTACTTCCAGGGCCGCAGCGTCGCCGAGGCCGCCGAGTCTCTCGGAATACCTCCCGGCACCGTCAAGTCCCGATCACACTATGCCCTGAGACAACTGAGGGACCTGTACAAGGAACAGCCCACGACGGCCAAGCTCGTCGCGCTGAAGGAGGTGGCGGCATGAGCACCAAGGAACACGAGAGCGCGTTGCTCGGCGCCTACGTCCTCGGCACGCTCGATGAGCAGGAGGTGCGCGCCGTCGACGAGCACGTCGGATCGTGCGACCGATGCCGCGAAGAACTGGACGGATTGCGGGAGATGGAGTCGGCACTCGGCGAAGTGCCGCCCGAGGCGTTCCTCGACGGTCCGCCGGAGGGCGGCGATCTGCTGCTCCAGCGCACGCTGCGGCAGGCACGCGGCGAACGTGACGGCGAGGTCCGCAGGCGTGGCACCGTCCTGGCCGCGGTGGCCGCGGTCGCGGCGGCGGCCGTCCTCGGCGGCGGGGTGCTGATCGGCAAGAGCATGGGCGGCACCACCGGCGAGGTCGCGGACCCCCCGCGGTCCTCGGTCTCGGCACCCGCCACCCTCCCCCCGGCCGGCACCAGGGTCGCCTCGGGCACCAGCACCGTGACCGGCAGCCGGATGACGCTCCGGGTGACCCCGGCCGCCTCCTGGGTCAGGGTGAACGCCTCGGTGGCCGGCATCCCGGTGGGCGAGCACTGCCGCCTCGTCGTGGTGAGCAAGGACGGCCGCCGGGAGATCGCGGGCAGCTGGGTCGTCGCCGACAAGGACAAGGGCGCCAACCTCGACGGCTCGGCGGACATCCCGATCGACGACGTCGCGAAGATCCTGGTCGAGAACGAACAGGGCAAGGAGTACGTGTCCCTGAAGGTCTGACCCCGCACCCCTCCGGCATCAGCTGACCACCGGGCGGTACGGCCACGCGCCCACCTCGCGCGGCCGTACCGCCCGCGTCTCTCCTTCCGGGGGGGAACTGGGACCGGATCAACGGACGTGCGCCGTCGCCGTCAGTCCCCTGCGCTCCCGCACCGCGAACCCCAGCGCCGCTACTGGTCCACTTTTCAGCCGTCGCCGACAACCAACTACGCGGCCCGCAGTCTCGCCCCTGCGGTCGTGCCCCACGACAACGCGGCCCCGGAAGAGATCCGCCAGGCGCGCGCCAGGACAGCGCGTGCAGCCGGCCGCGCCTGCTATGCGACCAAGCTCACCGGCTCGTACATCCACGTTGTGGCCCATGGAGCAGGGGATCCCATTGCTGCGTGGTCTTCGATGGCCTCACTGAAGCCGCTGCTGGGAGCCGGACAACGTGCTGGAGATGTGCAATCAGATCCTGGGGCGGCTGGAGGCAATGGCAGTCAGGGCCGCAGCCGAGGCACCGTCTGTGGCAGGAGTGGAGCTGCTGCATCCCCTGGTTTCGATAATCTCAGCGCGGCCAGGGCGAAGCCGCGTGCTGGGATGTGGGGTACGGGTTGCTGTCTGGGGCTGTTTCGAAGCGGGACGCTGTTTTCCGGGAACTGCTGCGCCGAGACGATCTCGGCGAGACCATGGGCGCCAGTCAGGCGGCGCGGGGGTGGGGACGCATGGGCGGCGATTCGGCGTGGCTGCGCAAGCTGTGGCAGGGGGGCCTGCTGGTCCTGGTGTCGGTCGGAATTCCCACCGCCGCCGTCGGCCGGTCCGCGCAGTTGAGGGAACATCCCCTGCTCGCCTGCTGTCTGCTGCTGCTCTACGAGGCGGTCATCGCCGGTGCCGCCTTCGTCGGTGCGGTGGCGCGCGACCTGCGGGAGCGGTGGGTCAAGCGTGCCGCCGACTACCTCGACCTGTGGACCCGCCGCAGGCTGTCCCCGTACACCCGGCGACTCCTCAAGTACGTTCGGGCCAGCACCCGTTACATGGACGTGAAGGGCCTGTCGACCGCGGGGGAGTACACACTTGAGATGCAGGACGTCCTGGTTTCGCTCTCGCTGGTGCCGACACCGGTGCACGTGCTGACGCCTGACCCGGTGCGTCAGCACGCGGCGGATGGCGCTGGGGGCGAGCAGTCGGTCTGGTACTGGTTGCGTCGAGCCCGGCGGGAGGGGACGGTGCTG
Source organism: Streptomyces sp. NPDC048291 (assembly GCF_043201715.1). Taxonomy (NCBI): domain Bacteria; kingdom Bacillati; phylum Actinomycetota; class Actinomycetes; order Kitasatosporales; family Streptomycetaceae; genus Streptomyces; species Streptomyces sp. NPDC048291. The sequence continues at coordinate 299,849 of NZ_JBICZC010000015.1, forward strand.
TCCGTCATCGGGCCGCCAGGTTCCGGCAAGACTACTTTGCTGCGGCACGTGGCGTTCCGTCTCGCCACGGGCGGCAGGCCGGCGCGGTCAACAGGCTTGCCGGGCGTGATCCCGTTGCTGGTGAACCTCCGAGAGCATCAGCGGTGGTTCGCGGAGGGGGCGGGGACGCTGCCCGAGCTGTTGCGGCGCTGCCTGGCCCAACTTGAACAGGCGGAGCCGCCGTCATGGGTGGAGTCCAACCTGCGCGCCGGGAATGTTCTGCTCCTGTTGGACGGACTGGACGAGCTGCCGGACGACGCCATGCGTGCCTCCGTCGCCGACTGGATCGAGGAGCAGTCCGCGGCATGGTCGGGGAACCAGTTCGTGCTTACCAGCCGGCCGTTCGGCTACCGCAGCCGACCGCTCGCGGGAGCGACTGTGGTGGAGGTCCAGCCTCTGTCGACCCGTCAGATCACGCTGTTCGCCGAGCAGTGGTACCGGGCCATCGCGATCCGCTCCCACGGGGCCGACAACGACTCCTCGCGGCTGGCCGCCCGGGTCGGCGCCGCGGAGTTGCTGTCGCGGCTGGAGGAGAACCCGGGTCTGTACGAACTGACTGCGAATCCGCTGCTGCTGACCATGGTGGCCAACGTCCACCATTACCGGGGCGCGCTGCCAGGTAGCCGCACCGAACTCTACGCGGAGATTTGCGAGGTCTTCCTTGGCAAGCGCCACGAAGCGCGGGGCGTGACCGTCGACATGCCGGGCCGGCGCAAGCGGGCGGTGCTGCGCGCCCTCGCCCACACCATGATGTGCCGTGGGTTGGCCGAGCTGCCCGAGGCGGGCGCGGTCCAGGTGATCGGGCCCGGTCTCGCGCGGGTGGCGGACGCGGTGGAGCCTGCGGACTTCCTGCGGAGCGTCGAAGGCTCGTCAGGCCTTCTGGTGGAGAAGGAGCACGGCATCTACGCCTTCGCCCATCTGACGCTGCAGGAGTACCTGGCAGCCGAGCACATCCGTGAGGAGCAGCTCCAGGGGCAGCTGCTCGAACGGCTCGACCAGCCCTGGTGGCGCGAGACGGTCCACCTGTACTGCGCCATGTCGGACGCCACCGCGATCGTTGATGCCTGTCTGGACCGGGCGGACGATCCGGCCATGCTCGCGCTGGCCGCGCAGTGCATCGCGGAGTCCCAGCAGGTTGCCGAGGAGAGCAGGGACGCGGTGGCGCGGCTGATGAGCCCTGCCGACGCGCGGGGGAACCCGGCCGGCCGGCGCGTCGCGGCGCAGGCTCGACTGCGGCTGCGGGCCGCTCAGGACATCGCGATCGGCCGGAACAGCTTCGTCGGCCTGCCCGTCACCTGGCTTGAGTACCAGTACTTCCTGGACACCCGCCCCGAGGACGGCGAGTGCCTGGTTCCCGACCACTGGGACGATCGGGTATACCCGCCTGGCCAGGACGACGAGCCGGCCGTTGGCTTGCGGTTCGAGGACGTGGCGCGGTTCTGCGAGTGGTTGACCGTGCAGGCAGGTTCGGGCTCGTGGTACCGGCCTCCACGCAGCAGCGAGATCGACGCGGTGCTGGAGCGCGACGTGCCTGGGTTCTCCCGGCACGCCTTCTGGACCGGCACCCGGTCGTCCCGGCAGGAGGACGGTCGCTTCTGGCCCCTGTACCGGCAGTCATCGGCCCGGGCTCCCCGGGCCGCCTATCCGCCGGTCAGCCTCCCGGCCGACAAGCTGACGGCGGTCCAGGCCGCGTCGGTGCGTGAGTTCGCCGCGGCCGGATCTGGTCCGGCTCTGCTCGACCTGGCGCAGAGGACCGGCGCCTCGGAACTGTGTGACATCGGTGCGCTCGTTCCGGACGTCGCGCTAGCAGCCGAACTCGCACGCGAGCGCTGGAACGTGGACGCGAGTGACACGACGGCTCAGCGGCTGCGCGGGGAACTGTCGCACCTGCTCGACGACCTCGCGGGCCGCGTCGACGCCTGCTTCGACCGTCGCGGCTGGGCGGAGCGGCGTACACCGCAGGCGGTCGCCCGGCGTGAGGGGTGCCGGATCGACGTTCTGCGCGCGGCACAGCTGTGCACCGAGCTGTACACCGCCGTCACCGGCAAGGAACGGCTGCCGCCAAAGCACCGTATGCCGCGCCCCACCCGCAAGACACCGTTGCCGAGTAGATCGCCCGCCGTGGTCGTGAGTGTGCTGGCGCACGCCTTGGCGGAGATCCACCACGAGATGCTCGCCGTCGAGGTGCGGCTTCGTGGCGAGGCACTGCCTACCGAGGCATTCGTCTACCGTCGGGGTGTGGGGAGCGATGGGCGGGACCGGGATTCCGCGCCGGTCGCGGCGCCGAGCGGCGGCGGGCGGGTCTGGCCGGTGCTGAAGCCCTGGGCCGACCGGTGCGCGGCCGGTCTGTTGCTGGCGCTGCTTGCCCTTCCGCTGCTGGTGATCGCCTGTGTGGTGAGAGCCGACAGCGCGGGACCGGCCTTCTTCCGGCAGACACGCGTAGGCCTCAACGGACACCCATTCGCGATCTTCAAGTTCCGCACCATGGTCGTTGATGCGGAACGGATGTTGGCTGAACTCGCAGCCACAAACAGTAACGACAGCGGCCTGCTCTTCAAGATCCGACAGGATCCGCGGGTCACCCGGGTCGGTGCCTTCCTACGACGCTCCAGCCTGGACGAGATACCGACGCTGTTCAACGTTCTTCGGGGCGAGATGTCCATGGTCGGCCCCCGGCCGGCACTGCCCGAAGAGGTGGAGGGCTATAACTCGGACATGCTCCGGCGGCTGGTGGTGAAGCCCGGGGTGACGGGGCTCTGGCAGATCTCCGGTCGGTCAGACCTGCCCTTCGCCGAAGCCATGCGCCTGGACCTGGAATACGTCGACCATCATTCCGCCAGGCTCGACCTGGTCATCCTCGCCCGCTCACTGCGCGCGGTGGTGTCCGGACAGGGCGCCTACTGAACCGGAAGGCACGGCCGGGTGCGCCGGGAGGGGGGATAGCCCCGAATGAGGTGTCCCCCGGAGTGTGGACACAGGGGTTCATGCTGCGAGCGTGAGTTTACGTCCTCGCTGGTGCTGCTGTTCGAACTCGGCTGGCGAGAGATAGTTGAGGGCGCTGTGGCGCCGTCGGGCGTGGTAGTAGGTCAGCCACTGGAAGATCTCCAGCCTTGCCTGACGCACCGTCGAAAACGGTCTCTGGTGCATCGTCTCTCTCTTGAGTCCCTGCCAGAACGACTCGGCGAGGGCGTTGTCGTAGCTCGAACCGACCCGGCCCATGCTCCTGTGGATCCCGAAACCGTCACAGACCTGCGCGAACGCGGCCGACGTGTATTGCGAGCCCCTGTCCGCGTGGAAGATCACTCCGGTGGCGTTGCCGCCGCGGGTCGCGACCGCCATCGTCAGGGCGTCGATGACCAGTTCGGCGCGCATGTGGGAGGCCATCGAGTAGCCGAGTACCCGGCGCGAACAGATGTCGATGACGCAGGCGAGATACAGCCACGCCCCGCCGACCTGCACGTATGTGATGTCGCCGCACCACTTCTCGTCCAGGCGGGCGGCGGTGAACTGGCACTGGACCAGATCCGGGGCGGGCGGCGCGAGCCGGTCCGGGACGGTGGTGCGCCTGCGGCGCCGCAGGTGCCGGCCCTCGATGCCGTTGAGGCGCATCAGCCGCTCGATGCGCTTGCGGTTGACGGTGTGCCCGAAGCCCCGCAGCTCGGCATGGACGCGGCGGACCCCGTAGGTTCCCTTGCGCGCGGTGTGAATCTCGCGGATCTCCGCGACAAGCTCATCCTCGGCGGCCTGCCGCTCTTCGCGGGCCTTCACGCCGGCGAGCCACAGGTAGTAGCCGGAGCGCGAGACCTGAAGGACTCGGCATATCCGCTGAACACCGAAAGTCTTGGCGTGGGTGGAGACGAAGTCCCAGCGGCGGGTCTTCACTTCATCTCCTTCGCGAAATACGCCGCCGCCCGGCGCAGGATCTCCCGCTCGAGCTCCCACTCCTTCTCCGCCTTGCGCAGCCGACCGTTCTCAGCTCTCAGCCGGGCCAGTTCCTCGTCCCGGCCCTCCGCGTTCTGCTCGCCGTGGCCACGACCGCGACCGGCGTGCTCGTCGGCCTGGCGCACCCAGCTCCGCAGCGTCTCGCCAGTCACCCCGACGTCCGCCGCGACCGCCGCATACGTGCGCTTCCCACCCGCCGAGCGGTACAGCGCGACGGCATCGTTCCTGAACTCCTCCGGATACGGAGACTTCCGTCCCACCAGGACACCCTTCCTCAGATCTGCAAGATCCATTGTCAGTGTGTCCACACCGCCGGGGTCACCTCAGTGAGCGAGGACCCCAGTGCGGAATACTTTTGGTACATGACGATCCTGGTCCGCCTCCGCGAGGATCGTTCGCCTGCACGAGTGTAATACCGGAAGATTCACCGACTGGGCCTGTCGGTGGAGGTGGAGGTGGAGGTGGAGGTGGAGGTGGAGTCGGTGGCGATGGCCGGCCGGGAACTGTGCGTGCGGTACGCGGGCTGGCCGGAGGATTTCGTGGCGCTGAATAGGAAGGTCGACGCGGTCGTTCGGCTGGCGGCGAGCCCGCCGGAGGCATGACGCGGACGCGGACTCGTCCAACGGTCTCGGCTCCGGCTCCTCTCCGTGAACGTTGCTCGCCTGACCTGTAAAAGTCCGTAAGTCCCTCAACTGACACTGGTAGCCGGTGCGGCCCGGTCGGGGAGCACGCTGACGATCTCGCGAATCTCGTGCCGGCCCTGCTGACCGCTGGCCGAGGGGCGCGCGGCCTTCCATGCGACGACCCCTGGTTCGATCAGCGCCCGCTGCTTCGTCGGTCAGGTCAGCCTCGTAGGGCCCACCATCGCCGCCCGCAACGCGGCCTTGTTCGGCATGGCCGGTGAACTACCGTCGATCATCATCAGCGACCTATTCGGCGTCCACAGGAACACCGTGACCCAATGGGCGGCGCTGACCCAGAACAGCTGGGCCGGCTGTCTCGCGGCCCTCAGAGCTACCGAGTGACGTCCCATCAGGTAATCCCTCGGCAGCCAGCCGGTCCAGCCCCGAGGTGGAGTTGCTGGTCAGCAGGTGGTGCACCGTGGCCGGACGGGCTGCCGGTGACGCCCGCTGGCATGCGCTCGTACAGGAGGCGCGGGCGAGGCGAGGCCCATCAGGTCATCGTCGCGGGGCCGTACGCCCCCGGCGGCAGGCCGAAAGTCCATCCGATCGCGTCGCGGGGTACGGTCTGGTCGGGTGGCACGCGCAGGACATAGCGCTTGAAGGAACCGTCCGGCTCGGGGGTCGAGTTGACCAGGTCGACCAGGACGATGTCCTCCTCGTACACGCCGGCGATGATGCGCCACAGGGTGCCGTACTCGTCGGTGGCGATCTTCTTGGCGGAGGCGCTGTCCAGCAGCCACTCGTACCCCATCCGTTCGGCCATGGCCCGGCGGACCTCGCTGTTGGATTCGGCGAGCCAGTCGGCCGCGCTCAGCCTGGCCTCGATCAGCTTCTTGGATACCGGGATGCCGCGCCATGAATACAGTTCCGAGCCGTCGCGCCAGGCCACCGCCGGTCCGTCCGCACAGTGCGGGCGCGGTGCGCGAGGTCACGGCAGGTCCACCTTCAGCCGTGCCGGCCGTTCGACCGCCACGCACAGGCGCTCACTCGGCCACCAACTGCCGCAGGACCGGGCGGTGATGGCCAGCAGATCCATGATCCGCTCGACCGAACCGGGATAGCGTACGAGTTCCAGTCGGCGGTAGGCGTCGAACCAGCCGAGTTGAGTGGCCCACTGGCCATGCACTCGGGGGAAGTCATCGACGTTCGAGGGGTCGCTCAGCTCCTCGTAGCGCAACAGGAGATCGTCGTTGTCCGCGATGCGGTCGTGGCCCGCCCAGCAGTGGGCGCGGACTGCCCAGATCAGCCGGTTCGGGCGTGGCAGCCGCTGTTCGACGGTTTCCCGCGCCCAGTCCGGGGCCTTGAACCGGCCCACCAGTTGGACGTGCCACTCCTCCCATGTGGCCAAGCGCATCGACCTTCTCAACAGCCACACTCCGGGATGCCGTCGCGCGTGAGTGTCGTGCCACCACGCCGCCGGCAACGCGCGCAGCGCGCCCCCATGCCAGGTGCCCGGCATGCTGTGCAGCCGTTGCGCGAAGGACGTGTCGAGCACGTCGGGCAAGGCCGCGTCGTCCGACTGGAGGTAGCCGTGGAGGAGTTTCGCCACCGAGTCCATGACCGAACGGCCGAAGACGACCTTCCACGCCTTGGGCGACAGGAACTCACGGAGCCACTCGCGGCGGGGCACGCCACTCGGGACCGATCGGCAGCGGACGAGGAGCCAGGCCACCAGCAGAGCGCTCGTCGGCGAGTCCACCTACAGGAACGTCGGAGGCGGCAGACCCGGATCCGGTACAGCTCGGCGACAGCGTCCTCGGTGGCCTCGCGGTCGGCCGGTTCCGTGGACAGCGCCCAGGACAGCCACTCGTCCAGGACGTCCTCCGCCTGGCGCGTCTGGCCCGGCGTCAGCGCGCGGGTTCGGCCGAACATCTGTCAGTCCTCGACGAAGACCGCACGTACGTCCGGGGCGTACTCCCGCTGCCGGATCACCTGGTACACACCGTCCGGCAGCGTGATCGCGGCGTGCTCCTCGTGGACGAGACGCCCGGGCGCCCCGACGATCCGCAGGAACCGCGTCTGGTCATCGTCCCCGGGTGGGGCCAGCGGCTCCGCGTGCGGTTCGGCGATCGCGTGCCGGTGCCCTGTGACCTCCCCGTGGGCCAGCACGACCACCCCGTCCTCACGGGGGACGGGAAGCACCTGAAGAGGTAACTCGTCCACCGTGACAACGAGCACGTCACCCTGGCGATAGTGCGTACGACGCATCTCGTCCCCATACCGGGCGGTCCGGAGACCGCAGACCACATCCACGATATCCGTGTACTGCAAGCCGTGTCCCGCGTGCAGACCGTCGCCGCGGACATTGCCGGCTGACGTGAAGGCACGTCCATGTCCGTTGACTCGCCCCCGAACCGAACATCAAGCGTGCACCCCATGCGCCGTACGCCGGATCGCCGCCCTGTCCGGCATGAGACCGCACCGTGTCCCTACTGATCGTATTCGGCGCGATGAGGCCGATCGTGACGATCGTCGTGTCGCGTGGATCGGCTGCGCCATCCCCACGTCGTGTTCATGGATACCCGGCCGTTCGTCCGGTCGGTGAGGGTTGCCTGGGGCGCGGTAATCGGCGGCCACGCGCTCGTGCCCGGCCGCAGGCTCGTCATACCTGAAAGCACCTCACTCCGTGCGTCGTACGAGGGGAGTCCCATGTCATCCTTGAAAGCGCCCTCTGTGAAGGCGCTGTCCGCCGAACTGGCCGTGCTGCGGCCCCGCATGGACGCCGTCAGCCTGTCCATCCACGCGCGTCCCGAGCTGAAGTTCGCCGAGTTCCACGCCCGGCAGGTGCTGACCCGATGGCTCGCCGAGGCGGGCTTCACGGTGACCGCCCCCGTGGGCGGCCTCGACACCGCCTTCGCGGCCCTGCACGAGGGCAGCCGCTCAGGACCCCGCGTCGCCGTGCTCGCGGAGTACGACGCGCTGCCCGGTGTCGGCCACGGCTGCGGTCACAACCTCATCGCGGCCGGAGGGGTGGCGGCAGCCCTGGCCGTCGTACGGGCGCTGCCCGCGCATCCGGGCACAGTCGCGGTGATCGGCACCCCGGCTGAGGAGATGGGGGGCGCGGGCAAGGTGCGTCTGGCCGATGCAGGGGTCTTCGACGGGGTGGACGCGGCGGTGATGTTTCATCCGGGAGACCGCTGGCTGACCGGTCGCCCCGGGCTCGCGGCGGCGCACCTGCGGGTCGGGTTCACCGGGGTCGGCGCGCACGCCTCGGTGTCGCCGTGGCAGGGGCGCAGCGCGCTGGCCGCCGCCCAGCTGTTCCTCAACGCCCTCGATGCGCTGCGGCAGTTCGTCCCGCCGAGCGCCCGGCTGCACGGCATCGTCGTCGACGGCGGTCAAGCGCCCAACGTGGTCCCCGCGAAGGCTGCGGTCGACCTGTACGTACGGGACCGTACGGCCGCGTCGGCCGCGGCGCTGGTGGAGCGGGTACGGGCCGCCGCGGCGGGGGCTGCGCTCGCCACGCAGACGCAGGCGGAGGTCTCCGAGACCGGGCCGCTGTATGCGGAGCGACGCAACAACGCCGTTCTCGCGGAGCGGTTCGGGGCGACGGTGCGCGCGCTGGGCACGGACATAGGGCCCTACGACCCCGACGGCCCCGCCGGGTCCTCCGACATCGGTAACCTCTCGCAGCTGATGCCGGTCATCCACCCCTACGTTCAGATCGCCGACGCCGGTACGCCCGCACACTCCGAGGCCATGCGGGAAGCCGCAGCGACGCCGCTGGCCCACGACCGCACACAGGTCGCGGCGACCGGGCTCGCCGAGGTGGTCGCCGCACTGCTCACGGAGCCGGAGGTGCTGGCGGCTGCGCGGGCCGAGTTCGAGGGGGCGGCGGGGTGAAAGCGCCGTACACTCCCGCTCATGTCGGTCGTGATCGTCCTGGAAGGTACCGCCTCCGACCGGTTCACGGTCACCGTGTACCCGCCCGCCGAGCTGGCCGCGAGCCTGCATGTGCTGACCGGACATGGCCACCACACCGAGCACGCAGCCTGGGCCGAGCGGATCATCACCGCCGGGCCGGCCGCCTTCCGGGCCGGCCTCGCACGGTTCGCCCCGCTGTGGACGGCGCTGCGCTGGCGGGGGTTCTACCCCGGGCTTCAGACGCCCCCGGCGGAACTCACGGTGGACCGGTTCGCCGAACTCACCGCGTACACCTGCGCCAGCGGCTACCGCGCCTTCGACTTCGGCCGGGTGCTCCACGACCCGGCACAGGCGCGTGCGCTGCGCCAGACCGCGTCCAGCCTGCCGGATCCGCACTCCGCCCTCGCCGAGGACCTGCTACGCGACCCGGAGTCCCTGCGCGCCGACGTGCTCGACTTCCTCGACCTGTGCCGCCGCGTCTACTTCGACGAGCTGTGGGCGCGCACCGAGCCCGTCCTGTCCCGCACTGCCCACCGGGTGCGCCAACGACTCGCGGACGAGGGGCCCATGGCAGCGCTGCTCTCCCTCAGCCCGTCCAGCGCCCGTCTGGACAGCCCCGCGCGGGTCGTCTTCGACAAGGTGCACCACGCGGTGATCAGCCCCGCCCGTACGCCCCTGCTGCTGATCCCCACCCGGTACGGCGCCCCGCACCTGCTGGTGAAGGACGAGCCGGGACTGCCCCCCGTCGTGCACTTTCCCGTCGACGTCCCAGGGATCGGCGTCACCCTGGCGCGCAGCCGTATGCTGGCGCTCACCGATCCGCGCCGGGTACGCCTGTGCCGCCTCATCGCACGCCAGGCGATGACCACCGCCGACCTGGCGGACCGGCTGTCGATGACCCGCCCGCAGGTCGCGCGGCATCTGCGCACCCTGCGCGACCTGGGCCTGGTCCAGGTGGAGCGCCACGGTCGTTATGTGCACTACGGGCTCGACCTCGCCACCGTCAAACGCATCGGACAGGACGTGGCGACGGCCCTGCAGTACTGAGCAAGACCATGGGGGACGGTCCGCGTGACAGACCGATATCCGATCGTCCGCCACCGCGAGCTGCGCCCTCGGTGGCGGTGGAGCGCGTGGCGCGAGCGGCGCCATCCGCTGATCGCCGGGCGCGGTCAGGCTCTCATACACCTCGTCGAGGGGGCGTACACGACCGAGACGGCCGATCCCACACGGTGCAGCGTGACCCTGGTCGATGTCCGCCCCACGCATGTGTCCGTCCACTGGGAGCTGACGGCGTCCGGCAAGGACTGGGACTTCCCCGTCACGGTGACCTTCCGCTGCACGGTCATCGACCCGGCCGCGGTCGCCCGCAGCCGGCACACGGGTGCTCGCCTGTGGGACGTGCAGCACGTTCTCGCCCAGGACCCCAGGCCATCGAGGCTGACGCGGGTACATCCCGTGGGCGACGAGGACGGCCTGAGCCTGGCCCTGACCGCGATGCTCCAAGCGCGACCGGCCCACCAGGACATCCCAGGGGTGCGGGTCAACCTCGTGGAGGTGAGCGTGGGACCGGCCCGAGACTGGATCGACGACGAGGCGTAAAGCATCGAGGTGAGCGCCGGACGCGTACGAAACTGCCGTCTGGCGGCACGATTCCGGGAAACGATCTCCAGTGAGCCGGGAAGCGAGCTTCCAACGGCCATGGCCCGTGGACGAGAACGGCATCCCCACGTCCTGCTTCATCCCCAGCATCAGCGCCGTCGCCGCCGGCGAAATCGACAACCAGACCGCGCTCTACAAGCCCATCACACCCGACACCAGCGAACTCGACGCCTTCCTCTGCGCCAGCCGCAACGAAGCACACACCACCATGACCGAAGAACTCGGCGCATGGATCGTGAACGAGATCATCGCCAACAGCTGACCCTTCTTACGGGGCCGACTGAGCCATGACCGGCCGTGCCCGAGCCAGCGTTCGATCGTGAGGGGGCGCTGTCGAGGTGATCATCATCGAAGGCGATTTCCACTCCAGAGCGAAACTGAGCATCGAAGTTGTCCATCCGGGCCACCTATCGCGCTCAGTCACAGCCATCGCCCTGTGCCCGAATTGCCACGGGCTCAAAACCCGTGGACGGGACAGACATCAACTGGCGGAGATCCTTCTGCGGGAGTCCGGCCGGCTTCACGCGGCAGCCCTTTTAGGAAAGGACGGACCTGCGGGGAGGCCCTGACGGATGTGTAGACCGGGAGGCGCCTAGAAGTGACTCGAACGTGGGCTGGCGTCCCTTGGACACGGTCCGGCGGAAAGCCCTGGGCAGATCCGAGGCCAAGCCGATACGGGCTCTGCGTCTGGCGAGGACTATGTCCTTAGCGCACTCTCTGCCGGACCGTGACAGGAAGTGGAGAACTAGCGATCGGGAGAATGCTGGCATCTATGGTGGTCATGCAGGCACCGACCCTGACGAGCCGACATGTCGTCAGGATCTCCGTGAGATCCGTGAACCACGACCCGGACTCCTGCCTTCACCGTCCGACTGTGGCAGTTGTGCTCGCCAGCCGACCCCTTCTGTTGCACCTGAGCTTTGCTGTCGGCGTGGACCTCGGTTCTGACCGTTTTCGGTCGAACTGGGCGATGACCGACGCTGGTTCGACCGCCGTCATGAAGGTGTCGAATCGGTGGATGAGCTTGCCTTGTGGATCCTGGCTGTTTCAGGCGTCCTGACGGTCCTAGTGATTACAGCCCGCGGCATTCTCGAGCAATTGCCCGACCTCTTTTCTGCCTGGCATAAGGCACGCAGAGCTCTGCGGGACCGGTCGGAAGATTGAAGGCCTTCGGTGGAGCCACGCCAATCTTAGAAATTGCAACTTGCGAATGCAGTTGCTACAGGATTCGTACCCAGTGAATTGTTCCCAGTAACCGTCGGCCACCGTCCGTGAGTACGAGGTGGGTCGCGCGGTCTGCGGTATCCCCAGTACGACCGGGCCGCGAGCACGACACCACCTGCGCCCGGCACACGCCCTGATCGACGCCCTCAACCGCACAGCCACCGAACTGCGCTCCGGCCCATGACGGCGCGCATCGGGTGAACATCGCCCGTCGTCACCAGCTGTTGGGCGACGATGACGGGATGATCCTCAGCGTCGCCGTCGCAGTGCCGTTACTGCTTGCGGAGGAACGAGTAGACCGGTGCCCGCGAATTGGCCAGACTGCCCGTGCGGAAGTAAGGGCGCAGGCCGCCGCTCGTCGAGAAGCCCGCCTGGAGGGCCAGTCCGTGCAGCTCGGTCGCGGAGAGGTGGTGCGGCGGCGGCTGCACGGTCGGGAAGCCGAGGAGCAGGGCGCCACCCGGGCGGAGCAGGAAGTGGATCTGCTTCAGGATGCTGTGGGCCTCCTGCTGGGTGAGGCGTGGCTGGCGGGCGCCGGTGTAGAAGGCCAGGTCCACCCGGCCGTGGGCCTCGCCGATTTCCCGGTCGCGGTCGGCGAAGCGTCGCAGGCTGGCGTCGATGTTGCCCTCCGCCGGGATGACGAAGCCCCGGTCGATGATCTCGTCGTACAAGGAGTCGCGTCCTGAGGCCTGGCTTGCGACATGCCGAAGATAGTCGTGGAGGAACTGCTCGGCGAAGGGGCGACTTGTGACGCACATGTAGCTGTACGTGGGGGCGGGGCGCGCCTGAGGTGACCCCGGCGGTGTGGACACACTGACAATGGATCTTGCAGATCTGAGGAAGGGTGTCCTGGTGGGACGGAAGTCTCCGTATCCGGAGGAGTTCAGGAACGATGCCGTCGCGCTGTACCGCTCGGCGGGTGGGAAGCGCACGTATGCGGCGGTCGCGGCGGACGTCGGGGTGACTGGCGAGACGCTGCGGAGCTGGGTGCGCCAGGCCGACGAGCACGCCGGTCGCGGTCGTGGCCACGGCGAGCAGAACGCGGAGGGCCGGGACGAGGAACTGGCCCGGCTGAGAGCTGAGAACGGTCGGCTGCGCAAGGCGGAGAAGGAGTGTGAGGTGTTCCCACACGCCTTTGCCCTCACCGACGGCCACCTCCATCCCGGAGACGCCACCGGCATCGGCGTCGACCTCAACCTGGACCTTGCTGCCGCCTATCCCTACCGAGCCGCATACCTCCCCGTGAACCGCCTCCAGGATGGAACCCTGCACGACTGGTGATATACGTACTGCCGCACCGAGAGTCAACGACCAACACGGTGGGGCGGGCCCGTACAAACGAACCGTGCCACTCCCGATCCCTGGGTATGGTGGGGTTGGGGATGCTGGTCGGGAGCTCCTCGAGCACGGGATTGACGACGAGCCGGTGGATGACGCGGCGATCGCCCGCGGCGCGGGTATCGAGGCGATCTGCATCGAGCGGCTCGGGGACATCATCGAAGGACTGAAGCGGGCGTTCGCCCGCCCCGGACTGTTCCTGGTCGGTCTGGTGGCCGACCCCAACGCGTTTTGATCCCGCCGCACATCTTTGCCGCCAAGGTCAAGGGATTCGCCTTCGCCGCGGGGCCGGACCGTGCTCGACGGGGGCGTCGGCAGGATGCTCGACCTGGCCCGCGCCAACCTGCGAAACCTCCCTGCCCCTGAGATCGTCTCCGTTCCTGTCGACTCACGAACTCCGCATCGGGACATCGAATTGTCGGTGACATTCCGGCCGCGGACGGTGAGCATCCGTTCGTTTTCACACCTAGTCCACTTCTGCACCGCGTTCTGATAGGCCGGCCCCTGGCCTCGGCATGGAGTGAGGTCTGCCGTTCGTCGCGTCGACCTGGACGGTTGCCCGGGTATTGCCCGGCCTGGGCAACCGTCCATCCTTCCGCCATCTGATGCGGGCTTGCTCCGAGGAGGGGGAGCAATGCTCAGGACTTGTGGATCGGTCGTCGGGACGGAACGCGAAGGGCGTACCTTCCCGAGTGATCTACAAGTCACCGAGTAGAGGCCCGCGTTCGCAGCGCGGGTCGGGAAGGCACGCCCGTGCTCAGCGTAGTGAATGCCGACGGTTCCACCGAGTCCGGCTCCCTGATCGACGAGATCGTCCGCGAGGGCGCCCGGCGGATGCTCGCCGCCGCGCTGGAGGCGGAAGTAAACCAGTACATAGCCGAGTTGGCCGCCGAGACGGACGAGGCCGGGCGCCGCCTGGTGGTCCGTAACGGCAGCCATCGGCCCCGGACCGTGGCCACCGCCGCAGGCCCCGTCGAGGTCACGGCCCCGCGCGTGAATGACAAGCGGGTCGACGCGGCCACCGGCGAGCGGATGCGGTTCTCCTCCAAGATCCTTCCGCCGTGGTGCCGCAAGTCGCCCAAGGTCAGCGAGGTGCTGCCGCTGCTCTACCTGCACGGCCTGTCCTCGGGGGACTTCGTGCCCGCGCTGGAGCAGTTCCTCGGCAGCTCAGCCGGGCTGTCACCGGCCACCGTGACCCGGCTGACGAAGCAATGGCAGGACGACCACGCCGCCTTCCAGCAGCGCGACCTTGCCGAGTCCGACTACGTGTACGTGTGGGCCGACGGCGTGCACCCCAAGGTCCGGCTCGGGCAGGCGCACTCCTGCGTCCTGGTGCTGATGGGCGTGCGCCTGGACGGCACCAAGGAACTGATCGCGCTGGCCGAGGGCCTGCGCGAGAGCACCGAGTCGTGGGCCGACCTGCTGCGCGACTGCCGCCGCCGGGGCATGCGCGATCCCGAGCTGGTCGTCGGCGACGGCGCGATGGGACTGTGGAAGGCGCTCGCCGAGGTGTTCCCCGCCGCCCGCCACCAGCGGTGCTGGGTCCACAAGGCCCGTAATGTCACGAACGCTCTTCCGAAGTCCGCACAGCCGGGCGCGACGAAGGCGATGCAGGAGATCTACAACGCCGAGGACCGCACGCACGCCGAGAAGGCGATCGAGGCGTTCGCAAAGATCTACGGCGCCAAGTTCCCCAAGGCCGTCGCGAAGATCACCGACGACCGGGAGGAACTGCTGGCGTTCTACGACTTCCCCGCCGAGCACTGGATCCACCTGCGCACCACGAACCCCATCGAGTCGACCTTCTCCACCGTCAAGCTCCGCACCAAGGTCACCCGCGGCGCCGGCAGCCCTGCCGCAGCCCTCGCGATGGTGTTCAAACTCGTCGAATCCGCTCAGATCCGCTGGCGCGCGGTCACCGGAGCCCACCTCGTCGCCCTGGTCCGCGCAGGCGCCACGTTCGAAAACGGCGTACTCGTAGAGCGGGAACAGCCCACGGCAGCCTGACAGCCCCTGCTACTTGTCACGTCGCGCAAGGGAGAGAAGGACCGGTCATGCCCGAACCCACGGCTCCGCCCACCGAGTTCATCCGCACCTACGAGAAGGCGACCAACAGTCACGACATCACCCAGCTCATCCCCCTGATCGCTCCCGAGGCCGTCTACTGGTTCTCCGACGGATCGCACCGCGGCCGCGAAGCCGTCCTCTCCGCCATCGCCGAGACCTTCGCCACCATCCGCGACGAGATCTACCAGATCGACGATCTGGAGTGGATCGCCCACAGCGATCACCACGCGGTATGCCGTTACCGGTTCACCTGGACCGGAACCATCGACGGCCAGCCGCGATCAGGAAACGGCCGCGGCACCAACGTGCTCGTCAACAACGCCGGAACCTGGCAGATGCTTCACGAACACCTCAGCGCATAACCAGGCGGCAGCACCGATCCACAGGAATTGACAATTGCTCGAGGAGGGGAAGAGACGCCGGTGGTCGGGTTCTGCTGTGACGACTACTTTGGGATTCACCTGATAGGACGTGTGTCGTCCCTAAGCCTTAGGTGATGCGACTCGCCTCGCACCCGTCCGAGGACCTCCCATGAAACCGACCCAGCCGCCTCCGCCGTCCCCCACCGGCGACGCGCGTTGCTCCCCGATGCGGGGTCGACTGGAGGAACACGCTGCGCTTGACACCCGGTTCGACGCGCTGGTGCAGGGCCGCGGCGGGGTCATCTGCGTGGAGGGACCGCCTGGCAGTGGGAAGACCCGATTCCTCTCAGAGGCCTGTTCGGTGGCCGTGCACCGGGCGTTCAAGGTGTTCCGGGGCGGTGCGAACCCTGACAGTCAGTTCGTGCCGCTGGCCCCGCTCCTGGAGGGCACACAGGCCGACGGAAGGCCGCTCTTCGACACCGTGAGACTGCGTGCCCTTGCCACAGCACGCGAGCAGCGTTTCTGGCTCCTGCAGGAACTACAGGATCAGCTCGAACGGGCTGCTCTCGACTGCCCTCGAGTCGTGATTCTTGACGATGTCCAGTGGTGTGACGACCTGACTCTCCTCGCCCTGCGCACGCTCTCGTCGCGGCTGTCCGCCCATGCCATTTTGTGGTTGGTGGCGGTACGGGACGGCAGCGGCAGTCCGGAGGTGCTCACGACACTGGATCGGCTGGCGCGGGACGGCGCGCTCCGGATCAGTCTCGGTCCCCTCTCCGACGCTGGCGTCAGCGAGATCGCCGAGGACGTTCTCGGGGCTCCTCCGGACGCGGCGACACTGGATGTCGTCCGGCGCGCGGAGGGTGTTCCTCTGCTCCTGGTGGAGCTGCTGTGCGGCATGAGCGCCGAAGGCAGAGTGGTCGTCAAGGACGGCGTGGCCTGCCTGGTCGGCCGCCGTCTGCCGGCCCGTTTCCAGGCCTCCATCCGGCAGCGTCTCTACAGCCTGTCCGAGCCCACCAGGCAGGTCGTCCGTGCGGCTTCTGCCATCGGACACACCGTTTCCGTCGATCTTCTTGCCGAACTCCTCGACCGGCCTGTCGGCGCACTGGTCGCTCCGCTACAGGAGGCCCTCGACTCCGACCTCTTCACTGAACGGGAGGGACGGCTGGTCTTCCGCCACGACCTTATCCGTGAAGCCGTGGCGGATAGCCTTCCGGAGTCGGTACGAAAGGCTCTGCGGCGCCATGCGGCAGAGATCGTTCTGGCCTGTGGAGCGTCATTGAGCGAGGCGGCCTCCCTGGTGATGGACAGTGCGGAACCCGGTGACCGGGCCGCCGTACAGCTGTTGCGGGCCGCCGCGGCGGAACTTTCGGAGACTGCTCCGTCGGCCGCGGCAGAACTGAGTCGTCAGGCACTGAACCTCACCGCCGACGAGGCACCGGAGCGGGCGACGATCATGGCCGAGACTATGGTGCTCCTCTGGCGGGCCGGGCGCGCCGCACAGGCGCGCGCACTCGGCGCGACGGCCGTGCCCGGCACCCTGCCGCGCGAGGCCGCGGCGCGGGTGCGTCTCAGCCTCGCGCGCGTGTCGAGTCAGTACGACTTCACGGAGGGCGCGCGCCATGCCAGTATCGGGGCGGCCTTGCCGGGGATTCCGGAGGGCCTACGTGCTCACCTCCTGGCCCTGCACTGCCTCAATCTGGGGCTGGTGGGGGATTTCGGGGCCAGGGCACATGCGGCGGTTGACAAGGCGCTGCGGTCCGCACGGCATGCGGGGGACAGGTCCGCGCTGGCCACCGCCATGACGGCACACTCCGTCGTGCTCTACTACCAGTGCGACTGGGCGCGGGCGCTCCAGCGAGCGGACGACGCCGAGGACATTGCTTCCGAAGCCGGATTCTCGCGTTCCCTCTGGGTGCCTGAGGCGCTGTGGAAGGCGTTCATGCTCAATGCGGCGGGCCGTACGGCGGAGGCGCTCGCCGCCTCGGAGGCGGGTATCCAGGACACTCAGCGGCAAGGCCAGGCAGCCGCCATGCGCCTGTGGGTCATGAACCGTTCTCGTGTCCTCTTGGATGCTGGCCGGCTGTCTGACGCCAGGGCTGAGGCGGAAGCCGGCATGGCCATGGCTGACGAACTGGGTATGGGCAACTTCGCCGATGCGACTCTCCTGTACGCCCTGCTCAGGGTCGCCCTGCACACCGGCGACCGCGATGCGGCGAAGGCCTACGCGGCACAGGTCGGACGGATGGTCGGTGATCCGGCGTTGCTCGTCCGTAACTCCGGGTCCTGGCTGCTGGCGCTCATGGCCGATACGGAGGGCCGCCCCGAGCAGGCCATGGCGCTGCTCGATGAGTCGTTCGCCACGTTCGAACAGGTGGGCCCCTCGCTGGCGAGTCCTGACGACCCGGCCGATCTGCCTGTCTTCGTGCGTATGGCGCTGCGTGCGGGTGCCCATGACCGTGCGGCTGCCGCGGTCGCCCTCGCCGAGCACAGGGCCGCCTGCAACCCGGGGTTCCCGATCGCCGCCGCGGCGGCGGCCCACGCCCGGGGCCTCCTCGGAAACGACCTCGCTCATCTCCTGCATGCCGTGGACCTCTACGAGGGAATCGGACGGCTCCTGCCGCACGCCTCGGCCCTGGAGGACGCTGGGCGAAGAATGGCCGTCGCCCACCCCACGGACGCCGTGCCCGTTTTTGGCGCGGCGCTCGACCGCTATGTCGAGGCTGGAGCCGAGCGCGACGCCGCCCGAGTCCGCCGCAGGCTACGGGCGCTGGGCGCGCCTCGCCGGCGTGTGACGTCCGCTTCGACAGTTGCCGCGTGGCCGGAACTGACGGCGTCGGAGGTTGCCGTGGTGCGACTGGTGGCGCAGGGCATGACCAACCGGCAGGTTGCCGCACACCTCGTGAACTCGCCGCACACTGTCAGTTCCCACCTGCGGCACGCCTTCCTCAAACTCGGCCTGACCTCACGGACGGAGTTGGCTCGGTTGGCGCGAGAGCGCGAGCACGCTGAGTAAACGCTTGGTATCCCACATCTGTCTATGTGGCTGACGCTATGGTGTGTGATGTGCCGATTTGCTCCATTGTGTGATTGTTACCCAAGTAAGGCCCCATCAGCTCGCGACGGTAGAACGCATCGCGCTGAATCAGGTCATGCTCCCACAGGTGGAGGGGTGAAATGAGAAAGTCAATTCACTCGGTCGTGTACGAAACGATGGCGCAAGTGAAAGTCAGGGGAGAGCCAACGGTTTCCCTTCTGGCGGAACTGCGCTACAGAACCGCCGATCCCTATGCTGTCTGCCTTTCGCTCGGGGTGCCCCTTGCGACTCCGATCGACTGGTTCTTCGCCCGCAGCCTGCTCACGGAGGGGCTGCATCTGTCGGTCGGTACGGGGGACGTGCTAGTGATCCCTAGGCGCCGTGGACACCCGGCCTGCGTGCGCATCGTGCTCCGGGCGCGGGCCCAGGAGGCAGCCGTCGACATTGAAATGTCCGCGGTGAGCGCGTTCCTTCTGCGGACCCTCACACTCGTGCCAGAGGGGAAGGAAGGTGCCCATGTCGACCTGGACCGCACTGTGGCCGACCTTCTAGAAGAAGCCGAATGACTTGAGGTAAATTCCGGCTTTTCCTGTGCCAAAAGAAGTCCACTGTCTTTTGGAGGCGCAATGCCGCTCGTGACTGCACCCGCACGCTCGTACGATCTCGGCTACCTGAGGATTTATATTTTTGACTCGGGCGGCCGGTCACTACCGGCTCCGCCATGGGCGTCGGACCTCACGTCTGGTGATGCCCTGTACGCGGCGATACATGGGCACGGCTCGGTCGCCACGGTCCAGGACCAGCAGGAGACCTGTGTGCACATGGGCGACCTCGTCTTTTGCGACCCGCAGCGGTCGGAATTCACCCGCTGCAGTCACCCCTGTGCCACGACGGTCCTCCGCATACCCCGGCGCAGCCTGGGCATCACCGAGTCCGACCTGCGCCGTATCCATGGGGCGCGTCTGCACTGTGCGCAGGAAGTACGTGCGCGAGTGGCCTGCTTTCTCACCGCGCTCGTCTCGGAGGCGGAGTGCCGTCGGACAAGGATCGGCGACCGGCTCGCCCGCAGCGCTGTGGACCTGCTCGCCGTACTGGTCACGGAATGGGCACTGGAGCGACGGGCGGAGAACATGCAGGCATAGACTGCGCCACGACCGCGGCCGTGATGGGCGCGTACGGAGGAGGTTAAAAACCGAGCGCCTCGAACAATTGGAGGTGCACCGGAACGGAGGAGATCCACTCTTCACCGCTTAACCACCACGTTGACGCGAAGCAAGTGATCGTCGACGACGCACGCAAAGTGGTACGTCGGCAACCGCACTGCCTTGTCGGACGACTCGAGAATCACCACGTCGTTGCGATTGTCGTCGTCCTCAAAACGGCCACGGATCAGATCACCGAACGACCTGCGCGCACCCGCTGCAGCGGGGGAGCGGAAGCGGACGTTGTAGGGACTGCCCTCGTTGAGCCTGGCCCGTACGTAAGCAGGGTCGGCATCGCGCCAGATGGCCCAGTCGCCGTACCGATGGACCGTGGAACGCGCGGTGGCCTCTGCCGGCTGCCGCCGTCTGCACCGCCGCTACGAGCGCAAGGCCACACACTTCCTTGCCTTCGCCGGCATCGCCGCCGCGCTCATCTGTCACCGGTGTCTGGCTGCGTGAACCGGTTCACGCAACTCTGATCTCGAGCCGGTCCGGGCCGGTGCACAGCCGGCCACCAGGACGTGCGGTGGCGATCAGCTCCCGCAGCAACCACCTGCTCTCCCGCGACTCGCTCGTGGTGAAGGCACTGTCCCGCAGGACGTTCTCTGCCACGGAGACCCACTGCTCCGTTCGCCTGGTGGCGGGAACGCCGACGGCCCGGTACGCGGCCTGGATTAGGGCGAACCGCTCCGGCAGGGAGGGCGCCAGATCGGCCGGCACCGTGGCCGCCGTCATCCCCGCTTTGCCGAATCGGCGACGGCCTGCGACAGGGGCCTCTGTTCACAGATCGCCTCCAGGTTCTCCTTGACCTCAAAACACACGCGCTGCGGATACTTGGCCAGCCGCCGTAGGTATGGCCCGGTAGGCCAGCGCGTCTGCTCGGGCAGCAGCCGGGCCATCGACAGCAGATCGAGCCAGCGCCCACTCACCGTGGCCTGGAAGAAGTACACCCTGCTCGGGGGGAGGAGGTCATCCTCGCGACCTCGTCCGCATCCTGTGCACTGGGTTCTCCAGCCGGGCCAGTTTCCGTAGTCGATCCGCACGCTCGGGCAGACCGAAGAAGAGTTGTTCCATGGCGGCCTTGACATTGACGAACTGGCGGCGGGTCTCGTCGGCCGCGCTGCCAGAGACGTACAGGACACCGGAGGCGTAGCTGTAGAAGGTGCTTCAGGTGCGGGCCGCTTCCGTCTCGGCGAGCCCCGTCTCCTGGTGGTGTGCTCGGCCACCAGGTGCCCGATCTGCGGGGTGGGGAACCCGCCGCGGTCGGCCTCCTCGGCACGCAACTGCCCGACCGCTACGCGGGGTGGCTGAACCCCTCATAGGTCGGCCGGTGTGTGCGGCGTCTGCGAGCCAGGCGGCCGGTGAGCGAAGTACAGGACAAGGCTCGGACACTCAGCGCGGCGGCCTCGACTGCGCCTACGCGTGCACGGCCTCCTGGAAGCGAGTGAAAGCGCCGATGTGGAGGCTGGTACGAACGGGGCCGCGGGCTGCGTCCGACGACCTGGACATCGCGGAGCAGGCCGCGCAGCCCTGTGGCCGTCACAGAGAAAGCCCTCCTGCCGGAGAGGGTGATTAGCGCGCACTATTGGTGTGTCTTATATCAAGTAAGCGAGTGGAAAGCTGCTAGAATTGCGTGAGTTGAGGACATAGGGAGGGTGAGTGAGTACATCGGAACGGGCACATCTGAGCGCGACGGCGGCACGGAACAATCTGTACGCCTTGGCTGCCAGCGGGCAGACCGTGCGGATCCAGAAGCGCGACAAGGGCGCCGTCGTGAGCGTGGTGCTGGCACCGCTGGACCGGTTTCCCGCCGCCCGGAACTCCGAGGACTTCCCCTCGTTCACCCTCAGTGCAGCCCAGAAGGACTTCGGTGAGCTCGTCAGCCGGGCAGCTCTCGGGGAGCCGCAGGTGCTCCTGCGCGGCGCCACGCCGGTTGCGGTCCTGTTGCCCGATGGCCCGATTCCCAGCCCGTCATCCGATCCGACGGCGGTCGCCGATGCGGTGACCGCAGGAGACGCAGTGAGTCCTTCGACCCGTGACAGCATGCCCCGTCGGCTTGCCACGCTTGGCGATGCGATCGGCACGGCCCTGAACTCCGCGCCTGCGAGCGGTCCGGTTTTCGGTCTGTCCGCACTGGACAGCGTGGCTGGCCGGCTTCAGCCCGGCAAGCTGACCCTGGTGGCGGCCGATCCCAGCGTCGGGGGAAGTCTGCTGGGACTTGCTGTCACACGGAACACGGCTCTGGTCGACCGGAATCGGGTGCTCTACGCGGCGTCGGGACCGAGCGCCGACGACATCTTCCGCAGGATCCTGTCCGCCGAGACCGGTGGGGAGTACCCGCGTCTGAAGCAGGGCAGGTTGACGCCGCACGAGCAGGACGTCGCCCGGCAACTGCGGCAGGCGCCGCTGATGATCGACGAGGGTAGCAACCTGACCGCCGAGGCGATCGCGGAGACCGCTCCGTACGTCGACGGCCTGTCCCTCGTGGTCGTGGACCGTCTCCAGGCCGCCCACAGCCCCCGGTTGCCGCTGTCCGGAGACCGTCTGCCGAATGCCTCCCAGGTCCTGGCAACACTGGCCCGCACGCTCCACGTCCCGGTCCTGGCCGTCGTGGACACCAGCGATCCCACGCTGCTGGGCCTGCTGGACGCCGACGTCCTTTTGACACTCACCCCTACCGACATCCCTTCCCGGGTCCAGGTCACCGTCGCCGAGCGGGACTTCGGGACCCTCGGTGTCGTCTACCTCCAACCCGATCTTCTCCATGCCCGGTTCGCTGACATCCCCGGCGATCAGGGACCTGGTGCCGTGGCCGTGGAACTTGCGGACGCCGCGCTTGCCTACACCTCCGGCGCCGAGCGGGGGCTGCCCGCCTCCCTCACGCACACCCTGGACGCGCTGCGCACTGCCGTGCTGGCCGACGACCGTGAAACGCTGGCCGAGCTCACAACGGCCCTGGCCGACGAAGCCGGGCCGTTTTCCCTGCCAGACACCGCCCCAGGCCGCCGCCTGGCCGCAGCCCTTCGCGCCCTCTGCCAATGGGCCGGTGAGGCGACCAACGCCGCGGTCTACACGAAGGACGCAGAACCCCGGTCTGAATCCAGCGCCCAGAACGCGGAGATCACCGAAGTCCGCGTCGGCCGGCAGGCCGCACCCGGCCCGGCCGACGAATCCGGCGAACCTGACGACGAGGAAGACGAGCGGGACGTCCTGCAGCCCGGGGACGAGGAGGACGAGCCCAAGAACGCAGTCTTCCCCGCTCTGCGGATCCTCAAGGACGCGGTCGCCCGCTCGAAGATGCACCCGATTCCCGTCATCCGCACCGAGGACCGCGCCAACGACCCATGGCCCCTGTTCAGGGAGCACATGGACGGTGAGCCCCGCTGGGTCCACCCGGATGTCACCGTCACCCGCGTCCCGTACATCAGGGAGAACGGTAAGCGGGTCCGCCGCGACCGCATCGACGTACCCGACTCCTTCGGCGACGGCGTGCTGTGCCTGATCGACCGCAACGGCTCCTACCCCTCCGCGTGTTCCGCCGTCCCTCTGGCCCCGAACAAGCTGCTGCATACGGGCCCGCTGGACGGGTTCGACAAGAGCCAGGCCGGTATCTACCTCATCGACATCCCCACGTGGACACGCACGGACATGCCACACCCGCTGGGACGGCTCATCGACAACCCCGACGAACAAGGCCGCGTGTGGGTCACCACCCCGCACATCAAGCAACTGGAGAAGCTCGCACGCGACGGCCACCTCGAAGCCGTCCCGCGCATCCACGACTCCTGGACCGGCAAGGCCAACGAGAGCCTGTTCAAGCCCTTCTACCAGGCGACCCAGAAGGCACGCACCGAACTCGTGGACGCCGGCGGCGCCCCGTACAAGGCCTACAAGACGAGGCTGTCGATCGCACTGCGCCTGCTGTGGCCCAAGCGCCCCGAGCAGAAGTCCCCGTTCTGGCGCCCGGACTGGCGCATGAGCATGGTCGCCGAGGCCTCCGTCCGACACTGGGCGGTCGCCTTCAAGGCCGTCCTCGAAGGCCACACACTCGTCGCGCTGCGCAACGTCGACCAGGCCATCTTCTGGACCCCGCCCGACACACCGCCGCCCACCTACCGGATCGGCACCGGCTTCGGTGAAGTCAAGCGCAAGTTCATCCACTCCGGCGAACTCATCCTCGAAGGCGACGACTGATGGCCGGACCCACCGGACACGGCAACTCCCTGGGCTCCGCCCTGGGCGACCTCCTGCGCTCCCAGGTCACCCCCCGCCACCGGCTGTCCACCTACAACGCCAAGCACTGGCACGCCCAGCTCTCCCAGCTGACCGGCACCCGCCGCGGCTACCAGGCCCTGGAGGACGCCGGCCTCGGCGTGACGACCCAGACCCTGATCAACTGGCTTTCGGATCCCGAATACAACATCCGCCGCAGCTACCGCGACATCATCCACACCGCCTACGAGAACGCCGCGATCGTCCCCGCCGACCCGCTCCCCGACCACATCAAGCGGGGCCAGTACGAGATCAGCGGCACCGTCAGGACCGGCGCCGACCAACGCGACCGCGGCACCCGCGCCGCCGCGCCGCTGCGGATCGACGGCCGCTATGGCCGCTGGGACGACATTGAACGGCTGTGGCTGGCCGGCCAACTCACCGACGACGAATTCGAAGACCACTTCATCGACGACGTCATCGTCGAAGACATCGGCGAAGGCACGGACGGATGGGAATTCCCCGGCGCCTCGTACGCCGTCGAACTCCGTTAACAGCCTGCGGAACTGCCCGCACACCCACGCCAGCAAGGGAATCCGCATGTGGGCAACCTCAGCCACCGCACCCCCGTTACCACCGATCATCTTGCGTCAAGATGTGGTTACGCAGGCGCAGCACTCCGTCCTCGGCTTCCTCGAAGCCGCCGGCGTCACACCGGCAGAGGCTCAGCGCCTGATCGCGGTCATCCGGCCTGGCACATTCGAAGCCGCCCACGCGTAGGCCGCGTGTGTACCAGCGGTCGGAGTGCTCGCGGATCCGGCTCTTGGGCCTCCGGTTTCGTTGATTCTCTGGTGTTCGGGTGTTTGCGCTCTCGGATCCTGATTCCAGATACGCTGCCCTTACCCGAAATCAGGAAGTGGCCGGGATACGACAACGGGCGGGCACGTGTAACCGGCGCCCGCAACGACTTTGCCGGGGCGCCCGGGAAGAATGCGAGGGGAGAAGATGCCCGTCCGCGAGGAGGATCTCACGCGGACGCTGTCCGGGCGCCGCTGTCGCCCCTGCGTGCGCTCCCTCGCCGAGGAAGGCGTGGACGCAGGAGCGACGCCAGGGCCATGCGGCGGCGCCCGGACGTCGGACAGGCGCCGCCGCATGGCAGCGACGCCGTGACTGGCGGACGGCCCTGGCGTTGCCCAGCGCTCGGCCGTTCACACTGGCCATCTGCGTGCCGTGCTCAAGCAACTGCGGACTCTCGTCCCCGGCGAGCAGCGCTCCTGGGCCCCCGATCTTCGCCGGCCTGCTCCACACACACGGCCGTGACTACCTGCCAGCCCCCTGGCCCGCAGGGGTATACCCGCTGCGTGCCGGATACTGCTTTGCTGAGGCACACGAGTCGACCGACCGTGAGGGCTGGACCTACTGCGAGGGCTACGCGCTCGCCGACGCCCCGATCATCGGCGCCTTCGAGCACGCTTGGTGCCTGACTCCCGACAACCCCAAGGCCGCCCCTGCAGTGCCCGACGGTTGGGGGCTGGCCTACCGGGTCCGCTCACCTTGTCATTCATCCATACCCAGGGCCGGGGCGACGCGACGGTCCTCACACTTTTCCCCGTGACCTACTTGCTGGGCCGAACACCGCCGTTCTTAGGGACGGACTGCCCGCAGACGCCCTCACTGGCACGCTGTCCGTCCCTGGCGGGCAGCGGCCGACTATCCACCGGAAGGACTGACCATGCTGGCCACCGCCGAACGCATCCGCCCGGACGGGGCTCTGGGGCCCGTGGAAACCGTCTGGCATGTCCCGGTCGACCCGCAGTCGTGCGACGGCGACTGCGACGCCCACCAGACACTCTGCGACGACGGCCCTGGCATCGGGATCCCCGGCGGCATCCGGGACGTCCCAAGGGACCTGAGCGGCCGGTCCGGCGAGCGTTGGTGCCCGCCGTGTCTGGCCGTGATCGAGAGCGGGGGCGTCGCGCCGGCTGCTGCCGCAGCGGAAGGGGCTGACCCGATGAGTGCGGATGCGCTGTACGAGCCGCGCCGGCGTGGTGCTCCTGCCGCGCGACGCGGACTGGCGCGCGGACACCTTGCCAGGTGACGAACTTTGACTGCTCATTCCGTTCGGGGCTGTGTGACAGCGAAGAGCGCGATGAGCCGCCGCTGACGGAATTGGCGGCTCAACTGCCAGCCGGTCAGCACGAGGACGAGGCCCCGGCTGCGACGGCCGAACGCGTCCAGCGGCAGGGAGGTCAGCGGCAGCAGTCGTAACAGCAGGAGCGCGGCGGTGCCCGCCACCAGGATCGGCACCAGGACCAGCACCGGGTCCGCGGACGCGCTCCGGTGCCCAGGCCGGCGAGCAGTGAGTGGTGCCGCCGCAGCTCCAGATACCCCAGGGATGCGACGGCCAGCAGCGCCGGGTCGGCACCCAGCCGCTGCGCGGCAGCGGCCCGTGCGCTGCGGGTCGGCCGCCACCGCGTCGACGGCAGCACGGGCAGCAGCACCGCCGCGGCGTGCACCAGCAGGGTCAGACCCACCGCCGCCCCGGCTACCGGGGTGTAGCAGCCCGGGCAGGAAGGGCGCGGCGACAGCGGCCGGGACGCCGGTGAGCGCCCACTCGGCAGCCGCACCGCGCAGCAACCGCAAGGTGCCAGCCCCTCTGGCCCGTTGCAGGGCCAGCTCCTTGTGCCGATCCACCGTTAACTGACGAGCGGCTAGCACCGAGGTGGCCAGGGCGAGGGCCGCCAGCATCGCACCCGGCAGGTATAGCGACGACCTGGCTGCCACCGACGGCACCGTCAGGTCGTCGATCGCGCCCGACAGACCGGAGACCACGGTCAGGTCGTCCAGCGACGGCTGCCGCCCGCCGAACACAGACACACAGCTCTGGCTGCCGGAGAAGGCGCGCAGCCGGTCGTGGAGCCCGGCGAGGGCGCCTGCGCCGATGCGGGAGAAGTCGGGCTGAACACTCCAGCGGGCCGTCAGCTGTCCGTTCAGGACGGCGCTGCCGTTGAGCGCCGACGCTGACACCACCAGCAGGAGCTGGTCGGCGGTTTCCTCCTGGGGCAGGTTGCCGGCCATCGCGGGCCAGAACCCGACGGCACAGGTTGTCCGGAAGACGCCGGTGATTCGCAGGGTCATGGCGCGCCCGAAGCCGTCCTGCACGTGAAGGCCGGCACCGGGTCCGACGCCCGGACGCTTGGCCAGCGCCCCGGGCACCGCCGCATCGACCGGGGCGGTGGAACCGGTGGCGACCCGGACATGAGCAGCGAGGTGAACGCGTCGGCCGGGGCGTCGGCAGTGCCGGCGGGCCACCGCCCGGTGACCAACCGCCCGAACCTGCCCGCGCCTTGCACCGCGACGGGGCGCAGCACCTTGATCGCGATGCTGGAACGAGACCCCTCCAGGACGGCGGTCTCAGCAGCCCACAAGACGGCCCGAAGGACTGCCGGGGACGGGGACGCGGTCCTCATCTCTCTGGTTCCAGACTAGGCTGGCGCCAACGCCTACGTGCCCACGGGCCGCGGGGCGGTCGTCGAACTACCTGACCGTGGATGAGACGATCATCAAGGCCTTGCCCTGAATATCGAGTTCGCCACAGACAAATGGGACGCGATCATCGACGAAGGCATGCGGCTCACCCAGCAGAAGATTGAAAGCGCCCCATTGCTCTCGGCGTTCCTGCCTGGCTGGAAGGCCGAGCAGCCTGCCGAGAAGAGCGTCCGCCTGGCGGCAGAAACCAGCTGACCCGCTGCTCAGCGCAACTTTGCCAACGAGCAAGGCATGAAGCGCGGCGCAGGCGATGAGGCTTCGAAGAACACGGGCACTCCATCGCCGCGCCGCCGTGATGGCGCCCGCACAGCTCCCTCTCTTGCTGCAGCGCAGGCCCTCAGATCGTGGAATCACCGGGCCCCACGGGGAAGAAGCCTGGGCGGCCGTCGGCGGCGGTGAAGTGGTAGGTGGTGGCCTCGGAGAGGACGCCGAGGGGCGGATCGCCATTCTCGATGATCACAGCCTGGCCGGGGAAGGCGAGCATGTCCTCGTAGAAGCTGTCTACGACGGTGGATTCGATGCGCACGTCGGGTAGGTCAGGGTCCTGTGGGAAGTTTTTCTTCACTGGCTGGCGGTATGTGACCACGGGGGAGTCCAGGACGACGAAGCCGAGGTGGGGAAGGTCTCGTTCGATGCAGAAGCGGGCCAGGGAGGTAGTGAAGGCCGAGTGCAGTACGGATCGCACGCCCTTGCCACGACCGGCGCGCGGACGGCCCCCGGCCCGGATCTCGGCGTTGTACTGGTCGTAACCGGAGTTGTCGACTGCTGGTACGTCCCAGCTGCTCAGGGTCTGTTGGAGGACCGAGTCGAAGTCGTTGACGACCCGTGCCGCGATGTACGCCGCAGGCCGGGTAGCCGGCACCGCTCCCTCCCCGTAGAGACGAGAGCGTTTGTCTTCAAGTTCCGCGATCCGCGCATGGAGTTCCAGGCTCCGCTCGACTGCGGATCGGGCCTCCAGTAGCTCCTGAAGGCCCTCTCTGAGCGGTGCAAGTTGACTCTCGGCTTCGGCGATGCGTTCGTCCACCGCCTCTAGGCCGTTCTTGACGGCCTGCCAGGTCCGGGCGCCTTCGTCCTGTTCGCTCGCGAGGTCGGCGATAGTCGGCAGGAGGTCGTTGAGTAGAGCCGTGGTCTTCGCGGCCTCCGCCTGCACCGCAATGTGGAGCTGAGTGGCCTCCTGCTGGCTGTGGCCGGGGTGTTGGTGCTCGGGATCCGCCCCGCAAAAGACGCAGGTTCCGACGCGGAAGTAGCCGAGGATGCTGCCAGCCTCGTTGACCATAACCAGACGCTCCAGATCGGAGCGGTACTGGTCCTCCAGCAGGCGAAAGCGTCCCAGCAGATCGCTGACCTCGGCCAGCCGCTCGTCCAGCACCGCAAGTCGGCGGGCGTGGGTCATACGGTCGCGTACCGCTTCGCGGTGCCCTTCGTCGGCCGCGCGTAGGGCATTGCTCTGTGCGTCGATCGCGGTGTTGATCCGTGCCAGGCGGTCCCTGAGGTCGCGTTCAGACTCGTTCGACTCAAGCTTCGCGGACCAGTCGATCACGAGTTGGTCCAGAAGACTGATCTGTCCCCTGTTCACACGCCGCTGTCCCGCGTTGGGCCCGGTATCGATGGACGGGTCTCCCTCCCCGGTCAGGAGGAGCCGCATGACTGATGTCTCTGCGGCGCGGGTGGTGGCGGTGCCGGTGCGCAGGACCGGGGAGCGCATGGCGATCATGCGGTCCTCCGTGACCACGGACAGGTGCACCAGATCGGTCAGAGCCAGGGATCGGGTGCCACCGGCTTCGTTCTTGCGGATGAGGACCTCGTCTAGGCCCATGGCGCGCATCAGGTGGACCGAGAGGCTGTTCTTGCTGCGGGCGTTGTGCACCGAGTTCACGAAGGCATCCGCCGGACGGTGAACCAGGTCGCGGAGGTCCTCGTGGTGCACGTGCGTGGAGTTGGTGCCGGGGCGCCGGACGAGGGTTAGCGGGCTGCCGTCGGGCAGCAGCAGTCCGAGGAGGATCTGGGTATATCCCTCGGCGTGCGAGGGCATGGTCAGCTGGGCGCCGCCGAGCATGTACTCGACAGACCTGACGATGAAGGTCTTTCCCGTGTCGGAGGCGCCGTAGATCGCGGTGAGTTCGGGACCGAAGACGATCTGCGCTGACGGCTTGCCCGAGCCAGCGTAAGTGAGGTGGACCAGCTGGAGACTACCCACGAGGGCCCTCGAACGGGCGGGTGGTCACGGGGGCGGGGGGAGTCGTCAGCAAGGACCGGGTAGTGGCACGAACGTCGGTGTCCGGAGCCCATTGGTGGACGGCCCACTCGGCGCGCTCGCGGAGCCGCAGGACATACGGGGCTTCGAGGACGTCCACGAAGGCAGGGCCGCGCTCAGTGGCCCGGTAGACCAGGCCGGTCCCGTCAGCGTCGAGTTCGGCTAGGCCGGCGCGGATGAGCACCAGAAGCGCCTGTTCGAGGACTGCGCGCTTCAGGCCGAGCTCTCCCGAGTGGGCGGGCAGGTCCGGGTGCAGGCTGGGCGGTCCGTCGAACTCTCCGCTGTGGAGCACGGCATGGTCCAAGAGCGTGAGCTGGGCCAGGTCAAGAGCATCGGGATGGCTCTCCGAGAGCAGCACCAGCGCCCGCACGCCGATCTCCAGCGGGCTGTTCAGAGGTTTCATGCCCCTTCTCCCTCGCACCACGTGAGCTCGTCCTCGTTCGCCAGGTGATGGCATACCCCGGTACGGTCCAGAGTCCTCACGTGCTGAGCGAAAACCGTCTGCGTCAGCCCGGCACTGATCGCCCGCCCGGTGACGGCATCTAGGCGCTTCCACCCTGAGGGGTGGTCATCCCTCGCCACGTCGACCACAGCGTCGTAGATGTCCTTGACGATGGCTTCGAAATGACCGGCAGGGTAGGCCTCCTCCCCGAAGCGGCGCAGAGACTCGGCGCTGAAGAACGCTTCACGCTGGTGGCGCAGGTGCGGGCCAGCCGTGGGATGCTGCGCGACCTGGGCCATGGTGCTGGCATCACTGGGCCAGCGCTCGGCGTAGACCTGAACGAGTTGCTGCACGTAGCGGGCCTCGCGCGGTTCCGGCTCCTCGGGTGGTTCCATGACGGCCGGGCGGGGCGGCGACTGCGGCGGGAATCGCTTCACCCAGAATTTAGTGGTCTTGTGCTGTTCGAGCATCTTCTTCATGTTGACGGTCTGAAAGATCTCGAACGATGTTTCCGCCGCCAGCTCCTCGGCCTCGCGTCTCAACCGCGGGCCCAGGTCTGTGATCACCTTGTCCGTGGTCACGCGCAGTGCCTCCACGAACTCCTTGCGGGTACGGAGGGGGCGTTGCAGGGCCTGCTGCAGGCTGGGGCCGATGGACGGGGCGACGAAGGTGTATTGCTCCGGCACGATGAACTGATCGGTGACCACGCCCGCGAACATTTTGCGAATCTCACCCGCGGCGGTGCTCCATGCCAGCGTTCCCTTGTAACGCTTGCACTGGTAGTTGTGCCAGGGGCCTTCCAGGCCCTGGCGGGTGAGGAATGCGGCTACGTCGATGCCGTGGTCGCCAGCGCCTCCCTGGCGCTCCACCCGTACATACTGGCTGTCCAGCGCGGGCACCCACTCCTCGACGAACTTCTCGAACTCGTCCGGAGGGTAGGTGAAGACGACCTGCTCAGGCGACGGCATGGCCGGAAACTGCATGGCCATTGGATAGTTGAGAATGAGCGACGGGGTCACGTCCGCGGGGGTGGTGTATCGACGGCCACTCGGTGATCTCGTTTTGAGGCTATGCGGTGAGTTCGGTCGGGAGGATGGTCTCGTCGGTTTCTGACTCGATCGAGTGGAGGCGGGCCTTGGCCAGCAGGTCGAGGCCCATGTAGCGGCGGGCTTCGGTCCACTCGTCGTTCTGCTCGGCCAGGACCGCGCCGACCAGGCGGATCAGGGCGGTGCGGTCGGGGAAGATACCGACCACGTCGGTGCGACGGCGAATCTCCTTGTTCAGTCGTTCCTGCGGGTTGTTCGACCAGATCTGCCGCCAGATCTCCCGCGGGAACGCGGTGAATGCCAGCACATCGCCCTGGGCGGCATCCAAGTGGGCTGCGGCCTTGGGGAACTTGGCCTCCAGGGCATCGAGGACGTGCCGCATCTGGGCCTGGACTGCGTCGGTGTCGGGCTGTTCGAAGACGGTCCGCAGCAGCGTGGCCACCCACGGCTGGGCCGACTTGGGCACCTGGCTCAGCAACGCGCGGGCGTAGTGAGTGCGGCATCGCTGCCAGCTCGCGCCGGGCAGGGTGGCGCCGATCGCGTTGACCAGGCCCATGTGCGCGTCGGAGATGACCAATTGGACCCCGGACAGGCCACGGGCGATCAGGGAGCGCAGGAAGGCCAGCCAGCCGGCGCCGTCCTCGGCGGTCGCGACGTCGATGCCGAGGATCTCGCGGTGCCCGTCGGCGTTGACACCGACCGCGATCAGCGCGTGGACGTTGATGATGCGGCCGCCTTCGCGGACCTTCTGGGTCAGTGCATCGACCCAGACGAAAGCGTAGGGGCCGGCGTCCAGGGGCCGGTTGCGGAACGCGGCGACCTGCTCGTCCAGGTGCTTGGCCATCGCGCTGACCTGGGACTTCGACAGCTGAGTGACGCCCAGGGACTCGGCGAGCTTCTCGACCCTGCGTGTGCTGACGCCGAGCAGGTAGGCGGTGGCGACCACCGAGATCAGGGCCTGTTCGGCCCGCCGACGTCGCTCCAGCAGCCAGTGCGGGAAGTAACTCCCGGACCTGAGCTTGGGAATGGCGAGTTCGACGGTGCCCGCCCTCGTGTCCCACTCGCGCGGGCGGTATCCGTTGCGGTGGTTGACTCGTTCGTCGCTGACCTGGCCGTATTCTGCGTTGCAGAGGGCGTCGGCGTCGGCGGACATGAGCGCGTCGGCGAACGTCTTGACCATGGCGCGCAGCAGATCGGGACTCGCCGCGGCGAGGTTGTCCTCGGCGAGGGCGTGCAGGGGCAGACTGTCAGGTGCGGTCATCGTGCTGATCTCCTTCGGGCTTCGACACCTCGAAGATCAGCCGGTGGCCGTTCTCGTATCCGGG
This sequence comes from Streptomyces sp. NPDC048291, assembly GCF_043201715.1. Taxonomy (NCBI): domain Bacteria; kingdom Bacillati; phylum Actinomycetota; class Actinomycetes; order Kitasatosporales; family Streptomycetaceae; genus Streptomyces; species Streptomyces sp. NPDC048291. The sequence goes on from NZ_JBICZC010000015.1 coordinate 332,091, forward strand.
CCCTCACCCCGACGCCAGGGCAAACGCCCGGATCAGGTGGAAGCCCGTACACCACTTCTCAGGACGCAACCAGCGACGGGGCGCCTTCCCGGCTTGTTGCCCCCCGCGGGCCCTGACTCGGATCCAACATCTCCCCCTGATTGCCTCCGCCATTTTCCGCGATGGACCCACTAGAGGTATCACTGGCAGGTCGTTCACGAAAAGACCACAACCGAGCGAATACGAGCCAGGGCCTGGATGCCCAACAGTCAGACGCCTGTGTGCCGGGTGTGGGCAGGTGCCTCGTCGGCAGACCGGAGCAACAACTCCCGCACCGTGGTACCGGCGCCACAGAGCACGCGGCAGCGGCAAACACTCGACCTGGGCAGGTGTCGCGGCTTTTACGCGGCGATCCCCGCCACCCCAGCAGCCAGGACGCGCTGCTCCTGGCCGCGCATGTGGTTACCCACTTCGTCAGGACCTGGCGGGACGCCGCCGCAGCCCGGCCCACGGCCGAACAGCTTGTCGCACTGGTGGCGTTGAGGCAGGCGCTGGTCAACGCCAGCGACGTCGATGCCGCCCGGACCTGACCCGCCGTACGCCGGCGCCGGGCAGCCGCTTACGCTCCTACGGCGCCGTTGCCCGGGCGGGGCCCTGCAGGTCCGCCCGGGTCCGCCGGTTGCCTGCCCCCGTGTGCGAGCTGACGGCGGCGGAGAGGCGCTGTTGCGGCTGTGTGTGGGCCGTTGGGGTCCGCGGATCGGCTGCTGCTCGAGAGCCTGGACAGCTGGCCTTGCCGAGGACTCCGCGGAGCGCCTGGTGTGACCGGCATGCCCGACGCTCTCGGTTGTCATACGGTGGCCGCCACTTCCACGAGCGCGGCGACGGGTCAACTCCGCGCCCGTGACCACACTCTGCAGGTACCTCCGAGTCTGCCTATACAGGAGATTTTGTCGGGCAGAATGGCGATATGTCTCACAATGTGGCCGTCGGCGGAGACGGAGCAGTGCGGGTGGCTCCTCGTGGAGGCTGGGACCGGGTCGTCGAGGGACATCACCCCCTGATCGACAAGCTGGAAGTGCACTGCGTCGTTGGGGTGATGAAGGGGCGCCTGCACATCGCGGTTAGCGCCGGCAGTGACGCCGGCCTGTACAGGATCTTCGCTGACGGCCTGTGCGTCACGGTGGCCCGCGCAGCGCTCCAGAAGGCCGGCGCACTGGCGCAGGACCGCACCATTGCGGTGTCCCCCGGTGAAGCATGGCCGCGCGACTACGTCGTTGTCATGGAAGACCACGCGGTCACCGCCGACGGGGAGGCCCGCGGCGAGTTGCTCGTGGGCTTCTCACCGGACATGGATCCCTGCCTGCTGGAGGCCTTCGCACCCCAGATCGCCGACGCCATGCGCCCCCACATGATCATGGCCCCCGTTTCGGGCCGGAGCATCTCCGCGCTGGAGGGCGTCGCCGCGTCCGAACTGCCCGCCCCCCGCCCCGAGTCCGCCCAGGCCGCCCGCCCGGCCTGCGACGACGGCCTGGTCGTAGGCGGCCCCGTCTTGCAACGCTTCTGGTTCGGCACCGACGGCCAAGAGACCACGCCTGCCACGGATTTCGACTTCGGGCAATTCCGCAACCGCGTGATGAACGACAGCGGCGCCGCGCAGATCCTCGCCGAGGAACACGGCCTGAACTGGGACGAGCTGACCGCCGAACAGCAAGAGCAGATGTATGTCCCGGGCCCGGCACCCGCCCATCCGGGCCTCGACGTGGCCGCCCTGATGCTGCGCACCCGTACCGAGGATTGGACCTGGGACGGCGTCTACGCACGCGTCTCCCCGCACCGGCTCACCGATGATCTGACCGACGTCCATCCGACCGATGTCAGCGCACTGCGCCGGGGCCTGGTCGCCCCCAGTGCCTTCGCCCCCGACCGCCGGCTCAGCCCGAACAGCCGGCTGTCGCATGCGATCGCCGCGGTGACCACCACCGCCGCCTACCTGGCCGTGGACCACACCCACTTCATCCCCGAGTACCTCGCCCTCGACGTCGCCACCACGGCCTCCCTCAGCCAGAGCAGCCGGGCCGCCCTGCGGCTGCCGGGACCGTGGGCGATGCTCCTGCACGAGCCGGTACCTCTGACCGCCGTCCAGGCCGACGACGAGGAACTCGATGCCCTGCTCGACGGGCAGGTCCGGGGATCCGGCCACGCTGTCCTGGGTGCCGTCCTGGCCGCGCACCCGGACCACACACTCGACACCAGCCTTGGCCTTGTCCTGATGGCGTCCGTCCACCCCGAGCGCGGTAGCCAATGGTGCCTGCAGCCCGCTCTGTACGGGGACCACGGAGCAGGCCGCCTGCTGTACTCCTACGCCGGGCAACTGGCCTTCGCCAAGTGGCGCAAACCCCTCGCACCGCTTGTCCAGGAGCGTGGCAAACCCGGCTCGGTGAAGGCCCTCAAACGCCTGGCCAAACACCCGGACGCCCGAGCCGGAGGACTGCATCGCATGAACGTTCTCCACTACACCCCGCCCCCAGCCGAGCCCCGCCCACCGGCCGACCCGGCCAGCGGCTCCGGGGCGGAACTGGAGTACGGCACGTGGCGCCGCGCCAGCTGGACGGAGAACACGCGCATCGGAATCCGCGACGCGAACGGCGACGGGTGTGGCTCTTCCCGAGGGATGATTGCTGCTCAGGCCGTGAGGTCGTAGTTGTGCTGGTCAGGGGCGGGGTAGAGCCGTTCGTGTTCGCGGGC
>NZ_JBICZC010000016.1:0-169537 GCF_043201715.1 Streptomyces sp. NPDC048291
TTGATTTTTGGCACGCTGTTGAGTTCTCAAGGAACGGTCGCTTCCTTTGTACTCACCCTCTCGGGCTTTCCTCCGGGCTTCCCTTCGGTGTTTCCAACCTTACCAGATCCGTTTTCCGTTCCGTTTCCGGTCGGAATTCATTTCCGGTGGCCGTTGGAGGGCCTTTGCCTTTTCGATTGCCTTCCGGCTCTCTTTCGGCGATTCCGACTTTATCAGAAGTTCTTGGCCGGTCTGACCGGCCACTCATTTCTGAGTAAATCGGAGGTGGCTTCAATGTCTCGGAGAGAACTCTCCGTTGTGAAGCAGATCGATTCTAACGATCGGCCCTGAACCTGTCCAGTTCTAGGCAACTGTTTGAATCTACCTCCCCGTCCAACCCGTGTCAACGGGTCTTCCGGGGCGAAGAGGAGACTAGCAGCTCACAGGAGGTCTCCGCACATCAGGCGGCCGTGGGGACGAACGCGCTGCGCTCGGTCTCGTCGAGGTCACCCGTCTCGCCGGCGCGCGCGGCACGGCCGCCGATGATGAAGACGTAGGCCAGGAAGGCCAGCTCAGCGACGACTCCGATGCCTATGCGCGCCCAGGTCGGCAGGCCGGACGGGGTGACGAAGCCTTCGATGGCACCGGAGACGAACAGGACGAGGGCCAGGCCGATCGCCATGCCCACGGCGGCGCGGCCCTCTTCGGCCAGGGCCGCACGACGGCTCCGTGGGCCCGGGTCTATGAGAGTCCAGCCGAGGCGGAGCCCGGTGCCCGCGGCCACGTAGACCGCGGTGAGCTCCAGCAGCCCGTGCGGGAGGACCAGGCCGAGGAAGGTGTCGAGGCGGCCGGCCGAGGACATCAGGCCGAAGCCGACACCCAGGTTCAGCATGTTCTCGAAGAGGATCCAGAGGACCGGGAGACCGAGGAAGACGCCCAGGACCAGGCACATCGCGGCGGCCCTGGCGTTGTTGGTCCACACCTGGGCCGCGAAGGAGGCCGCGGGATGGCTGGAGTAGTAGGTCTCGTACTCGCCACCGGGGCGGGTCAGCTCGCGGAGCTGGCTGGGGGCCGCGATGGTCGCCTGCACGTCCGGGTGGGTGCCGATCCACCAGCCCAGGACGATCGCGATGGCGGTGGATATGAGCGCGGTGGGCACCCACCAGTGGCGGGAGCGGTAGACGGCGGCCGGGAATCCCTGTCCGAGGAAGCGGGCGACATCGCGCCAGGAAGCGCGGCGGGTGCCTGTCACGGCGCTGCGCGCGCGTGCCACGAGCTGGCTGAGGCGTCCGGTGAGCTGTGGGTCGGGAGCGCTGGACTGGATCAGGGAGAGGTGGGTGGCGGTGCGCTGGTAGAGCGCGACGAGTTCGTCGGCCTCGGCTCCGTTGAGGCGCCGCTGGCGGCGGAGGAGCGCGTCGAGACGGTCCCACTCGGCTCGGTGTGCGGAGACGAAGACGTCGAGGTCCATCGGGTCTGCCTGCTCCTCGGCTGGTCGTCGACTGCCTGTCGTGGCGGCGTCGCAGGGATCGACGTCGTAGGGATGTCTCGCATGTCAGCTTGTCGTACTGCGGCGCGATGCGCCCTCAGCTTGGCAGACTTGCGCTGTACAGGGCAGACCAGGGGAAGGCGGCGGGCGTGAGTGAGCTGGTGACGGGCGAGGCGGTGGCGCTCGAGCTGCGTCCCGCGAGGCTGCCCAGCAGGGCACTCGCCCTACTGCTCGACTTGATCGTGTACTTCATCGTGTACATCGGAGTCTCGATCGGCTTGGCGGCGGCCACGGCCTCGCTCGACGACGCCGCGCAGGTCGCCCTGGCGATCGCGGCCTTCCTGCTGGTGCTGGTCGGTGTGCCGATCGCGGTGGAGACGCTGAGCCACGGGCGCTCGCTCGGGAAGATGGCGTGCGGGCTGCGGGTCGTGCGGGACGACGGCGGGCCGATCCGGTTCCGGCATGCGCTGGTGCGGGGCGCTCTCGGTGTGGTCGAGATCCTGATGACGTTCGGGGTCGTCGCCTGTATCGCCTCGCTGGTCTCGGCGCGTGGGCGGCGGCTCGGGGACGTGTTCGCCGGGACCCTGGTCGTGCGCGAGCGGGTGCCCGTCGGGCAGACCCGTTTCGTTCCGCCGCCTCCGCCCTGGCTGGCGGGACGTTTCGCCGAGCTGGACCTGTCGGCCGTTCCGGACACGCTGTGGCTGGCCGTCCGGCAGTACCTGACGCGGATGCAGCAGCTCGACCCGCAGGTCTCGTGGGCGATGGCCGTGCAGCTCGCGGGCGATCTCGCGACGCGGACGGGTGCTCCGGCCCCCCGGGACATCCCGCCGGCCGCGTATCTGGCGGCGGTGGTGCAGGAGCGGCAGGCCCGGGAGGCCCGGCGGGCCTTCCCCGTCGGCCATGCTTCTCCGTCCGCCGGTGTCCCCGGTGGGTACGCGCCTCCTCCGATACCCGGTGCGCCCCTCGGGCCCGCACTGGCACCCGCACCCATGCCCACCGCGCCCGTGGCGCCTCCCGCGGCGGCGGCCGAGCGGCCGGCCACCGGGTTCGTGCCGCCGGCCTAAGCACGGTCCGGGTCCATGGGGCCCGTAGCTCAGTCCTCGGGGTCGGTGAAGGACGACGGCGGTGACCGCAGGTCCTCCAGCTCGATGCCGGGGGCTGCCAGGACCACGTCGCCGGCGAGGTGCACGGGGTGCTGTTCGCCTGTGTCCAGGGCTGTGACCTGGTATTCGTCCACGGTCAGAGGGCCGTTGTCAGTGGCGTGTGTTTCTCTTCTCAGCAAGGCCCAGGACTGGTCCAGAGTGCGCGGGGCGAGGACGGGGTCCGTGAAGGCCACGAGGCGTACGCGGGTCGCGGCGGCGGAGGGGGTGAGGCGCAGCAGACGGGCGGTGGCGACGAGGAACGCGGGGGACGCGCCGGTGAAGGCGTGGGCGCGCACATTGCCTTCGGTGGCATGGGTGCCGGTGGGGTCCGTACGGACCCAGGTGACACCGTCGATGGCGGCGCCGCGGACCTGCCAGCCCCCGGCGTGGAGTTCCAGGCGGATGGGGCGGCCCAGGTCGTCGAGGGCGAGATCGACGGAGCCGCTGTGGTCACCGGAGGGGGTGGTCACTTGGGAGACATAACGCCAGCCGGAGGGGCCGGGGGCGCACTGGAAGTGTTCTTCGCCGAGGGGGGTGTGATCGTGCGGATCGTGGAGCGAATAGCGGCCGCGGGGCATGGGGGTCCTGGGGCTTGACGGGTCGTAGGTCCGGCGCTCGGACCTGCGGTACGGCCGCGCGGGCGGTCGACGGGCCAAAGGGGCAGGCCCCCGGCACGGGGGTGCGGGGGCCTGCCTCGGTGGAACGGAGGACCTGCCGCCGGGAGAGCGCGTCGGTGCACGGGTGCGCTTCCCGGTGGGCGGGTCTCGGACTCAGTAGCGGTAGTGGTCCGACTTGTACGGACCCTCGACCTCCACGCCGATGTACGAGGCCTGCTCGGGGCGCAGCGTAGTGAGCTTCACGCCGAGCGAGTCCAGGTGCAGGCGGGCGACCTTCTCGTCGAGGTGCTTGGGCAGCGTGTAGACGCCGACCGGGTACTCGTCGGGCTTGGCGAACAGCTCGATCTGGGCCAGGGTCTGGTCCGCGAAGGAGTTGGACATCACGAACGACGGGTGGCCGGTGGCGTTGCCCAGGTTCAGCAGGCGGCCCTCGGAGAGGACGATGAGCACCTTGCCGTCGGGGAAGGTCCAGGTGTGGACCTGCGGCTTGACCTCGTCCTTGACGATGCCGGGGACCTTGGCGAGGCCGGCCATGTCGATCTCGTTGTCGAAGTGGCCGATGTTGCCGACGATGGCCTGGTGCTTCATCTTGGCCATGTCCGAGGCCATGATGATGTCCTTGTTGCCGGTCGTGGTGACGAAGATGTCGGCCTTGTCGACGACCTCGTCGAGGGTCGTGACCTGGTAGCCGTCCATCGCCGCCTGGAGGGCGCAGATCGGGTCGATCTCGGTGACGATCACCCGGGCGCCCTGTCCGCGCAGGGACTCCGCGCAGCCCTTGCCCACGTCGCCGTAGCCGCAGACGACCGCGGTCTTGCCGCCGATGAGGACGTCGGTGGCGCGGTTGATGCCGTCGATCAGGGAGTGGCGGCAGCCGTACTTGTTGTCGAACTTCGACTTGGTGACGGCGTCGTTGACGTTGATCGCCGGGAACAGGAGGACGCCGTCGCGCTGCATCTCGTACAGGCGGTGGACGCCGGTCGTGGTCTCCTCGGTCACGCCGCGGATCTCGGAGGCGAGCTGGGTCCACTTCTGCGAGCCGTCCGTGATGGTGCGGTGCAGGAGTTCGAGGATGACGCGGTGCTCGTCGGACTCGGCGGTCTCCAGGCCGGGGACCTTGCCGTCCTTCTCGTACTCGACGCCCTTGTGGACGAGGAGGGTGGCGTCACCGCCGTCGTCGAGGATCATGTTGGGGCCGCCGGTGGGGCTGTCCGGCCAGGTCAGCGCCTGCTCGGTGCACCACCAGTACTCCTCCAGGGTCTCGCCCTTCCAGGCGAAGACCGGGACGCCCTGCGGGTCGTCCGGCGTGCCGTTCGGGCCGACGGCGATGGCGGCGGCCGCGTGGTCCTGGGTGGAGAAGATGTTGCAGGACGCCCAGCGGACCTGTGCGCCCAGGGCGACCAGGGTCTCGATCAGGACGGCGGTCTGCACGGTCATGTGCAGGGAGCCGGTGACGCGGGCGCCGGCCAGCGGCTGGGTCTCGGCGTACTCCTTGCGGATCGCCATCAGGCCGGGCATCTCGTGCTCGGCGAGGGTGATCTCCTTGCGGCCGAAAGCGGCCAGGGAGAGGTCGGCGACCTTGAAGTCCTGTCGGTTGTCGACAGTCGTCATTGCGAGCTGCTCCTCGGGTTGGGTCGAGGGTGGGTACGGCTGGTCTGCGCGGCGGCGGACACAGGGGTGCCCGAGAAGAGGACACAGGCATGCCCGCGTACGCGCAGCGCAGTCCGTCGGAGGCCCTCTCTCCCTCGGACGGTCCGTCTGGGACCGCCCGACCGCCATCAGCAGCGACGTCTGGCTCCGTCCCAAGCTACACCGGAGGAGCGGGCCGTCCCCAGTCCGCCTCCGAACAGATCACGCCGTTCGAGGGGGTCAGTGACCGGCGGGGCGGGAGGCAGGGCCGCCCGGGGTGGCTTCCGGGTCGGCGCCCTTGGCGGCCTCGGCCTCGCTGTAGATGTCGGGTTCCAGGTAGATCACGCGGGCGATGGGGACCGCGGTGCGGATGCGGGCCTCGGCGGCGTTGATGGCCTTGGCGACCTCGGCGGCCGTGTCGTCGTGCTGGACGGCGATCTTGGCGGCGACGAGGAGTTCCTCGGGGCCGAGGTGGAGGGTGCGCATGTGGATGATGCCGGTGACGGTGTCGCCGTCGACGATCGCGGCCTCGATCTTCCTGACCTCCTCGGTGCCGGCGGCCTCGCCGAGCAGGAGGGACTTGGTCTCGGCGGCGAGGACGAGGGCGATCAGGACGAGCAGGACGCCGATGCAGACGGTGCCGATGCCGTCCCAGACGCCGTCGCCGGTGAGGACGGCGAGGCCGACGCCGAGGAGGGCGAGGACCAGGCCGATGAGCGCGCCGAAGTCCTCCAGGAGGACGACGGGCAGCTCGGGGGCCTTGGCGCGGCGGATGAACTGCGACCAGGACAGCTTGCCGCGCAGTTCGTTGGACTCCTTGATGGCCGTCCGGAAGGAGAAGCCCTCGGCGATGACGGCGAAGACGAGGACGCCCACCGGCCAGTACCAGTGCTCCACCTCGTGCGGGTGGCTGATCTTCTCGTAGCCCTCGTAGATGGCGAACATGCCGCCGACGGAGAAGAGCACGATCGAGACGAGGAAGGCGTAGATGTACCGCTCGCGGCCGTAGCCGAAGGGGTGTTGCGGGGTCGCCTCGCGCTGGGCCTTCTTGCCGCCGATGAGCAGCAGGAACTGGTTGCCGGAGTCGGCGAGCGAGTGGACGCCCTCGGCGAGCATCGACGAGGAGCCGCTGAACGCGAACGCCACGAACTTCGATACCGCGATCGCGAGGTTGGCGCCGAGTGCCGCCACGATCGCCCTGGTGCCGCCTGACGCGCTCATGTGTTCGCGGTGTCCCTTCTCGTGCTCGTCTTTGCCCGTGCTTTGCCGGTGGGCCATTCTTGCAGCCCGGTCCCCGGCGGGACGCGGGCCCCTCAGACGATCACCGTGGCGCGGAACACCGTGCCCGCGCCGGACACCTCCGCCTTCTCGCCCGCCGGGACGAACACCGAACGGCCGGGGGCCAGGTCGTACCCGCCGACGTGGACCGCACCGGCCGTGCAGAGCAGGATCTGCGGGGTGGGCAGGGTCAGGTCGTGGGCGGCGGTGCCCTCGGGCAGGACGTAGCGGGAGAGCCGGAACTCGTCGATCGGCGTCTCGTAGACCTCCTCGCCGTCCGGGGCCGCCTCGGGGCGCAGCACACCGGCGTCGCCCGCCTCGAAGCGGACGATGCGCAGGAGTTCGGGGACGTCGACGTGCTTGGGGGTCAGGCCGCAGCGCAGGACGTTGTCGGAGTTGGCCATGATCTCGACGCCGAGGCCGTTGAGGTAGGCGTGCGGGATGCCGGCGCCGAGGAAGAGGGCTTCGCCGGGCTGCAGGCGGACGTGGTTGAGGAGCATGGCGGCGATCACACCGGGGTCGCCCGGGTAGTGGTGGGCGATGTCGGCGTACGGCGCGTAGTCGCCGCCGAGGCGGGTGCAGGCGGCCGTGGCCTCGGCGACCGTGCGGGCCATCTCCTCGCGGTCGGCGCTGAGGATCGCGGTGAGGACCTCGCGCAGGGCGGCTTCCTCGGGGTGGGCGCGCAGCAGGTCGACGTACGGCTTGAGGGAGTCGACTCCGAGGCCGTCGAGGAGTTCGGCCGTCCGTTCCGGCGCGCGGAAGCCGCACAGGCCGTCGAACTCGGTGAGCGCGCAGATCAGTTCGGGCTTGTGGTTGGCGTCCTTGTAGTTGCGGTCGGGGGCGTCGACCGGGATGCCGCGCCGCTCCTCGTCCTCGTAGCCCTCCCTGGCCTGCGCCAGGTCGGGGTGCACCTGGAGGGAGAGCGGGGCGCCGGCGGCGAGGATCTTGAGCAGGAAGGGCAGCCGCGGGCCGAACCTGGCCACGGCCTCCTCGCCCAGTTCGGTCTTCGGGTCCGCGTCGATGACCTCGACGAGCGTGCCGCGCGCGGTGCGCGAGGGGGCGCCCTGGTGCGCGCCCATCCACATCTCCGCCTGCGGCTCGCCGCTCGGCTCGACCCCGAGCAGCTCCGGGATGGCGGTCGGGGAACCCCAGGCGTAGGGGCGGACGGTGTTGTCGAGGAGGTCCATGACTTCTCTCTGCCGGTTCTCTCTGCGGGCGGGGGGGCGGACAGGGGTGCGCGGGGCACGCGCACAGGACACGGGGCGCGGGGCGCGGGCACGGAGGAACGTGGTGCGCCGTACGGGTCGTACGACGGCCCTGTTCACCGTGTGTTCCCCCACCGGTTCGCCTTCGGTACGGCCCTCAGGTCGTCCTTCGTGCGGCGGGCCCGGTGTCGGTGTCCACCTCAGGCCCCCGAAGCGAGCGTCAGGTAAACGGCGGCGAAATCCGTGACGGCGATCAGTTCCGCCAGGGTCTCCAGCTCGTCGCCCGCCTGGGGCTCCAGCTCGCTGATCGGGGTGTCGTGACTGAGGGCGAGGTCGCGGGCGGCCGGGGCGGCGGTGAGGCCGCCGAGGGGACGGTCGCGGAGCAGCACCACGCGCGCGTGCAGCGCGGGCGCCTCGTCCACGCGGTCGCGGAAGAAGTCGTCGGGGTCGGCGCTGGCGGCGAGCGGACCGGCGAGCACGGCGGTGTGGGCGGCCAGGGCTTCCGGGAGCTCGGCGACCAGGGCGGGGCGGCCGGCCAGTTCGGCGAGGGCGGCGGCGAAGCGGCGGCCGGCCGGGCCCGCGGAGTCGCCTTCCGTCCAGACGACCGGGAGCGCGTCGGCGAGTTCCGCGGCGAGGGTCTTGGCCGGGTTGCTGTAGGTCACGATGGCCGGGCCGCAGCGCTCGGCGATGTGGTCGAGGCGGTCGGCGACCTTCTCCAGGTCGTCCGGCGGGGCGGTGAGCAGGCCGACGCGGTCGAGGAGCGCGAGCAGCGGGGTGAGCAGCGCCCACAGGACGCCCGGGGAGGAGCCGGCGAGCGGCTCGCCGTGGTCGTACGGGGCCGTCGCCATCGGCATGAACAGGCCGTGGGCGCCGGCCACCGCTTCGGCGAGCGGGGTGTCGGCGGGGGCGACGGCGGCGACCGAGCAGCCGCGTCGGTAGGCCTGGTCGGCGAGGAGGGAGAGGCTGGGTTCGGTGCCGTCCGGGGTGGCGATCAGCAGCAGGTCGACGGAGCCGGCCCAGCCGGGGAGCTCCCAGCGCAGGGCGCCGGCGGCCGGGGCGACGCCGGTGGGGGCCAGGCGGGTGACGGGGCTGCCGGGGCCGGCCAGCGTGCCGAGGAGGTCGGCGGCGTGGGTGGCAGCGACGCCGGGGCCCGCGATCAGGACGGCGCGGGGGCGGCCGTCCGGCTTCAGCTCCTGGACACCGGCCTCGGTGGCGTGCCGGGCGGCCGTACGGACGCGGGCGCCGGCCTCCGCTGCGCCGCGCAGCAGACCGCGGCGGTCGGCCTCGGCGAGGCCCTCCGGGGTGTCGAGCAGCGTTTCGTCGAGCATGGAGCGGCCTCCGGTTGCCGGGGTCCTGATGTTCCGCGGTTGTCGTGCCTTGCCTACTGCTTACGCCGGTCGGCGGGCCTCGTCGACGAGCAGGACGGGGATGTCGTCGCGGACGGGGTATGCCAGGCCGCAGTCCTGGCCGGTGCAGATCAGCTCGGCGTCCTGCTCCTTGAGGGTGGCGTGGCAGGCCGGGCAGGCGAGGATCTCCAGGAGGCCGGCTTCGAGCGGCATGGGGGTTCCCTTCGGGGGTGGATGTTCGCGTGCGGTCAGGTTACCGCCGGTGGGGTGGGTTGGGCTGGCCGCGGGTGACGCCCGACCGCCCGCCGAGCCGACCGCCCAGGGGGCTCCGCCCCCTGGACCCCCGAGACCTTCGCCCACCCACCACCCGACTCGGTCGATCGAGAAGCGAGCACGGGGCGACGCCCGGCGACTCTGCCGGCCGAGAGGCGCCCTGGGCACGGGGCGGCTTGGAGGCCGACGGGTGCCCGGGGCTCCGGACGGTTCGGAGGCCGACAGACCCCCACGACGCCGGGTGACCCGGAGGCCCGCAGGCACCCGCAACACCGGACGGCTCCGAAGCCGGCACGCACCCGCGACGCCGAGCGGTTCGAAGGCCGACGGGTCCCCGGTGCGCCAGATGGTTCGGAGGCCGGCAGGCACCCGCGACGCCGAGTGGCTCGGAGGCCGACGGGTCCCCGGGGCGCCGGATGGTTCGGAGGCCGGCAGGCACCCGCGACGCCGAGTGGCTCGGAGGCCATCAGGCACCCGCGACACCGGACGACTCCGAAGCCGGCAGGCACCCGGCGGCAAGGCGATCGGGGCGTCGGTGTGAAGGAAGCGGGTGGGGAGTTGGGGTCAGGCCCTGATGATGGCCAGTACCTCGTCGCGGATCTTGGTCATCGTCGCGTCGTCCCTTGCCTCCGCGTTCAGGCGGAGCAGAGGTTCCGTGTTGGAGGGGCGGACGTTGAACCACCAGTCGGCGGCGGTGACGGTGAGGCCGTCGAGGTCGTCGAGGGTGACGTCGTCGCGGTCGCCGTAGGCCGCGCGGATCGCGGCGAGGCTGGCCTGCTGGTCGGCGACCGTGGAGTTGATCTCGCCGGAGCCGGTGTAGCGGTCGTACTGGGCGACGAGGGCGGACAGGGGGCCGGGCTGGCCGCCGAGGGCGGCGAGGACGTGCAGCGCCGCCAGCATGCCCGTGTCGGCGTTCCAGAAGTCCTTGAAGTAGTAGTGGGCCGAGTGCTCGCCGCCGAAGATCGCGCCGGACCTCGCCATCTCGGCCTTGATGAAGGAGTGGCCGACGCGCGTGCGGACGGGGGTGCCGCCGTTCTCCCGGACCACCTCGGGGACGGTCCAGGACGTGATCAGGTTGTGGATGACCGTGCCCTTGCCGCCGTTCCTCGCCAGCTCCCGAGCGGCCACCAGGGCCGTGATCGCCGACGGGGAGACCGGCTCGCCGCGCTCGTCCACGACGAAGCAGCGGTCCGCGTCGCCGTCGAAGGCCAGGCCGAGGTCGGCGGACTCCTCGCGGACGCGCCGCTGGAGGTCGACGATGTTGGCCGGGTCGAGCGGGTTGGCCTCGTGGTTCGGGAAGGTGCCGTCCAGCTCGAAGTACATCGGGACCAGGGTCAGCGGCAGGCCCTCGAAGACCGTCGGGACCGTGTGGCCGCCCATGCCGTTGCCCGCGTCGACCACGACCTTCAGCGGGCGGACGGAGGTCAGGTCCACGAGTGAGCGCAGGTGGGCCGCGTAGTCCGACAACGTCTCGCGGGTGGTGACGGTTCCCGGCGTGGCGGCCGGCCCGGGGGCGCCCTCCTGTAGCCAGCGCTCGGCCAGCTCCCGGATCTCCGTCAGGCCCGTGTCCTGGCCCACCGGCGCGGCTCCGGCGCGGCACATCTTGATGCCGTTGTACTGCGCGGGGTTGTGCGAGGCCGTGAACATCGCGCCGGGCAGGCCGAGGGCGCCAGATGCGTAGTACAGCTGGTCGGTCGAGCACAGGCCGATCTCGGTGACGTCGACGCCCCGGGCCGCGGCGCCGCGCCCGAAGGCGCGGGACAGGGCGGGCGAGGAGGGCCGCATGTCGTGGCCGACGACGATCGCGGCGGCACCGGTCACCTGGACGAACGCGGCGCCGAACAGTTCGGCGAGCGCCTCGTCCCACTGATCCGGAACCACTCCGCGCACGTCGTACGCCTTCACGATCTGCGACAGATCAGCTGCAGCGGCCACAGGCCAACCCTCCTGGAATACTTTCGGTCGCCCCAAACTACCTGGCCCGGGTGAGGGTCCGACGCCGGATCCCCCGGGGGATCCCCCGGGGGATGCGACGACGGATTCGCCGCGGCCTCCCGGCCGTGATCTGCGGAGATCCGACTTGAGCGAACTCGAGTGAACTCGGGCGAACTCGCTCGGTCGCTATCGAGCACAGTCGGTCGATGGCGGTCGGCAAGAGTAGGTGGGAGTCGATCGCAGGGGGCGACGGCGACCTTGGTCGAGTGCGGGCCGCCGGAGTCCGCCGGCCCGGCTCACGGCAGCATCCAGCCCAGCACCGGACCGCTCTGCGCCACCACGATCAGACACATCACCAGCAGCAGTCCGAGGCTCCACGGCAGCACCCTGCGCAGCAGGTCGCCCTCGCGGCCTGCCAGGCCCACCGCCGCGCAGGCGATCGTGAGGTTCTGCGGGGAGACCATCTTGCCGAGCACGCCGCCGGAGCTGTTGGCGGCTGCCAGGAGTTCCGGCGAGAGGCCCGACTCGTGGGCGGCGCTCACCTGGAGGGCTCCGAAGAGGGCGTTGGCCGAGGTGTCGGAGCCGGAGACGGCGACGCCGAACCAGCCGAGGACCGGGGAGAGGAAGGCCAGACCCGCGCCCGCAGCCGCCACGAAGTGGCCGATGGTCGCCGCCTGTCCGGAGAGGTTCATGACGTAGGCGAGGGCGAGGACGGACGTCACGGTGAGGATCGCGAACCTCAACTCGCGTACGGTCGCCGCCCATTCCGTGACCGCCACGCGCGCGTGGACGCGCAGGACGGCCGCCGTGGCGATGCCGGCGAACAGGACCAGCGTGCCGCCCGTGGAGACGACCGGCCAGGTGAAGAGATTTCCGCCGACCGGTTCGCCCTTCGGGTTGACGACGCCCAGGAAGGGCCAGTCGTAGACGCGGTTCGCCTTCGCCAGCCAGTCCTTGACGGGCGGGATCTGGGCGATCGAGAAGACCGCGACGATCAGGGCGTACGGGGCGTAGGCGCGCAGGACTTGGGGCCGTTCGTCGCGCTCGTCGAGGTCCGCGCTGCGGGCGCCCGTGAGGACGGCCGCGCGGACCTCCTCGGTCGCCGGCACGCGCGCGTGCGGTACGGCGAGCAGGGCGGCGGTGCCGGCCAGGGCGGCGCAGATGTCGGCGAGTTGGGCGGAGAGGTAGTTGGAGGCGGCGAACTGGGCCGCGGCGAAGGCGACTCCGCATGCCAGGGCCGGCACCCAGGTCTCGCGAAGTCCGCGTACGCCGTCGACCAGGCCGACCAGCACCAGGGGCACCACCAGGGCGAGGAGCGGGGTCTGGCGGCCGACGACGGTGGCGACCGAGTCCAGGGGCAGGCCGGTGACCTGAGCGAGCGTCACCACGGGGGTGCCCATCGCGCCGAAGGCCACCGGCGCGGTGTTGGCCACCAGGGAGACGACGGCTGCGCGGACCGGGTCGAAGCCGAGGGCGACGAGCATCACCGAGCAGATCGCGACCGGGGCACCGAAGCCGGCGAGCGCCTCCAGGAGGGCGCCGAAGCAGAAGGCGACCACGAGGGCCTGGATCCGCGGGTCGTCGGAGAGTCGCCCGAACGAGCGACGCAGAACGTCGAAATGGCGGGTACGGACCGTCATCCGGTACACCCACAGGGCGTTGACGACGATCCACAGGATGGGGAACAGGCCGAACGCGGCGCCCTGGACGGCGCTGGAGGCGGTCTGGTCCAGCGGCATGCGGTAGGCGAGCCACGCGACGAGGACGGCGGCGAGAAGGCCGCTCAGGCCCGCCAGATGGGCTTTCATGCGGACCCCGCCGAGCAGGACCAGGACGATCAGCAGCGGCAGGGCGGCGACGAGGGCGGACAGGCCGAGCGAGCCGGCGACGGGTTCCAGTTCCTGGACGTACACGGGCGCCTCCCCGGATTCCGGCATGCGGAAAGCGTTTTCCCGCCGACGGTCATCCGGAATGGTCGTGTCCGCGACAAGGGCGCGTCAATGGGCGTGCAAGAAGGAACGATTCATCGCCGACAAGACCGCTACGCCCAAGACCTCTACGGGACGTCGGCCGCCGTCGCGCCGTCAGTTGTCCGGTGAACGCAGCACCCGCAGATGGCCGCGCCGGGCGACCTCCATCGGGTCCGCGCCTCGACCGCCGCCGCCAGCCCCGGCCGCCCGCTCCTGGGGGCGGGCCGCCTCGCGCACCGCGTTCGCGAGCGCTTCCAGGTCGTCCCCGCTCGGACGCGCCGGAGCGGAGCCGTCGAGGAGCCGGACGACCTCCCAGCCGCGCGGGGCGGTGAGGCGCTCGGAGTGCTCGGCGCACAGGTCGTAGCAGTGGGGTTCGGCGTAGGTGGCGAGCGGGCCGAGGACCGCGGTCGAGTCGGCGTAGACGTACGTCAGCGTCGCGACGGCGGGTCGGCCGCAGGCAGTTCGCGAACAGCGACGTACAGGGCTCACGACGTTGGACGGTACCGCACTCTTGAGCGGGCCGCGACGACTCTCCCCCAGGTCACTCCACCGTGTCGTACTGTGAAACACCCCACATACCCCTCCCGACACGCCCTGCTGACCTGCACGGAACGGATCGCCGGGGGTCACGGCCGGCACCGCATCCGGTCACGGGTCGGTACAAACACCGTCAATTGCCTTGAGTTCGCCGGTCTCGTGGAGATACGGAAACGAGCCCAACCTTGGCTGGAATGGTCATCCTGTGACATGCCGTCCCGGTCGGTGTCGGTGCGTGGAGCGGCGCGGCCGGAGCCCGCGAGGACTACGCTTCACCAGTGATGGACAACCGTGTACCGCCCCGTGCCGCCGGCCCCGGGCCTCGTCGACGCGACCGCCACGGCCGGGGCATGCGCGGGCCGATCGCGCCGCCCCAGGTGCCGCTGGCGGCGAGCCGCGCCGACGTGTTCGCGGACCTGGTGCAGGACTCGGTGGAGCGCCTGGAGCGGCGCTGGCCACAACTCGCCGACATCGATTTCCTGGTGCTCGAAGTACCGCGGCTGCAGGACCGGCACAACGAGAGCTGGGACGACGAGGCGGTGCCGCTGGGCGGCATCATTCCCGCCCGCGAGGGACGCCGGGCGCGGGTGGTCGTCTACCGGCGGCCGGTCGAGATCCGCACCAAGGGGCGCGACGAGCGGGCCGCGCTGGTGCACGAGGTCGTCGTGGAGCAGGTCGCCGAGCTGCTCGGCCTCACCCCGGAGACCGTCGATCCCCGGTACGGCGAGGACTGAGGCTCCCGCTCCCGGCGCCCCGCGCCTCCCGTCCCTCGCCTACTTCTGCAGCACCGACACGTCCTGGTCCGCCTCCGGTACGGCCACCGTGCCGCGGTCGTCCGGCAGGGTCTGGATCGTGAAGCCCGGGACGCCGTCCTCGGTGGCCGCGAGGGTGCGGGCGCCGTAGACCGGGCCGCCGGAGACCGTCTCCACGGTCAGCGCGTAGGTGCCCTTCAGACCGGACGGAACCGGGGCGTCGACGTTCTGGGTGGTGCCGGACTTGATCGTGAACGTCTTGGACACCGCCGTGCCGCCGCCGCTGCCGGCCGACGCAGTGACCTTGACCTGGGCGGTCGCGGTGGGCGCGGTCAGGGAGAGGGTGGTGCCCTTGCCGCTGTTGTCGGCGGACGTCGCGCGCGTGCCGACCGGCGCGGTCGCCGGGATGTAGGCGGTCTCCTGGTTGGCGCCCTTGCCGCGGGTGACGCGCAGGGCGGCCACCACCGGCACGGACTGGTCGGTGGGCGTGAGGATCAGCGAGCCCGCCTCGCCGCGCGTGACGTCGCCGAGGTCGGTCGCGGTGGTCATGCCCGACTTCACGTGCAGCGTCTCGTTGCCGGCCGGGGTGATCGTGCCGTCCGGGGAGGCGAGGCGCACCTTCAGGTCCGCGTCGCTGTCGCCGGTGGTGAAGGCGATCAGCCGGACGTCGGTGGCGTCCTTGGGGATGCCGGGCAGCACCAGGCTGCCGGCCGGGTCGGCGGAGGCGGCCAGCCAGTCGCCGCCGGTCTTGTCGTCCAGGGCCTGCACGCTCGCGCCGACCCGGCCGCTGCGCACGCTCACGTGCACGGTCAGGTCGGTCTGCCGCTCGTCGGTGAGCGTGGACAGCAGGACCGGCTCACTGGCGTGCGGCTGGACCGTGATGCCCTCCCCCACCGTGGACTTGAGCTGGCCGTCCTTGCCGTACAGCTCGATGTCGACCACGGCGGCGCCGTCGTCGGGGTTGGTGAGGTGCACGTAGTCGGTGCGGCTCGCGGCGGTGCTGGCGCCGGGGAACCAGAAGTCGGTGTCGGCCGCCGTGCAGCTGACCCCCTGGAGGCCGCGCCCGGTGCCCGCGGCGACCTCGGTGGTCTCCTGGACCGTCCAGCCGGGGGCGTACTTGCCCTCGGCGGTGCCGACGTAGGCGGGCCCGTCGGCGCCGGAGGTGTCCCCGGTGGCCGGCGTGCCGGGCGCCTTGGGGGTGAGGACGGGCTTGGCGGCCTTCTTCTTGCCGCCGCTGCCCGTCCCGTCCGCCGACTGCTCGGTGGCGGCCTGGAGTCCGGCCTTGCCGTCGCTCGTGGTGCCCTTGGTGACGGGCGTGAACGACGTGTACGAGGTGTCCGCGATGTCGGACAGGCTGGGCGCCGGGCACAGCAGCGTGGTGCGCTCCACGGGCAGCTGGGCGGCCGTCTCGGCGGCGTGCGCGGGGGTGGTGGCCGGCTGGCTGAGCTCGGCGAACCCGGTGACCGCCGCGAGGGCGGCCGTGCCGGCGAGCAGGGACAGGGTGGTGCGGTTCACTGCTGGCTCCCGTCGTGGTGCTCGCCGCCGTCGCCGCGGTGGTGCTGGGCGGCCGGGTCGTAGGCGGGGTCGTAGGCCGGGTCGTAGCCCTGCTGGTACGTCGGGTCGTACGCCGCCTGGCCCTGCTGACCGCCGTAGGCGTACGGGTCGTACTGGCCGGTCTGGTAGGGGTCGTAGGTCTGCTGGTCGTAGCCGGTGGTCTGGTACTGGCCGGTGCCTGCGCCTGCGCCTGCGCCGGCGCCCTGGTAGGGGTCGGCGTAGCCGGTGTCGTAGCCGTCGGCCTGCGGGTAGGACGCCGGGTCCCACTCGTCGTACGACTGCTGCTGCGGGATCGCGGCCGGGGTCTCCTCCTGCGGAGCCGTCGCCGGGAAGTCGGCGTCGTCCGGGGCCTCCCGGTACTCGTGGGACTCCTGGGCCTCCTGCGTCTCCGGGAACTCCTCCTCGGCCTCCGCCTGGGCGCGCAGGCGGCGGGCGCGGCGGCCCTCGCCCTCGGCGGCCTGGGCGGGGATCGGCTGCTCCTCGGGGAGGTCGTCGTCGACGTCGCGGCGGCGGCCGGGCAGGGCGAGGACGACGAGGACGACGGCGAGCGCGCCCTGGACCCACAGCCAGACGGTGTGGGTGAACGGGGTGTCGTAGGTGACGTCCAGCTTCCCGCCGGCGGAGGGGAGTTCGAAGCCCTGGGCCCAGCCGTCGACGGTGGTGCGGGTGAGCGGCTTGCCGTCCAGGGTGGCCGTCCAGCCGGGGGAGGCCGAGTCGGCCAGGCGCAGGACGCGGCCCTCGGCACCGGTCGGGACGGTGGTGTGGATGTCGACGGGTCCTGCGGCCACGGAGGCGGGGGTGCCCGAGCCGTTCGCCGACACGATGGTCGCGCGGGAGACCTGCTGGTCGACGCGCCACAGGGCGCTGCCGTTCTGCTGGCTGAGCCGGGACAGGCCCGGCGTGGCGTCGAGCACGCGCGTGATCTCGCGCGGAGCGCCCTTGTGGACCAGGACGTAGCGCACCGCGAATCCGCCGAGCTGGTCGGTCTGGTCGGCGCCGGAGCCGGCGACCAGGTTGGCGACGACCTTGTCGAGCTGGGCGTTCTCGCCGTCGGCGGCGGCCACCTCGGCGTCGCCCATGCGGGCGCCGGAGCCGCGTACCAGCATGTAGGTCACGCGCGCGGTGCTGTCGCTGTCGAGGACGAGGGTGCGGACCTGGTCGGTGGTGTTGCTGTCCTCGGCGACGAAGGCGGGCACCTGGGTGGGGTCGCGGCGCTCGACCGGGCCGTCGGCGCCCGCGATGATCCAGCCGGCGGCGAGCAGCAGCGGGCCCGCGGCGGCGGCGAAGGCGATCAGGGCGGCCACCGGCTGGCGCCAGCCGAAGCTCTGCTCGGCGACCCGGGAGCGTGCCCCGTCGGCGCCGAGCGCGGCGGCGGCGAGGATCGCGATGCCGTAGACGAGGGTCGCGGGGCCGGCCCAGGTGGACTTGTTGGACAGGACCGCGAAGACCAGGCCGATCAGGGCGACCGCCCAGGCGGTGCGGACCGCCGACTGGCGCTCGGAGCGCAGCAGGGCGGCGAGCGCGGCCAGGACGACGCCGATGAGCAGCAGCCCGTCGACGGTGCCGGGGCCGCCCGGGCTGGCGCCGAGCAGGTCCAGCGCGGAGGCGGCCGAGGAGCCGTACTCCAGGCCGGCCTCCTTGAAGAAGCCGGACGGCAGCAGGGTCAGCGACCAGGGGGCGAGGACCAGCAGCGGGGTGCCGAGCTGGACCAGCAGCCGCAGGCCGGAGGCGACCGGGTCGGAGCGGCGCACGGCGAGCACGGCGAGGCCGAGGACCAGGGCGATCGGCCAGACGATCGGCGTGAACGCGGTGGTGATGGTCAGCAGCAGCGCGTACGCCCAGGTCGCGCGCCAACTGCCGCGCGCTCCGGAGGAGTTCGCCAGGCCGCTGGCCGCGATGCCCGCGCGGGCGATCAGCGGCAGCAGGATCGCGAGGACGGCGGTGCCGATGCGGCCGCCCGCGAGGGCGCCGGTGGCGGCGGGCAGGAAGGCGTAGGCGATGGCCGCCCAGGCGCGCAGCAGGCGCGAGGTGACCAGCGGGCGGGAGGCGAAGTAGGCGGTGAACCCGGCCAGCGGCACCGAGGCGACCAGCAGCACGGTGACCGCGAGCCCGGTGGAGCCGAACAGCAGCGAGGCGAACGAGGCGACGATCGCGAGGTACGGCGGCGCGGCGGGGGTGCCGCCGGCGCCGACCGCGTGCCAGGCGTCCAGGTAGCGCGACCACAGCTCGCTCGCGGTGCCCGGGGCGGGCAGCAGGGCGCCGCCCGCGAGGGCACCGGAGCCGAGCAGGGCGCGGCAGGCGGCCAGCGAGATCAGCAGCAGGACCAGGAAGAGCACCGGGCCCGGTTTGCGGGCGATGCGCTTGAGGCGGGCGAACTGCTCGATCTCCAGGAAGTCGGCGTCGTCGCCGCCGGGCCCGGACTCGACCGCGCCGCCGTGCCGGCCGGCCGCGGAGATCTCGTCGTCGGCGCCGAAGAGGTTGCCGGCGACCTGTTCGACGGTGGCCCGGACGGTGGCGCCGGGCGGCGGGAACAGGGGGCGCAGCTCGCCCTTGTCCAGCTGGGAGCGGCCACGCCTGCGCCGCCCGGCGATGATCCGCTCCGGCCGCAGCAGGGTGCCGAGGAGGCCGCGGATCTCGTCGAGGGCCTGTCCGGGGACCTTGCCGACGAGGTAGGCGACGGTGCGCAGCAGGGTGCCGAGGACCAGGCGGAGCAGGATCCAGGGCAGCACGGCCGTGCGGGCGTTGACCAGCAGGGTGTAGATCGCGCCGGCCTTGTCGACCTTGTGCGGGGAGGTGGCGGTGCGGCCTGCGCAGTCGACGGCGCGGCGCTCGCGGGAGGCGGCCTCGGCGTGCCGTACGACGGCCTCGGGGGCGATCAGGACGCGGTGTCCCGCGTTGTGCGCGCGCCAGCACAGGTCGACGTCGTCGCGCATCAGGGGCAGCCGGCGGTCGAAGCCGCCGAGCTCCTCGAAGACGTCGCGGCGGATCAGCATGCCGGCGGTGGAGACGGAGAGCACGGGCCGCACGTGGTCGTGCTGGCCCTGGTCCTGCTCACGCCGGTCCAGGCCGGTCCAGCGGCGGCCGGAATTGGCGATGGTGACGCCGACCTCCAGGAGCTGCCGGCGGTCGTACCAGCCGCGCAGCTTGGGGCCGACGACCGCCACGTCGTCGCGGCCCAGCTCCATCTCGTTGTCCACGACCCGGAGCAGCTGGGCCAGGGCGTCGGGTTCCGGGGCGCAGTCGTCGTGCAGCAGCCAGAGCCACTGGACGGGCTCGCCGTGCGGCAGCTCCGGCATGTCGTAGGCGTCGTCGCGCCACTGGCGGGTGACCGGGTCCCAGCCGCTGGGCCGCTTCAGGTACGGCAGGTCGTCCGGGGTGAGGAGGGGCGCGGTGCGGCTCGCCTCCTCGACGGCCTGGCCGAAGCCGGTGCGGCGGGCGAGGTGCAGGACGTTGGCGTCGCCGAGGGACGCGGTGAGCTGCTGGGCGGAGTCGTCCGCGCTGCCGGTGTCGGCCGCGACCGCGTACTGGACGGGGCGCTCCTGGCCGAGCAGCCCGGCGAGCGCGTCGGGCAGCCAGCGGGCGCCGTCGTGGGAGACGAGCACCGCGGTCACCACATGACGCGGAAACTCTGGTGTGGCAGCCGTGTCTTGGGCTGCCGTGTGGCTGTGCACGGACATCGAGGTACGGGCCCCGGTTCGATGGACTGCGGTGGACTCCTGCGCCCGCTGGTGGCGGCGAGGCGTCTCGGACGAGCGACCACACTATCGGCTGGGCATGTCGACGGCCCGCCGCCTGTGGATAACCCACGGGCGACGGGCCGTTCGCGCAGCTCAGATGTGGCGTTGTGTGGACGTCCGCTTCGGACGGCAGCCGGACGGCGGCCCTCCCGGGTCAGACGGCGGCCTTCTTGAGACGGCGGCGCTCCCGCTCGGAGAGTCCGCCCCAGATACCGAACCGCTCGTCGTTGGCGAGGGCGTACTCGAGGCATTCGGAGCGCACCTCGCAGGCGAGGCAGACCTTCTTGGCCTCTCTGGTGGAGCCGCCCTTCTCGGGGAAGAAGGACTCGGGGTCGGTCTGGGCGCACAGCGCGCGCTCCTGCCAGCCGAGTTCCTCGTCCGCGTCGTCGACCAGCAGTTGCTGCACCAGCTCGGTCATGTGCGCCCCTCGTCTGTCTTTCACGTCCCCGTGCGTGGCCGTTACCGATTTCGGCTGAACGACACGAGTGAAATTACAAGTGTGCTGCTCCGGGCGAGTCAAGCCGAGATCTGCTATTGGGCCCGTTATTCACTCTGCGGAACCAAGGCCGTGCGGAAAGTGTTCAAATCGGCATAAACCTTGACACGCAGACGAGGCCCGGTTCGGGCCCTCCGACCCATACAGAGCTTGTACGGAGAAGGACGCCCAGATGTTCGATCGCGTTCCGAAGCGGCTCGCATGCCCGGTTGTGCGCCATGTGTCCCGGGTGCCGAGTGAACAAACCTTTCGGCAGCGAGGTGAACCGGATGAGGTGAACCGTGTCCCACATACCGGGCGTCGAGTTGACACGGGGGGTGTGAACCGATGTCCTTATGGACATGCTCGCGAACTTGGCACTCACCTCGACCCGCACCGCCGGGTCCCACGGTGCTGCCCGCGCTCGCTGTAGCTGTTGCTGTTCCAGCTGTTGAGCCGTGGTCGAAGCCGAATCCGACTGCTCCCGCTCCAGCCGCCGACCGAGTCCCCCGGACTCGGTCTTCGCTTTCCGTTCCCCGCTGACCTTCTTCACTGAGGAACCATCGCACCCCCATGAACAGCGACAACGACCTCCAGATCGCCGGTGACCTCCTCGAGGTCACGCACCTTTTGCAGCCCCCGCGCGAGCACCCGGTCACCGTGGCCGAGTTCGTCGGCCTGGCCCGCGCCATCGCCGCCGACCGCGCGCAGTGGGAGCACCTCGTCCGGTTCGACGCGACGAGCCGCTGGTACCACCGGCTGCGCACCGGCCCCGGCTACGAGGTCTGGCTGCTGTCCTGGGTGCCCGGACAGGGCAGCGGACTGCACGACCACGGCCGCTCCTCCGGCGTGCTGACCGTCCTGGAGGGCACGCTCACCGAACGCACCGCGCGCGGCACGCGCGCGTTGGGCGCCGGTGCACAACGGGTGTTCGCGCCGGGGTACGCGCACGAGGTCGTCAACGACACCCTGGAGCCGGCGGTGAGCCTGCACGTCTACTACCCGGGCCTGACCGAGATGCCCATGCACACGGCGGCGACCGCGGCGTGCGAGGCCCGTCCCGTGACTGCGTGACGCGTTGTCGGACCCGCCTGCAAGACTTGGCGCATGCGCATTGTGGTTCTGGCAGGCGGCATCGGCGGTGCCCGGTTCCTGCGCGGTCTGAAGCAGGCCGTGCCGGACGCCGACGTGACCGTCATCGGCAACACCGGGGACGACATCCACCTCTTCGGGCTGAAGGTCTGCCCGGACCTCGACACGGTGATGTACACACTCGGCGGCGGCATCGACGAGGAGCAGGGCTGGGGGCGCGCCGAGGAGACCTTCCACCTCAAGGAGGAGCTCGCCGCCTACGGGGTGGGGCCGGACTGGTTCGGGCTCGGCGACCGGGACTTCGCGACGCACATCGTGCGCACGCAGATGCTGGGCGCCGGATATCCGCTGAGCGCGGTCACCGAGGCGCTGTGCGACCGGTGGAAGCCGGGCGTGAAGCTCATCCCCATGACCGACGACCGGGTCGAGACCCACGTGGCCGTCGAGGTCGACGGCGAGCGCAGGGCCGTGCACTTCCAGGAGTACTGGGTACGGCTGCGGGCGGGCGTCCCCGCCGAGGCGGTCGTCCCGGTCGGCGCCGAGCAGTCCAAGCCCGCGCCCGGCGTCCTGGAGGCCATCGCCGCCGCGGACGTGATCCTCTTCCCGCCGTCCAACCCGGTGGTCTCCGTCGGCACGATCCTCGCGGTGCCCGGCATCCGGGAGGCCATCGCGAACGCCGGGGTGCCGGTGGTGGGCCTCTCCCCCATCGTCGGGGACGCACCCGTGCGCGGGATGGCCGACAAGGTGCTCGCGGCGGTGGGCGTGGAGTCGACGGCGGCGGCGGTCGCCGAGCACTACGGCTCCGGGCTGCTGGACGGCTGGCTCGTCGACTCCGTGGACGCGGGCAGCGTCGCGCGCGTGGCGGAGGCCGGCATCCGCTGCCGGGCCGTACCCCTGATGATGACCGACCTGGATGCGGCCGCGCAGATGGCCCGGGAGGCGCTGGCGCTGGCCGAGGAGGTGCGCGGGGCATGACCGACGCGATCGACACGACCGGCACGGGGGATACGACCGGCGCCGCCGGCACGACCGACGCGGTGCCCGCGTACCGGGTGTGGGCGCTGCCCAGGATCCCCGAGGTCCAGCAGGGCGACGACCTGGCGAAGCTGATCGCCGCGGCCGAGCCGGGGCTGGCCGACGGGGACGTGGTGATCGTCACCTCCAAGATCGTCTCCAAGGCCGAGGGGCGGATCGTCGAGGCCACCGACCGGGAGGCGGCGATCGACGCCGAGACCGTGCGGGTGGTCGCCCGGCGCGGGACCCTGCGGATCGTGGAGAACCGGCAGGGCCTGGTCATGGCCGCGGCCGGCGTCGACGCGTCCAACACCCCCGCCGGGACCGTCCTGTTGCTGCCCGAGGATCCCGACGCCTCGGCCCGTGCCGTCCGCGCGGGCCTGCGCGACGCGCTGGGCGTCAACGTCGGCGTCGTCGTCACGGACACCTTCGGGCGACCCTGGCGCTCGGGGCTCACGGACGTCACCATCGGCGCCGCCGGCGTGGAGGTGCTGGACGATCTGCGCGGGGGCGTGGACGCGTACGGCAACCCGCTGGTCGCGACGGTCGTCGCCACCGCCGACGAACTGGCCGCCGCCGGCGACCTGGTGAAGGGCAAGGCGACGGGGATGCCGGTCGCCGTGGTGCGGGGCCTCGCCCATGTCGTCGCCGACGCCGACGACGACGGGGACGGCGCGCGGGCGCTGGTCCGGGACGCGGGCAGCGACATGTTCCGGCTCGGGACGTCCGAGGCGGTCCGGGAGGCGGTGACGCTGCGGCGGACGGTGCGGGCGTTCACCGACGACCCCGTCGACCCCGGGGCGGTACGGCGGGCGGTCGCCGCGGCCGTGACCGCGCCGGCGCCGCATCACACGACGCCGTGGCGGTTCGTGCTGCTGGAGTCGGCCGAGGCGCGCGTCCGGCTGCTGGACGCGATGCGGGACGCGTGGATCGCCGACCTGCGGAAGGACGGCAAGTCGGAGGAGTCGATCGCGAAGCGGGTGCGGCGGGGCGACGTGCTGCGGAACGCGCCGTACCTGGTCGTGCCCTGTCTCGTGATGGACGGGTCGCACACGTACGGGGACGCGCGGCGGGACGCGGCCGAGCGGGAGATGTTCGTGGTCGCGGCGGGGGCCGCGGTGCAGAACTTCCTGGTCGCGCTGGCCGGGGAGCAGCTGGGGTCGGCGTGGGTCTCGTCGACGATGTTCTGCCGGGACGTGGTGCGGGACGCGCTGGCGCTTCCGGGCGAGTGGGAGCCGATGGGGGCGGTCGCGGTGGGGAAGGCGGCGGAGGCTCCGCGGGAGAGGGCCGAGAGGGAGGTCGGGGACTTTATCGAGGTGCGGTGAGTTGCTTTGCGCCTTCGGTTCGGGGACGTTCGGTTCCGTGGGCGTGTGCGGGTTGAGCGTGGCCGGTCGCGCAGTTCCCCGCGCCCCTCTCGGGGCGCCTGACGCCTAGGATCTTTCACGTGGCTGGACGTTTCGCTCCCCGGCCCACGCGTACGACGGTGCGGGGTGGGCAGGTCGTCGTGCCTGCCGGCGGTGTTCCGCGGCAGGCTGTCGCGGCCGGGCGGGTTCGGCTGTGGAAGCCGGACGGGGCCCTTGATCTGGGGCTGGTGCTGGGGCCGCTGCGGCGGGGGCCCGGGGATCCGACCTTTCGGGCCACCCGGGACGGGTCCGTGTGGCGGGCCAGTCTGACGCCCGCCGGGCCCGGGACGCTGCGGGTCGCCGTGTACGGCGGTGAGGTGCGCGGGGAAGCCTGGGGGCCGGGGGCCGGGTGGCTGCTTGAGCAGTTGCCGGAGCTGCTCGGTTCCGCCGACGACCCGTCCCTGTTCGTGCCCCGGCACCGGGTCGTGGCGGCGGCCGGGCACCGGCGGCCGGGGCTGCGGCTGACGCGGACCGGGCTGGTGCTGGAGTCGCTGATCCCGTCGGTCCTGGAGCAGAAGGTCACCACCGACGAGGCGTACCGGGCCTGGCGGTTGCTGGTGCGCAGGTTCGGGGAGCGGGCGCCGGGTCCGGCGGGGGTGGGTGAGCGGCCGATGTGGGTGATGCCGGCGCCGCGTACCTGGGCGCTGATTCCTTCCTGGGAGTGGCACAAGGCCGGGGTCGACGACAAGCGGGCCTCGACGATCCTGCGGGCGGTGCGGGTCGCCGCGCGGCTGGAGCAGACGGTGGGGATGGCGGCGGAGGCGGCGCAGGCGCGGCTGGAGGTGGTGCCGGGGGTGGGGCCGTGGACGTCGGCGGAGACCGTGCAGCGCAGTCATGGGGCGGCGGACGCGGTGACGGTCGGGGACCTGCACCTGCCGGGGATCATCGGGTTCGCGCTGGCCGGGGACCGGCATGCGGACGACGAGGTGATGCTGCGGTTGCTGGAGCCGTATGCGGGGCAGCGGCATCGGGCGGCTCGGTTGATTCTGCTGAGCGGGCAGACGCCGGCGCGGCGGGCACCGCGGATGCCGCGGGGCGACATCGGCCGGTTGTGAATCGTGCGGGTGGGCTGGGGCGGGGGGCTGGGGACGCTTACCGGCGCCGGCAGGGTGCCGCCGCGCCCACCCGTGCCGCCCCAGCGGCACGACTGCCCGCGGCTGAAGAAGCGACACCGCCGCGGCTGGGAAGAGGCGGCGGGCGAGGCGCCCTGTAAGGGGCGCGGGGAACTGCGCGAGCAACCCCCGCGCGCCCGCGGGCGAACGACCTCCCGCACCACCCCTACTGGTCGGAAGAGAACCGCACCGCGCCCGCCGGGATCGTCGCGTCGCACCACACCCTTGCGCCGTCGCGGAGTTCGTTGTCGGCGCCGATGACCGCGCCGTCGCCGATGACCGTGCCGGTGAGGACCGAGCGTTCGCCGACGCGGGCGCGGTTGCCGATGAGGGAGTCGGTGATGACGGCGCCGGGTTCGATCACGGCGCCCGGGAGGATCGTCGAGCCGAAGACCCGCGCGCCCTCCGCGACGAACGCGCCCTCGCCCACCACCGTGCCGCCCGTCAGCTTCGCGTCCGCCGCGACCCGGGCCGTGGGGAGGACGAGGCGGTCGCCGCAGCGGCCGGGGACCGCCGGGGACGGGGCACGGCCGAGGACGAGGTCCGCCGAGCCGCGGACGAAGGCCGCGGGCGTGCCGAGGTCGAGCCAGTACGTGGAGTCGACCATGCCCTGGAGGTGGGCACCGGCCGCGAGCAGTTCGGGGAAGGTCTCGCGCTCCACCGACACCGGACGGCCCGCCGGGATCGTGTCGATGACCGAGCGGCGGAAGACGTACGCCCCCGCGTTGATCTGGTCGGTGACGATCTCCTCGGGCGTCTGCGGCTTCTCCAGGAAGGCGAGGACCCGGCCCGTGGCGTCCGTGGGGACGAGCCCGTACGCGCGGGGGTCGGTCACCTGGGTGAGGTGGAGGGAGACGTCCGCCGAGGTCGACTCGTGCGTGGCCACCAGGGCGCGGATGTCCAGCCCGGTCAGGATGTCGCCGTTGAAGATCAGGACCGGGTCGTCGGGGCCGGAGTGCAGCCGGGCGGCCACGTTGCGGATCGCGCCGCCGGTACCGAGGGGCACGTCCTCGGTGACGTACTCGATGTGCAGGCCGAGTGCCGCGCCGTCGCCGAAGTACGGTTCGAAGACGTCCGCCAGGTAGCTCGTCGCGAGGACGATGTGCTCCACGCCCGCCGCTCTGGCTCTGGCCAGCTGGTGCGTCAGGAACGGCACGCCGGCCGCCGGGACCATCGGCTTGGGCGTGTGGACCGTGAGCGGGCGCAGCCGGGTGCCTTTGCCGCCGACCAGGAGGATCGCTTCTGTCACCTGTCGTCTCTGCTTCCTGCCGGGACCGGCCGAACTCTGTGTCGGCCGGCCAGTGTATGCAGACCGTGCGACGGCGCCCTCGACTACCGCGCGGTGCCACGCGGCATGGGTGTGCGGTTTCCCCCGACTGCCCCCGACGGCGTCGACCGCCGGCCCCGTACTCAGCGCCCCTGAAGGTGCGCGGAGCTGGTACGGGCCGAGCCGAGCTTGGCGTAGAGCTTGGCGCCTGGGCATTCGGTGGCGTACCCGTCCCTGTGACCGGAGATCACGTTCAGTCGTACGTTCTTCCCCTTTGGGTAGAGATTGCCACCCCCGGACTTCAGATATGTCTTTCCCTTGGGATTCGCGCCGAAGAGTCCGAGTTTCCACGCGGTGAGCTTGGCGAGGGCGGTCACGACGGCGGCGGGCGGCTTGTGCGAGGCGAAGGTGCCGATCACCGCGATGCCCATGCTGTTGTTGTTGAAGCCGAGGGTGTGGGCGCCCCTGACGGACTTCGCCGCTCCCCCGGCGCGGCCCTCGTAGAGGGTTCCGCACTTGTCGACGAGGAAGTTGTAGCCGATGTCCCGCCAGCCCATGCTCACGACGTGGTAACGGTAGATACTGCGGATGACGGACGGGGCGTCGGAGCAGCGGTAACCGTTGCCGGAGACGGTGTGGTGGACGAAGGCCGCCTTGATCTTCCCGGTGTAGACGAACCCCTTCTCGCGCAGCGACTCGTCGGCGCCCCAGCCGCGGCGGGTGACGATCCGCGGGCGCGGTCCGATGTACGGCTTGGCCAGCGGGGCGGTGCCGCCGTTCAGCTCGCGGAGTTCGCGTTCGGTGTCCGCGCGGCTCAGTGCGGGGATCTCGGTGGCGGCGAAGGACACGAGGTCGGCGTTGACGACTGCCGCCGCGTCGGCCTCGGTGTCGGTGCGGGGGCGGTCCGCGGTCGGGGCCTCGGAGGGGGCCTCGGACGGGGCCTCGTCGCCGGGGTCGACGAGTTCGAGGCGCAGGCCGGCCGGGAGCAGGTCGCGTCCGACGCCGGGGCCGGGGCCTGCCTCGGGGCGCACGCGTAGGTCGACTCCGTCCGAGGCGCCCACCCACAGGGGCGCGGTGGCGCCGTGCACCCGGCCGGAGGTGGCCTCCGCGGAGTCCGGGTCGGCGCCGTGGTCGGCGTTGTGCGGGTCGATGTCCTGCCAGTCCGACCAGTTGCCGGTGGCGGCGGACCGGGTGCGTACCTGGACCCGGCCGAGCAGTTCGGTTCCGGGGTTGTCCCAGACGACGCCGACGAGCGAGAAGTCCCGTACGCCGGTGCGGTACACGCCCTGCTCGGGGGGCTGGCCGAGGACGCGCTCGCGGGTGCGGGGGGTGAGGGGCAGCGACCGGGTGCTGCCGGAGAGGGCGGTCGCGGCGGGGCGGGCGGTGGTCGTCGTGGCCCGGTCCGCGGGTGCGGCGGCCGCGGACGGCACGTTCAGCACGAGCGGCGGGAGGGTGAGGGCCGCCGCGCAGGTGACGCCGATCGAGGAAGTCAGGAGTCCACGCATGCTCCTGATCTTGAACATAGTCAGACAAACGTGCTCATCGGGGAGTTGACGGTCCGTCGGGATCCGCTACGCCGAACCGGTGGCCCCGCCGGCCGGTGCGGGTGCCGGGCGCGGCGTACCCTTGCGCGGGTGAACGCCACCGATCGCACCCCTGCCGACCTGCTGCGTTCCGCGCTCGCCGCGGATCCCGGACGCCCCCTGGTGACCTTCTACGACGACGCGACGGGCGAGCGCGTCGAATTGTCCGTGGCCACCTTCGCCAATTGGGTGGCGAAGACGGCGAATCTGTTGCAGACCGATCTCGCGGCGGGGCCGGGTGACCGGGTCGCCCTGCTGCTGCCGGCGCACTGGCAGACGGCGGTGTGGTTGCTGGCCTGTTCGTCGGTGGGCGTGATCGCCGACGTGGCCGGGGAACCGGCGGCGGCCGACGTGGTCGTCAGCGGGCCGGACTCGCTGGAGGCGGCGCGGGCGTGCCGGGGGGAGCGGGTCGCGCTCGCGCTCCGGCCGCTGGGTGGGCGGTTCCCGCGGGTGCCGGAGGGGTTCGTCGACTATGCCGTCGAGGTGCCGAGTCAGGGTGACCGGTTCGTGCCGTTCTCCCCGGTGGATCCGGAGGAGCCCGCGCTGATCGTCGCGGGGGCGGAGATGAGTGGCGCCGAGGTCGTGGAGCGGGCGCTCGGGGATGCGGCGGGGCTGGATCTGACCGGGCCGGGGTCGCGGTTGCTGTCTGGGCTGGGGTACGGCACGTGGGAGGGGCTGAGCGCGGGGTTGTACGCGCCGCTGGCGGTCGGGGGGTCGGTGGTGTTGTGCCGGCACCTGGATGAGCTGGGGGAGGAAGGAATCGCCAAGCGGATCGAGAGTGAGCGGGTGACTGCGTCGGCGCGGTGAGGTCGTTCGTCGGGTGCGGGTCGGTGGGGGCTGTTCGCGCAGTTCCCCGCGCCCCCAAGAAGGTGGGACCAGGCACCCGCATCAGCCGCCGACCGCCCCTTTGAGAAGACCGGCCACCTGCGTCGGCAACCGGGCCGCCCCCTCCACGCGACCAACCACCCCCGCCAGCCGCCGGCCACCCGCGGTGGGGCCGGTCACCCGCGTGGGCCAGTTAGCCCGCCCTCGTGTCTCGGGCCGGGGCACTGTTGAGGAGTGACCGACGTCGTAGGGGCATCCGCCACCGGGTACGGGCTTGCCCGGAGGCGGCGGCGGTGTTGGGTGCGGGGGGTGGCGCTCGGGGTCGGGGTGGTTGTCGTCGGGGCCGTCGGCGGGGGCTGGGCGCTGTACGCCAAGCTCAGTCACAACATCACCGCCGACGAGGCGGCCGAGGCCGAACTCGCCCGGTACGAGCGGGAGCGGCCCACCGCGCTGGTGCGGGGCGCGCAGAACATCCTCCTCATCGGCTCGGACACCCGCGCCGGGGACGGCAACGGCCGCTACGGCAAGGACTCGGGCACCGAACGCTCCGACACGACCATCCTGCTGCACCTCGCCCGCGACCGGCGCAGCGCCACCGCCGTCTCGCTGCCCCGGGACCTGATGGTGCACGTGCCCGGCTGCCTGCGCGGCGACGGGCGGCGCAGCGAGCCCTCGTTCACGCTGTTCAACTCGGCCTTCGAGGTGGGGGGTTCGGCCTGCACCGTCCGTACCGTGGAGACGCTCACGGACATCCGCGTCGACCACTACGTCGTCGTCGACTTCAACGGGTTCAAGGACATGGTCGACGCGATCGACGGGGTGCAGGTGTGCCTGAAGAAGCCGATCGACGACAAGGCGGCGAAGCTGCGGCTGCCCGCCGGGCGGGTCACCCTCGACGGGGAGCAGGCGCTGGGGTACGTGCGGGTGCGCAAGTCGCTCGGGGACGGCAGTGACACCGGCCGGATGGACCGCCAGCAGCAGTTTTTGGGGGCGCTCGTCAACAAGGTGCAGAGCAGTGACGTACTGCTGAACCCGGCGAAGCTCTACCCGCTGCTGGACGCGGCGACCTCGGCGCTCACCACCGATCCTGAACTGGCCAGTCTGCGGGGTCTCTACCAGCTGGTCCGGGGGCTGCGGGACGTCCCCACCGACCAGGTGCAGTTCCTCACCGTGCCGCGGGAGCCGTACGTGTACGACTCCAACCGGGACCAGTTGGAGGCGGGCCGGGCGGACGCGCTGTTCGCGCTGCTGCGGGCCGACCGGCCGGTGAAGGTCGCCAAGAAGAACACCTCCGCCGGGGACTCCTCGGCGTCCGCGTTTCGCGGTAAAACCGCCGCCGAGGACAGTTGCGAGTAAAGCACGTGCCAAGGCGGCGAACTTCCGCGCCGTTCGTTGTCAGTTAAATGAGGCGGATTGCCCGGTTGTAGGGACGACGAATTTGTCACTGGCGTCACTCGACGCTGAACTGGGCGGATAGTGTGAGCGCTCCGGTGCATCCGGCCGCGAGGTCCGTCCTGGGGTCGCGCACCGCGAAACGTGACCGAGCGTCTTGATGGGGGGAAGGCGCCGCGTGGCCCCGACGGAGGATTCGGACAACCGTGGACGCGCAAGGCCGTGGGCGGGCGGACAACATCGATCCCGCAGACCAGTGGGTGCTCAATCCGAACACCGGTGAATACGAACTGCGACTGACGCCTTCCGCACCGCAGTCGGCGCAGGCGGCGCAGTCACCGCAGTCGGCGGTCCCCGGACCGCGCAGACCGGCCGCGCCGGGCACCGGCCCGGGCGGTACGCGGGATGCGGCGAGCCCGGAGATTCCGGGGCAGCGCAGACGGCGTGCCGAGCCCGAGCCGCCGGCCGGGCGGCGTTCGCGCCGGCAGCCGGTGCAGAAGAAGTCGAAGGCCAAGAAGGTCCTGTTGTGGACCGGCGGGACGATGGCCTTCGTGCTGGTCGCCGCCTCGGCCGCCGGCTACCTCTACATCAAGCACCTCAACGACAACATCACGTCCGTCTCCGACGACGGCGCGAGCACCGGTGGCTTCAGCAAGGACAAGGCCATCAACCTGCTGATCATCGGCACCGACAAGCGGACCGGCTCGGGCAACGAGGGCTACGGCGACGCCGGCAGCGTCGGGCACGCCGACACCACGATCCTGCTGCACATCGCCAAGGACCGCTCGAACGCCACCGCGCTGAGCATCCCGCGTGACCTGATCGTCGACGTGCCCGACTGCCAGACGGAGCAGTCGGACGGCAGCGAGAAGGTCATCGCGGGCACCGAGAACGTCCGGTTCAACACCAGCCTCGGCCAGGACGGCCGTACCGCCAGCTGCACCGTGCGCACGGTGACCGAGCTGACCGGGATCCAGGCCGACAACTTCATGGTGGCCGACTTCAACGCGGTCAAGACGCTGACCGACGCGGTCGGCGGGGTCGAGGTGTGTCTCGCCAAGGACATCGACGACTCGGACTCGCACCTGAAGCTGTCCAAGGGCACCCACAACATCTCCGGCGAGACCGCGCTGGCGTTCGTGCGCACCCGGCACTCGGTCGGCTTCGGCGGCGACCTGAGCCGGATCCAGCTCCAACAGCAGTTCCTGAGCGCGCTGATGCGCAAGCTCAGCTCCAACTCGACGCTCACCAGCCCGACCAAGCTGCTGAAGCTGGCCGAGGTCGGCACCAAGGCGCTCACCGTCGACTCCCAGCTGGACAGCATCGGCAAGCTGAAGGACCTCGGTCTGGAGCTCGGCAAGCTCAACCCGAAGAACCTGACCTTCACCACCATCCCGGTGCTGGACAACCCGGCGGAGAAGGTGAAGGCGACCGTCGTGCTCAACGACACGAAGGCGCCCGCCGTCTTCCAGGCGATCAAGGACGACGTCTCCTTCACCGCCGTCAAGAAGAAGCAGGCACAGGCCAGCAAGGACGCGGCAGCCGCCCGCCTGGAGGGCAGCAAGTCCGCGGCCTCCGAGGTGCGGGTGCGGATCCTCAACGGCGGGGCCCAGGCCGGCAGCGCCCAGGAGACCCTCAACTGGCTGCAGAACGAGGAGGGCGTCCTCAAGTCGGAGAACGCCGGCAACGCGGACGCCGAACTCAGCAGGACCACCCTGGAGTACGCGCCCGACCAGGCCGATCAGGCGCGTGAACTGGCCAGCCTCATGGGGCTGTCCGGCTCCGCGATGAAGCCCGGCAAGAGCGTGGTCAACTCCCAGGGCCTGCCCGCGATCACACTGACGCTGGGCAAGGACTTCCAGGGGGCGGGAGTCTCCCTCACCACTCCGACAAAGGCGCCGGACGTGGACAGCAAGACCACGGCGGACAAGGTGACCTGCGCCAAGTAGGGCGGCGCGACGAAGAGTTACACCGTACGACCGCCAAGTAACAGCGAATAAGTAGGTAACCCTATGGGTCCGTCACGCGTCTAACCGGGCGCGGGGCGGACCCGTGTGGTCCGTGTGGCGTCCGACGGGGGGCGTGGCGGCGGGCCTGTGCGCACAGGGCGCAGGGCGGGGAGGGCAGGGCGTTGACGCAGAGCGATGTACGGGGGGAGGTGCCTGGGGTCGAGGACACGATGTCCCTCGCGCCGAAGGCACGCAAGGCAGCACAGGCAGGCAAGACAGGACAGGCACCGAAGGCACCCGGCGCGCCGGGCGGCACCGGCGGCGGGTCCCGCAAGGGCGGCCCGAACGGCGGCCCGGGAAGACGGGGCCGGCGCGTACTGCGCTGGTCGGCGACCGTGCTGTCGGTGGTGATCCTCGGTACGGCGGGCGCCGGTTACCTCTACTACCAGCACCTGAACGGCAACATCCAGAAGGGCCGACGTGACATCGGCGACGCCAAGGCGCACAAGACCGCGGCCAACGCGGCCGGCCAGACGCCGCTGAACATCCTGCTGATCGGCTCGGACAGCCGTAACTCCGACGAGAACGTGAAGCTCGGCGGCGCCAAGTACGACCGGGGCAGCCCGCCGCTCGGCGACGTGCAGATGCTGATCCACCTGTCGGCGGACCGCAAGAGCGCGGCGATGGTGAGCATCCCCCGGGACACCCGCGTCGACATCCCCAAGTGCACGGACCCGAAGACCGGCAAGGTGTACCCGGCGACCAACACCATCATCAACGAGTCGCTGGCGCGCGGCGGCGCCGGCTGCACGCTGGCGACCTGGGAGAACCTCACCGGGGTCTACATCGACCACTGGATCACGATCGACTTCGCGGGCGTGGTGAACATGGCGGACGCCATCGGCGGCGTCGACGTCTGTGTGAAGCAGAACGTGTGGGACCGGCCGACGGCCGCGGTGTCCGGCGGCTCGGGGCTGAAGATGACGGCCGGCACGCACAAGGTGAAGGGCGAGCAGGCCCTGCAGTGGCTGCGCACCCGGCACGCCTGGGGCAGTGACCCGCTGCGGGCCAAGGCCCAGCACATGTACCTCAACTCGATGATCCGGACGCTGAAGGGGCAGAACGTCTTCACCGACACCGGCAGGCTGATGGACCTGGCCGAGGCGGCCACCAAGTCGCTGACGGTCTCCGAGGAGATAGGCACCCCGAAGAAGCTCTACGACCTGGGCATGCAGCTCAAGTCGGTGCCGACGGACCGCATCACCTCGCTCACGATGCCGAACGTCGAGGACCCGCAGAACAGGGACCACCTGGTGCCGGACGGTGCCAACGCCGACAAGATGTGGCAGATGCTCCGCGACGACGTGGCGTTCGACAAGAACGGCGGCGCCGCGGAGAGCAGGAAGAAGACCACGGCGAGCGCCGAGCCCGCCAAGGAGCCGTCCGTCTCCGCGGGCGGCCTCGGCGTGCTGGTGCGCAACGCCACCGGTACCGCCACCGAGGCCGCGGTCCCCGCCCGGGCCCGGACGCTCGCCCAGGAGCTGGGCGCCAAGGGCTACAGCAGGGCGGCGGCGGACACCTCGGGGGCCGTGGAGTCGGTGGAGAAGACGGTCGTCCAGTACCCGAGCGCGGATCTGCAGGGCGACGCCCAGGCGGTCGCCAAGGCGCTGGGCATCCCGACGAGCCAGGTGCGGCAGACCACCGATGTGTCGGGCGTCACGCTCGTCGTCGGCGCCGACTGGCGGGACGGGACGGCGTACCCGAAGCAGTCCGCGCCGAAGGCCGGTGACCTGCCGGACAACGCCGACGCGATCAACGGCTCGGACACCAAGCAGTGCATGGACGTCTACGCGCCCTATCGCTGGTAGCGCGGGCGCACAGGTCCGCACAGGTAGCCACAGGTAACTCCTAAACCGCTGCATGACACTGCCGCCGTGCCCAGGTGCCGGGGAGTTCCGGGCGCGGTGGCAGGTGCGAGCGGGAGGGCGGGCAAGGTGGTGCGCAGCAGTGTGCGGGGGGAGGTGTCCGACGTGGTGTCGGTCGAGGACACCATGTCTCTCACGCCCCAGGACGGCGGGGGCCGGCGGAGCAGAGGCGGCACGGAGGACGGTGACCGCAGACGCCGCAGACGCCGGATCGTGCGCTGGTCGGCCGCGGTCCTCGCGCTGGCCGTGGCCGGCACCGCCACCGCCGGATACCTGTACTACGAGCACCTCAACGGCAACATCAAGAAGGAGTCCCTGAACATCGGGGACTCCAAGGACCGCGCCACCGAGACCAAGGCGAACGCGGCCGGTCAGACCGCCCTGAACATCCTGCTGATCGGCTCCGACGCCCGGGACACCGCCGAGAACCAGAAGCTGGGCGGGGCCAGGGACATCGGCACCGCCGCCCGCGCCGACGTCCAGATGCTGCTGCACGTGTCGGCCGACCGCACCAACATGTCGGTGGTGTCGATGCCCCGCGACACGCTGGTCTCCATCCCGAAGTGCACCGACGCCAAGACCGGCAAGGTGTACGCGGCCACCGACGACACGATGACCAACGCCTCGCTGGAGCGCGGCGGGCCCGGCTGCACGGTGGCCACCTGGGAGAAGCTCACCGACATCCACATCGACCACTTCATGATGGTCGACTTCTCCGGCGTGGTGTCCATGGCGGACGCGATCGGCGGGGTGCCGGTGTGCGTGGACGCCAACATCTACTCGCACACCTCCACCGGCCACGGCTCCGGCCTGAAGCTGAAGAAGGGCACCACCTCGGTCAAGGGCAAGCAGGCCCTGCAGTGGCTGCGCACCCGCTACGGCTTCGAGGACGGCAGCGACATAGCCCGGACCAAGGCCCAGCACATGTACATGAACTCGATGGTCCGCCAGCTGCGTTCCAACGCCACCCTCAGCAACCCCGACAAGCTCCTGGGACTCGCCGAGACGGCCACCAAGGCGCTCACGGTCGACACCGGCCTCGGCTCGGTCACCAAGCTCTACGACCTGAGCAAGGAGCTGAAGAAGGTCCCGACGAACCGCATCACCATGACGACGATGCCGTTCGTGTACTCCTCCGACGGCAACCGCGTCCTGCCCAAGCCCACCGACGCGGCCAAGCTGTGGCGGCTGGTCCGCGAGGACGTCGCGCTGGACGGCAAGGACAGGAACAAGAAGAAGACGACGGCCACGACGAAGGTCACCGACAAGGCGGCGGCCGACGACAAGATCGCCGTACAGGTGCAGAACGGCACGAAGAGCGGCAGCGAGTCCGCCGTGACCGGCCGGGCCGCCGCCGTCACCGAACTGCTCGTCGGCAAGGGCTTCACGAAGGCGGCGGCCGACACCTCGGCGCTGCTGAGCGAGGACGAGACGCTGGTGCGCTACCCGGGCGCGGACCTGGCGGGCGACGCCCAGCGGGTCGCGAAGGTCCTGGGCATCCCCACCGGCCAGGTGAAGAAGTCCGCCGCCGTCGACGGCGTCACGGTGGTCGTCGGCGCCGACTGGCGCTCGGGCACCGAGTACGCCGCCGACGACGATGACACCACCCCGACGTCGGCGAACGCCCTCAACGCCTCGGACACCAAGGCGTGCATGCACGTCGACCCGGACTACACCTGGTGAACCCGCGAGGGGCGGTGCTCAGCGGGAGGACGGGCTGAGCACCGCGGGCCGGCGGGACGCGATGACCCGCTTCGCCAGCGACCTGGGGCTGGTCAGGAAGCCGTACCCCCACGTCATGTGCATGGTGGCGAGGGCGACCGGGATCCGCAGCCGCGCCTTGAGCGGCAGCCCCTTGCCGGCCGGGAGGGATCCGGCGACGATCGCGGCGAGATACCCGCCCGGGATCAGGAAGCCGAAGGGGGTCACCAGGGCCCCGACCACGATCCCGGCGGCTATCGCGCACAGCGCCGTCGGCGGGGCGAGGTAGCGCAGGTTGATGGAGCCCTCGTGGTAGCGGGCCACGACGTGCCGCCAACGGCCGTAGTCCTTGTACTGCTTGGCGAGCGCCTTCACGCTCGGCCGCGGCCGGTACGACACCTTCAGCTCCGGCGAGAACCAGATCAGGCCGCCGGCCTCGCGGATCCGGAAGTTCAGCTCCCAGTCCTGGGCGCGGATGAACTCCTCGTTGTAGCCGCCCTGTTGCTCCAGCGCCTCGCGCCGGAAGACGCCCAGGTAGACCGTGTCGGCGGGGCCGGCCTCGCCGCCGGTGTGGAACGCGGCGTTGCCGACGCCGATCTTCGAGGTCATGGCCGCCGCGACCGCGTGCTCCCAGTCGTTCTCGCCCTCGGCGTGCATGATGCCGCCGACGTTCATCGCGCCGGTCTCCGCCAGGAGCCGTACCGCGGTGGCGATGTAGTTCGGGGAGAGCATGCCGTGGCCGTCGACGCGGACCACGACCGGGTGTCTGGAGGCCTTGATCGCGGCGTTCAGCGCGGCCGGGGTGCGCCCGGTCGGGTTCGGGACGGTGTGCACGCGGGGGTCCTCGGCCACGAGCTCGGCGGCGATCTCGTCCGTGCGGTCCTTGGACGGACCGAGGGCGATGACGACCTCCAGCTCGCCGGCGTACTCCTGCGCGAGGATCGCTTGGACGGCCCCGCGCAGGTGCCGCTCCTCGTCGAGGACGGGCATGATCACAGAAACTGCGGGGTGCCGCACGTCGGGCTTGGCGTTCATAGGGGGCTCACGTTACCGCGAACGGGGGACACCGGTGCGCGCCGCATCGGCGGTGCAGCGGGCTGAAGGTCGTATCGGCCTACCGTGCTCACGGATCCCACGTACGGCCTCGTCCGGAGGTGTCCTTTGT
Organism: Streptomyces sp. NPDC048291; assembly: GCF_043201715.1. Lineage (NCBI taxonomy): Bacteria > Bacillati > Actinomycetota > Actinomycetes > Kitasatosporales > Streptomycetaceae > Streptomyces > Streptomyces sp. NPDC048291. The sequence continues at coordinate 36,344 of NZ_JBICZC010000016.1, forward strand.
CCGCCAGCCCGCCCCGGTCCCCCGCCCGGCCCGCCCCGCCGCAGCGCCGACCGCAGCCCACCCGTCAGGCCCCGCGGCCGCCGGTACGACCCAGCAGGCCCCGGCGGCCGCGCTGGGCCATGCGGGCGGTGACCACACTCTCGGTGGTGGTGCTGGCGTCGGCCGGGATCGGGCACTCGGTGATGGCCGGCCTGGACGCGGACATCGCCCGGGTCGACCCGTTCAAGGACATGAAGAACCGTCCCGCCGCCGGCCACGGCATGAACGTGCTGCTGGTCGGCACCGACGGCCGCGACAAGATCACCGAGCGGGAGCGGCGCAAGTTCCGGCTGGGCGGGGCGCCCTGCCACTGCACCGACACGATCATGATCGTGCACATCTCGGCGGACCGGGAGCGGGCGACGGTGGTCAGCCTGCCGCGCGACTCGTACGCCGAGGTCCCGGCGCGCGTGGACGAGACGACGCACCGCCCGTACCCGGCCCACCCCATCAAGCTGAACGCGGCCTACGCGGAGGGCGGCCCGCAGCTGACCGTCCGCACCGTCGAGGACATGACCCACCTGAAGATCGACCACTACCTGGAGGTCGACTTCATCACGTTCATGCGGACCGTCGACGTGCTCGGCGGGGTCCAGGTCTGCACCGCCGTGCCGATGAAGGACTCCTACACCGGCCTGAACCTCTCCCCCGGCACGCACACCCTGGGCGGCGGCCAGGCCCTGCAGTACGTCCGCGCCCGGCACGTCGACGCGGCCAGCGACCTGGGCCGGATGAAGCGGCAGCAGCGGTTCCTGGCGGCGCTGATCGAGCGGGCGACGTCGAGCGGGGTGCTGCTCAACCCGATCCGGTTCCGGGACGTGACGCGGGCGGTGCTGGGGTCGGTGCGGGCCGACACGGGCTTCGGCACGGACGAGCTGCTGGACCTCGGCCGGGCGATGCGCAACTTCTCCCCGTCCTCGTCCGAGTTCACGACCGTCCCCATCGGGCAGCTGGCCTACCCCGTGAAGGGCATCGGCTCGACGCTGAAGTGGGACCCGGCCGGGGCGGACCGGCTGTTCCGGTCGCTGCGCGACGACAAGCCGCTCGCGCCGCCCGCGCCCGCGCGTCCGCCCGCCGCCGCGCCGAAGCCGCAGGGGCCGCCGCCGGCGACGGTGGAGGTGGCGCCGGCCACGATCCGGGTCCAGGTGGAGAACGGCACGGCCACGGCGGGGGTGGCGCGGCGGATGGACGCGGCGCTGGCGGCGACGGGCTTCGCGACGAACCACCGGCCGGTGACCGCGGCGCACCGCGACGTGAAGCGGACGGTGGTCTCCTTCGACCCGCGCTGGGACCGCTCGGCCCGGTCCCTGGCGGCGGCCCTGCCGGGCAGCGAGCTGCGGGCCGTGCCGGGGCAAGGGCCGGTGCTGCGGGTGACGGTGGGGACGGACTTCAAGGGGGCGGTGCGGAAGGTGCGGGTGGACGAGCCCGCGCCGCAGGGGGAGACCGCCGTCATCAAGGGCGACGAGAAGGTCTGTTAGGACGATCCGCCAGGACGGTCTTTCAGGACCCGGCGGACGGACCACGGCGGGTGACGCGCGGCCGGCGGTGCCGGGCGTCACGCGCCGGAAGCGGCTCAGTGCTTGTCGACCGCGCCGGCCCAGTCGAAGTCCACGCCCATGTCGGAGTACATCTTCGAGTACCCGACGAAGCAGTTGAACTGCTCGACCTTGCCGTTGTGCAGGTACCAGAAGTCGGCGGTCGGCGCGGCGACCTTGTTGCCGTTGCCCTTGACGACGCCGGCCGGGGTCCGCAGCTGCCCGTCGAACGTGCCGTCGATCGACAGCTCGATGCTGATCACGTCGCCGTTCACGGTGATGCGCTTGAGGTCGCGGTGGACGTCGGAGAAGAGGCCCTTCATGTAGGGCAGCACGGTGCCGAGCGCATCCCCCCGGTAGGCCCGGCCGGCGACCATGTCGTTGAAGACGCCGTCCTCGGCGAAGCTGTCGACGAACGTCGGGACGTCGATGTGGCTGCCCTCCGCCACGTAGTAGTCGCGCAGGACGACCGCGAGGTTGCGCCGCTCGTGCCGGGTGAGGTGGCGGTCCGTGAGCGGGAGCTTCGCCAGTCCGGCGTTGGTCAGGTCCACGTGGGCCGCCGTGCCGCGGTGGGCGGGACTCGCGGCCTGCGACGGCGCGGCGGCGATGGAAAGACCGGCCAGGACGGCTGTCGCGGCCGTGGCGGTGATCGACTTCCGGCTGAGCAGCTTCATGTCGCGTTTCTCCATGTCCGTACTCGTGATCCGAGGACCCGTCGCACAGCCCTCTCGCCGCGCGAAGGTTTTAAATCAAACGCTCGCTTGACTTTATGAACATGGCTGGAGAAATGTCAAGCCATCGTTTGAATACATGCCGGTGCCGCGATCAGGGCGGACGAGAAGGGGCTGCGCCGGGAGGGCCGCTCAGTCCTCGAAACCCTGCGCCGCCCTGCGCTCCCGCAGCTCCCGGATCTCGCGCCGCCGCGCCAGCCGGTGGGTCCTGCGGATCTGGGCCTCCTGGTAGCGGCGGCGGTCCCGCTCGGTCTCCGTCATCACCGGCGGCACCCGGCGCGGCTTGCCGTCGGCGTCGACCGCCGCGAAGACCAGGTAGGCAGAGCCGACCTGGGTGGCGGGGGTGGACTCGTTCCAGCGCTCGGCCAGGACCCGGACGCCCACCTCCATCGACGTCCGGCCGGTCCAGTTGACCTGAGCCTTGACGTGGACGAGGTCGCCGACGCGGACCGGCTCCAGGAACGCCATCTCGTCCATGGACGCGGTGACGGCGGGACCGCCCGAGTGGCGTCCGGCGACCGCGCCCGCGGCGTCGTCCACGAGCTTCATGATCACACCGCCGTGCACCGTCCCGAGGAGGTTGGTGTCGGCGTGGGTCATGATGTGGCTCAGCGTGGTCCGGGACGCGGACGTCGGCTTGCCGGGTATGTCGGATTCCGCCTCGGGGGCCTGGTCTGTCATGGCCCCCACCTTATGCCGACGCGACAATCGCGGAATTTGTGTCGGCTTCGCAACAGCGGTGCCCTGATTTTCCTACGACCCTTGTAAGAGGCACAGTCGCTGCCTGCACACTGGGGCCCATGAGCGAATGGCCCGAGGGGCGGTCGGACGGCAACCGCGGCAACGGATACGGACGCGGCAGCGCAGGCGCGCAGCCTGAGGGCGCCCGCGTCATGCGCCAGGTGCGGCGCGGAGAGCCGTCGGCACCGCCGTACGGCGCCCCGCAGCAGGGCGGCGGCGGGTACGCCGGGGTCCCGCAGCAGCCGTCGTACAACGGCGGGTACGACGGCGGTGGCGGGTACGACGGCTACGACAGCGGCTACAACACCGGCCAGGTCTACGGCGGCGGCCCGGGGGGCGGCGGGCCCGACGGCACGCGGGAGCGTGGACCGCGGCCGGCTCCGAACTGGCGCAAGCGGATCAAGTGGACGGCGATCGTCGTCCTCGGCGTGGTGATCGTCACGTCGGTGTCGACCTACTTCTGGGCCGACTCCAAGCTGCACCGGGACGTCGACCTGTCGAAGGTGATCGACCGGCCCGCGGCCGGCGACGGCACCAACTACCTGATCGTCGGCTCCGACAGCCGCCAGGGCCTGTCCGACGCGCAGAAGAAGGAGCTGCACACGGGCTCCGCCGAGGGCAAGCGCACGGACTCGATGATGATCCTGCACGTCGGCGACAGCGGCGACACCCTGATCTCGCTGCCGCGTGACTCGAACGTGGAGATCCCGTCGTACCAGGGGTCGACGTCCGGCAAGGTCTACAAGGGCACCGGCCGGCAGACCAAGCTGAACGCCGCGTACGCCGAGGACGGCCCGACCCTGCTGGTCCGCACGGTCGAGTACAACACCGGGCTGCACATCGACCACTACGTCGAGATCGGCTTCGCCGGCTTCGCGAACATCGTGGACGCGGTCGGCGGGGTCACCATCGACATCGACAAGGGCTTCAAGGACAAGTACTCGGGCGCCGACTTCAAGGCGGGCAAGCAGACCCTGAACGGTGAGGAGGCCCTCGCCTTCGTCCGCACCCGGCACGCCTTCGCCGCGTCGGACCTCCAGCGCACCAAGAACCAGCAGAAGTTCCTGGCGGCGCTGGCCCACCAGGTGGCCACCCCGGGCACGATCCTGAACCCCTTCAAGCTCTACCCGACCCTCGGCGCGGGCCTGGACTCCCTCACCGTCGACAAGGACATGAGCCTGTGGGACCTGGGCTCGATGTTCTTCGCGATGAAGGACGTCAACGGCGGCAACGGCGTCTCGATGAACATGCCGATCTCCGGCTCCACCGGCGGCAACCTCGTCTGGGACAAGGCGAAGGTGAAGACCCTGGTCGACGAACTGAACAACGACCAGAAGGTCACCGTCTCCGGCAACTAGGCAGTACCGGCGGCGAGCGGCGTCACATGGGGAAGGGCCGGGCGCCCTTCCCCATCGGCATGTCCGGCGGCCGGCCGCTCGTACCCGACGATGGGCCAAGCGTGCCGGAGGGTGCGTCGAGGGCGCCCCGGCGGGGGTGCCCTCGACACGGTTCAGCGGGGTGTCACATGGAGACGCCCGCCATCGAGCGGCACATCTCGGCGCAGCGGCGACACGCCTCCGCGCAGCGCTTCATCTGCGGGTCGTCCGGCATGGTCATACACGCCTCGGCACACATGTCGCAGGCCTTGGCGCACATCGCGCACATCTCGGGCGAGAGCGGCGAGCGCCGCATCATCATGTCGGCGCACATCCGGGTCATCTCGGAGCAGTCCATCAGCGCGCGCATGATCCGCATGTGGGCGGGGCCGCCCTCCATGGACATGCACGAGCTCATGGTCTCCTCGCACATCGTGTGCGTGGCCATGCACATGTTGACGCAGTCCTGCATCTGCTTGGACATGGCCGTCATGGGTCCGGTCTGGGTCATGGCTCCTCCAGGGGAAGGGGAGAGGGAAGGGGGCCGGGGCGGACCCCGTGTGGTTCCCGTCCTAAGCCCGACCGCGGGGTAGCGCCATTCGGGACTGACCTGGAGAAGGCGCCCCACGAGACGTCGGCCGACCTCGACCGGCACCCCCACGGACCTCTTTGACCTGCGCGAACAACGCCGTCACCGCACATCGGGCCGGAGATGTCAGCGCCTCCGCCATCAGAGGGCGCGCGGAGGCGGTCGGTCCTTCAGCCGTCGATGATCAGGACCTTCACCAGGGCCTCGACAGCGACCGTCGCCTCCGGGGTGGCCAGCACGAGCACCGGATCAGGAGTCTGCAACAGCATTCCGCTCCAGACCCGGAAGACGGCGCTGCCGTCCGCCCCCTCTTTCGCGAAGGAGATGGATCCCGGCAGGTACCTCACGTCGTCGCGCCCTCCGGGCACCCACGATGCCGGGCCGTCCAGAAACCGGAGGTAGTTGTGACTGGTGGACGGGTACCACCGGCTCAACGCACTCGCCCGGGCGGCCAGCACCAACTCCTCCTCGACGGGAGGCACCCACGAGTCCGTGTCACGCAGCGACGCGTCATGAGCCCGTGCGCATTGCAGCTGCCAGTCCCAGTCGTCGTCCAGCGACCATCGGGTGCCGTCTCCCATGCGCCGAGTGTGACCGAACTCCTGAGCGCAGGTAACCCTCGACGGGACCGGAGCCGAACGCGCGCTCCACCGCTCTCGTCGCCCGCGCGGCCGGGCCGCCGTCGCAACGATGTCGGCACCCGGCGCCGACGACCCGGCGGAGGCATCAGAGGCCGCCTGATCCGCGTATGACAACAGCCCCCGGCGTCGAGCCGGGGGCTGTGTTGTCCGTGCAGGTCAGTGGACGGCACCCGACCTGGGGAAACCCTGCTACGGCAGGTTGCGGGCCATCACGATCCGCTGAACTTGGTTCGTGCCCTCGTAAATCTGGGTGATCTTCGCGTCGCGCATCATGCGCTCGACGGGGTAGTCGCGGGTGTAGCCGTAGCCGCCGAGGAGCTGGACGGCGTCCGTGGTGACCTCCATGGCGACGTCGGAGGCGAAGCACTTGGCGGCGGCGCCCTGGAAGGTGAGGTCGGCGTCGCCGCGCTCGGAGGCGGCGGCGGCCTGGTAGGTGAGGGCGCGGGCGGCGGCGATCTTCATGGCCATGTCGGCGAGCATGAACTGGATGCCCTGGAAGTCGGCGATCGGCTTGCCGAACTGCTTGCGCTCCTGGACGTAGCCCTTGGCGTAGTCGAGGGCGCCCTGGGCGACACCGAGGGCCTGGGCGGCGATGGTGATGCGGGTGTGGTCCAGGGTCTTCATCGCGGTGGCGAAGCCGGTGCCCTCGTCGCCGATCATGCGGTCGGCGGGGATGCGGACGTTGTCGAGGTAGACCTCGCGGGTCGGCGAGCCCTTGATGCCGAGCTTCTTCTCCGGAGCGCCGAAGGAGACGCCCTCGTCGGCCTTCTCGACGACGAAGGCGGAGATGCCCTTGGTGCGCTTGGTCGGGTCGGTGACCGCCATGACCGTGTAGTAGTCGGAGACGCCCGCGTTGGTGATCCAGCGCTTCACGCCGTTGAGGACGTAGTGGTCGCCGTCGCGGACCGCCTTCGTCGTCATGCCGCCCGCGTCGGAGCCCGCCTCCGGCTCGGAGAGGCAGTACGAGAACATCGCGTCGCCCTTGGCGAGCGGGGTCAGGTACCTCTTCTTCAGGTCCTCGGAGCCGGAGAGGATCACCGGGAGCGAGCCCAGCTTGTTCACGGCCGGGATGAGGGAGGAGGAGACGCAGGCGCGGGCGACCTCCTCGATCACGATGACCGTGGCGAGCGCGTCGGCACCGGCCCCGCCGTACTCCTCGGGGACGTGCACGGCCTGGAGGTCGTTGGCGACCAGGGCGTCGAGCGCCTCCTGCGGGAAGCGGGCCTCTTCGTCGACCGCGGCGGCGTACGGGGCGATCTTCGCCTCGACCAGCGCGCGGACGACGTCCCGGAGCATGTCGTGCTCCTCGGACGGGCGGTACAGGTCGAAGTCAGCCGATCCGGCCAAGGTCTCTCACTCCAGACGAGATGGTGCCGACGCTAATTACTGTTAAGTAACTCAAAGTTTAGAACGCGGCCCACGGAACGGTGACGTGAGGTACGCGACAGCGGGAAAGTTGCCCGCAAGGGGGCCCGGTTATGCTCGGCCCCGCAGCAGCACCCACGTCCCCGAGCTGGAGCGTTCCATGAGCCTCAAGATCACTGTGATCGGCACCGGCTATCTCGGCGCCACGCATGCCGCGGCCATGGCGGAGCTCGGCTTCGAGGTACTCGGGCTGGACGTCGTACCCGAGAAGATCGCGATGCTGGAGCGCGGCGAGACCCCGATGTACGAGCCGGGTCTCGACGAGCTGCTGCGCCGGCACGTGGCGGGCTTCGAGGGCTCCTCCGGGCGGCTGCGCTTCACCACCGACTGGGCCGAGGTGGGCGCCTTCGGCGACGTCCACTTCGTCTGTGTGAACACCCCGCAGAAGCACGGCGAGTACGCCTGCGACATGTCGTACGTCGACTCCGCGATCGCCTCGCTGGCCCCGCACCTGACCGGGCCCGCGCTCGTCGTCGGCAAGTCGACGGTGCCGGTCGGTTCGGCCGAACGGCTGGCCGCCTACCTCGCCGAGCACGCGCCGGCCGGGGCCGATGCGGAGCTGGCCTGGAACCCGGAGTTCCTGCGCGAGGGCTTCGCCGTGAGCGACACGCTGCACCCCGACCGGATCGTGGTCGGCGTGCACAGCGAACGCGCCGAGAAGCTGCTGCGCGAGGTGTACGCGACGCCGGTCGGCGAGGGTACGCCGTTCGTGGTGACCGACTTCCCGACGGCCGAGCTGGTGAAGACCTCGGCGAACTCCTTCCTGGCCACGAAGATCTCCTTCATCAACGCGATGGCGGAGGTGTGCGAGGCCGCGGGCGGTGACGTCGCCAAGCTGGCCGAGGCGATCGGGCACGACGACCGGATCGGGAAGAAGTTCCTGCGGGCCGGGATCGGGTTCGGCGGCGGCTGCCTGCCGAAGGACATCCGGGCGTTCATGGCGCGGGCCGGTGAGCTCGGTGCCGACCAGGCGCTGACCTTCCTGCGCGAGATCGACTCCATCAACATGCGGCGCCGGGGCCAGATGGTCGAGATGGCCCGGGACGCGCTCGGCGGCGGGTCGTTCCTCGGGAAGCGGGTCGCGGTGCTCGGCGCGACGTTCAAGCCGGACTCGGACGACGTCCGGGACTCGCCGGCGCTGAACGTCGCCGGGCAGATCCATCTGCAGGGCGGCCAGGTGACGGTGTACGACCCGAAGGGCATGGACAACGCGCGGCGGCTGTTCCCGACGCTCGGCTACGCGGAGACCGCGCTGGAGGCCGTGCGGGGGGCGCATGTCGTGCTGCACCTGACGGAGTGGCGGGAGTTCCGGGAGCTGGACCCGGCGGTGCTGGGAGGGGTGGCCGCGGAGAAGGTCATCCTCGACGGGCGGAACGCGCTGGAGCCGGAGCACTGGCGGCGGGCCGGGTGGACGTATCGCGCCATGGGGCGGCCGACCGCGTAGGGCTGCGGGTGGGTGGGGGCTGGTCGCGCCCACGCGGCGGTAGCCGCATATTCAATACAGCCCCGCGCCCCTTACGGGGCGCTCATGCCCAGGGCGATCGATGGAACCGGACGACACCGGTTCGGCCGAGGCTCAGTCGGCCGAACCGGTGTCTTGTTGCATTCTGCACCACCCGGCACACGCTTTTCCGGTGAACAGGCTGTGGCTTACCGGTCCTTGGCCCGGTACCGGCGCATCTTGGCACGCGCCCCGCACACCTGCATCGAGCACCAGCGACCGCGGCCGGCCGGGCTGCGGTCGTAGAACGCCCAGTGACAGGTGTCGGCCTCGCAGGCCTTGAGGCGGGTCCAGGTGCCCTCGATCGCGGCGGTGGCGACGGCCACGGCTACGCGGGAGAGCAGCGGGGCGGGGTCGGCGGGGGCGAGGGTCGCCGAGCCGTCGGCGGGGTCGACGGCGACGTGCAGGGGGGCCTGCGCGAGCAGTTCGCCCAGTGGCGCGACCTCCTGGTGCGGGGGGTACCCGGCATGCGCGAGAAGGGTGGCGCGCAGGGATTCACGGAGGGCGCGCGCAGGTGAGAGGTCGGCCTCCGTGATGCCGAGGCGTGCCCTGCCGTCCGCCGTGTCGAGCGCGTCGGCGCCCGATTCGAGGTCCAGGGTGTTCACCAGTGCCTCGACCAGGGCCAGGCCGCCCGGCGCGGGCGATCTCTCACTCATCCCTGCAAGTCACCTCCGAAATCCGGTTGCGACGTTACCTCTGCTGCGGGACCATGCGGTAACCGAAGTTACTGGTTGAACGGCTTTAGAGGTAACTCCCACTTCGAGGAGGAAGTCATGGCTCTCGCCAAGCTCGGTGTCGTCGTCCTGGACTGTCCCGACCCGTCCGCGCTGGCCGGTTTCTACGCCGGCGTGCTGGGCGGCACCGTCGAGGAGGACGGGGACTGGGTGGACCTGGCGGTGCCCGGCGGGCAGGCGCTGGCGTTCCAGCGGGCGCCCGGATTCGTGGCGCCGCGGTGGCCCGCGCCCGAGGACTCGCAGCAGTTCCACCTGGACCTGACGGTGGACGACCTGGACGCGGCCGAGAAGGGGGTGCTGGAGCTGGGCGCGAAGCCGCTGGACGCGGCGGACCGGGAACGCAGTTTCCGGGTGTACGCCGACCCGGCCGGGCACCCGTTCTGCCTCTGTGCCTGTTGAGCGACCTGTGCCCGTCGAGAGAGAGGGAGTGCTGATGGCGTCCGTCACCCGTTTGCGCAACGTAGTGATCGACTGTCCCGACCCGCACGCGCTGGCCGCCTTCTACGCGGCCCTCGTCGGGGGCACCCTGGTGGCCGAGGAGGACGACTGGGTGGTGCTGCGGCTGCCGGACGGGCTGCGGCTGGGCTTCCAGCTGGCGGAGGGGTACGTCCCGCCGGAGTGGCCGCGGGCTGACCACAACTCGCAGCAGTTCCATCTCGACTTCGACGCGGGTCCGACGTGGGAGGACGTCGACGCGGCGGAGAAGAAGGCGCTGGCGCTGGGGGCGCGGCTGCTGCGGCGCGAGGAGGACCCCGTGGCGGAGGACTTCCGGGTCTTCGCCGACCCGGCCGGCCATCCCTTCTGCCTGTGCCGGATCGACTGATCGGACCGGCTGATCGGACCGGCTGACACGACCGGCTGACACGACCGGCTGACACGACCAGGTGACACGACCGGGTGACGAGACCGGGTGACGAGACCGGGTGACGAGACCGGGTGACGAGACCGGGTGACGAGACCGGCCGATCAGGCCTCGGTGTCGGCCGGGCGGGGCGGGTTCGGCTCCCTGCGGCGCTGGGTCGCGCGGGCGGTGAAGTCGGCGCTGCGCAGCGCCCGCTGGACGTTGCCCCAGGTCAGCAGGGACAGTTCGATCTCCGACCAGCCGCGTCGGAGCAGCTCGGCGATCAGGTGGGGGTAGCCGGAGGTGTCGTCGAGGTCGCGGGGGTGCGCGACGCCTGAGTCGTAGGTGCCCGACAGGGCGACGCACTCGGGGCCCGCGACCACCCGGACGTGGTCGAGGTGGTCGGCGACGTCCGGGACGGTCGGCCCGGTCTGCTCGGCGGCCAGCGGCACCATGCAGACGCCCTTGTGCTCCCTCAGCTGCCCGAGCAGCTCGTCGGAGAGGTTGGCGGGATGCGGGCGGACGGCCGCGGCGGCGGAGCGGGTGCACAGGACCGGGGTCTTGGAGAGCGCCAGCGCCCGGGCGAGAGCCGCCTCCGGGGCACCGGACAGGTCGGCGAGCACCCCGAGCCGGTTCATCTCCCGGACCACCTCCTCGCCGAACCGGGTCAGCCCCGCCTCCCCCGCCCAGGCGGCACCCGCCAGGGAGAGCACGCGCAGCCCCAGGGACTGCAGGACCCGCAGGATGCCGAGGGAGTCGCCGACGGCGGCGGCGGAGGCAGGGCCGAGGACGACGGCGACGCGGCCGCAGTTGCGGGCGTCGATGACCTGGCCGGCGGTGCGCACCAGGCGGAGCCCCTCCGGGTGCATCTCGACCACCCGGCGTACCAGGTCCAGCTGCTCCAGGGTGGCCCCCACGGCCCGGTCGCCCCACTCCTGCGCCGGCAGGTCCAGCGACCAGAACAGCGCGCCCACGTGCCCCTCGCGCAGCCGGGGCACGTCCGTGTCCACGGCCGTCTCGCCCAGCTCCAGGTCGTACCAGGGCAGCGCCCCGAGCGCCCGGGGCAGCCCGCTGTAGCCGTCCGCGACCGGATGCGCCTCCAGCAGCGCGTGGGCCCGCTCCAGGAACGCGGAGCCGGATTCCAGCGGGAACGGGTCGTCCGGGAGGTAGTCCTCCCTGCCGACCTCGGTCGTGGTGTGGATGTCGTGCTGGAGGTCGGCCATGAAGGGCTCCGTACGTCGTCCTGAGCTACGTCGTGAAGGGGCTGTAGCTCACCGTCGCACGGCAGACCGGGAGGGTTCCTGGTGGACGGGGCGTTCGGGGGTACGCCCCGAACGCCCGGCCCATGCGGACAGCCCTCATGGACGGCCCTCATGGACGGCCCTTACGGACGGCCCTCGCAGACCGCCTCAGCCGTCGAGGTCGGCGATCGTCGCGTGGGACGGCCGCCGCGTCTCCTGAAGGCCGCGGGCCACGTCCTCCGCCGCGCCCAGCACCCGGACCGCGTTCTGCCAGGTCAGCTTCGCCAGGTCGGGCCTGGACCAGCCGCGGTCGAGGAGCTCGGCGACGAGGTTGGGGTAGCCGGAGACGTCGTTCAGGCCGTCGGGGGTGAAGGCCGTGCCGTCGTAGTCGCCGCCGATGCCGAGGTGGTCGATGCCGGCGACCTCGCGCATGTGGTCGAGGTGGTCGGCGACCGTGGCGGTGGTGGCGACCGGGCGCGGGGTGGTCTCCTCGAAGGCCCGGTGGACCTTCATCGCCGCCTCGGTGGTGTCGAGGTGGTGGAAGCCGTGGGCGCGCATGTTGTCGTCGGCCGCCGCCGTCCAGTCGACCGCCGCCTGGAGCACGAACTTCGGCACGAACGTCACCATCGCCATGCCGCCGTTGCCGGGCAGGCGTTCGAGGACGTCGTCCGGGATGTTGCGGGGGTGGTCGCAGACCGCCCGGGAGGAGGAGTGGGAGAAGATCACCGGGGCGGCGGTCGTGTCGAGGGCGGCCCGCATGGTGGTGGCCGCCACGTGGGAGAGGTCGACCAGCATGCCCAGCCGGTTCATCTCCCGTACGACCTCGCGGCCGAAGGCCGACAGGCCGCCGACGTTCGGCTCGTCGGTCGCCGAGTCCGCCCAGTCGTTGTTGTCGTTGTGGGTGAGCGTCATGTAGCGCACGCCCAGCTCGTACAGGCCGCGCAGGGTGCCCAGCGAGTTGTCGATGGAGTGGCCGCCCTCCGCGCCCATCAGGGAGGCGATGCGGCCCTCGGCGCGCGCCGCCTCCATGTCGGCGGCGGTCAGCGCGGCCCGCAGGTCGGCCGGGTAACGGGCGATCAGCTGCCGTACGCAGTCGATCTGTTCGAGGGTGGCCGGGACGGCGCCCGGCAGGTCCGAGCGGACGTACACCGACCAGTACTGCGCACCGACCCCGCCCTCCCGCAGCCGCGGGATGTCGGTGTGCAGGTGGGCGTTCTGGTGAGCGGCGATGTCACGGGCGTCGAGGTCGTAGCGGACCTGCTCGCGCAGTGCGTACGGCAGGTCGTTGTGGCCGTCGACGACCGGGAACTCGCGCAGCAGGGACCGGGCTTCATCGAGGGACGTCATTGCGTGTTACTTCCCGGAGTCCTACTTGCCGAAGCCGAAGCCGTTGGAGCCCTCGACCTTGGCCCGCAGCCGCTTGCCCTTCTCGGTGGCCTGGTCGTTGAGGTCCTGCTGGAAGTCGCGCATCCGTTGCAGCAGTTCCTCGTCGTGGGCGGCGAGGATGCGGGCGGCCAGCAGGCCCGCGTTGCGGGCACCGGCGACGGAGACGGTGGCGACCGGGACGCCGGCCGGCATCTGCACGATGGACAGCAGGCTGTCCATGCCGTCGAGGTACTTCAGCGGGACCGGTACGCCGATGACCGGGAGGGGGGTGACGGAGGCGAGCATGCCCGGGAGGTGGGCGGCGCCGCCCGCACCCGCGATGATCACCTTCAGGCCGCGCTCGGCGGCCCGCTCGCCGTACGTCACCATCTCGCGCGGCATGCGGTGCGCGGAGACGACGTCCACCTCGTACGCGATCTCGAACTCGTCGAGGGCCTGGGCGGCGGCCTCCATGACGGGCCAGTCGGAGTCGGATCCCATCACGATGCCCACGACGGGGCCAACGGCGGTGCTCATTCGGTGATCGTGCCTCTCAGGTAGCCGGCAGCGTGACGTGCGCGCTCGAGAACGTCGTCCAGGTCGTCGCCGTAGGTGTTGACGTGGCCGACCTTGCGGCCGGGCTTCACGTCCTTGCCGTACATGTGGATCTTCAGTTTCGGGTCGCGGGCCATGCAGTGCAGGTACGCGGAGTACATGTCCGGGTAGTCGCCGCCCAGGACGTTGACCATGACCGTCCACCTGGCGCGGGGCCGCGGGTCGCCCAGGGGCAGGTCGAGGACGGCCCGCACGTGGTTGGCGAACTGGCTGGTGATGGCGCCGTCCTGGCTCCAGTGGCCGGAGTTGTGCGGGCGCATCGCCAGTTCGTTGACGAGGATGCGGCCGTCGCGGGTCTGGAACAGCTCGACGGCCAGGTGGCCGACCACGCCCAGTTCCTTGGCGATCCGCAGGGCCATCTCCTCGGCCTGCAGGGCGAGCGACTCGTCCAGGTCGGGGGCGGGCGCGATCACGGTGTCGCAGACGCCGTTGACCTGCTGCGACTCGACCACCGGATAGGCGACGGCCTGGCCGTGCGGGGAGCGTACGACGTTGGCGGCGAGCTCGCGGACGTAGTCGACCTTCTCCTCGGCGAGGACCGGCACGCCGGCCCGGAAGGGGTCGGTGGCCTCCTCCGCGGTCTCGACGACCCACACGCCCTTGCCGTCGTAGCCGCCGCGCACGGTCTTCAGGACGACGGGGAAGCCGTCGCCCTCGGCCGCGAACCGGACCACGTCCTCCTGGTCGGCCACGATCCGGTGCCGCGGGCACGGCACGCCGATCTCCGTGAGCTTCGCGCGCATCACGCCCTTGTCCTGGGCGTGCACCAGCGCGTCCGGGCCGGGGCGCACGGGGATGCCGTCCGCCTCCAGGGCCCGCAGGTGCTCGGTGGGCACGTGCTCGTGGTCGAAGGTGATCACGTCGCAGCCGCGCGCGAACGCGCGCAGCGTCTCCAGGTCGCGGTAGTCGCCGACGACGACATCGCTCACCACCTGGGCCGCGGAATCCTGGGGAGTGTCACTGAGGAGCTTGAACCTGATGCCCAGCGGGATGCCCGCCTCGTGCGTCATACGCGCGAGCTGACCCCCGCCGACCATGCCGACTACCGGGAACGTCACGCCCCTAGGGTATCGGCCACGCCGGGGTGACCTGTTTCCGCCGCCGCGGCCTGGGCTCTTACCCGCCGCTTCGGCGTCTCTTGCCCCGCTCTTCCCGCGCCTTTCCGGAGCTCTTCCCAAGCCTTTCCCGACCTGTGTCGCCATCCACAGCCATCGGAGATACTGGGTCGTTAGAGTGGCTGGGTCGTAATACCTACGGACAGGAGCCCGCACAACCATGGAACGTGGTTCCTCGGGGCTGCAACGGCTCGTACGCGAAGTCGCCAAATTCGGCGCGGTCGGCGGGGCCGGCATTCTCGTCAATCTCGGTGTCTTCAACCTGGTCCGGCACGTCACCGACCTGCCGGTCGTGCGGGCGAGCGTCATAGCGACGGTCGTCGCGATCGTCTTCAATTACCTCGGCTTCCGCTACTGGACGTACCGGGACCGCGAGAAGAGCGGCCGCACCAAGGAACTCACCCTGTTCCTGCTGTTCAGCGCGGTCGGCCTGGTGATCGAGAACGGTCTGCTGTATCTGGCCACCTACGGCTTCGGCTGGGACAGCCCGCTGCAGAGCAACGTCTCCAAGTTCGTCGGCATCGGCGTGGCGACGCTGTTCCGTTTCTGGTCGTACCGCACGTGGGTGTTCAAGACGCTGCCGGCGCGTGAGGCGGTCGCCGACGCGGAGGCCATCCTGGAGCGGGCCGCCGACACCGAGAAGCCCGCACAGCGGGTCCGGTAGAGACGACACCGCGGGCAGTTCCTGGCAGGTCCTAGCGGACCATCGGCAGGTCCTCCTCCGGCTTGTGCGGCGGCGGGGTGCGGGACAGGAACAGACCGAACACCGGCGGCTGGGCCTGGAGCAGCTCCAGGCGGCCGCCGTCGGCCTCCGCGAGGTCCCGGGCGACGGCCAGCCCGATCCCGGTGGAGTTCCGGCCGCTGATGGTCCGCTCGAAGATGCGGTTGCCCAGGTCGGCGGGGACGCCGGAACCCTCGTCGGTCACCTCGACGACCGCCTGGTTGCCGGTCACCCTGGTCCGCAGGGCGACGGTGCCGCCGCCGTGCATCAGCGAGTTCTCGATCAGCGCGGCCAGCACCTGCGCCACCGCGCCCGGCGTACCGACCGCGCGCAGGTGCCGCTTGCCGGAGCTGACGATCGCCCGGCCCACGCCGCGGTAGGCGGGCCGCCACTCGGCGAGCTGCTGCTGGATGACCTCGTCCAGGTCGAAGGAGACGGCGGAGCCGGTGCGCGGGTCGCGGGAGTTCGTCAGCAGCCGTTCGACCACATCCGTCAACCGCTCCACCTGCGTCAACGCCACGTTCGCCTCCTCCTTCACGATGTCCGGGTCGTCGGTGAGGGTGATCTCCTCCAGACGCATGGACAGCGCGGTCAGCGGGGTGCGCAGCTGGTGGGAGGCGTCGGCGGCGAGGCGCCGCTCGGCGGTGAGCATCCGCCCGATCCGCTCGGCGGAGGAGTCCAGCACGTCGGCGACCCGGTCCAGCTCGGGCACGCCGTACCGCTTGTGCCGGGGCCGCGGATCACCGGACCCCAGCCGCTCGGCGGTCTCCGCGAGGTCGGTCAGCGGGGAGGCCAGCCGGTTGGCCTGCCGGATCGCGAGCAGCACGGCGGCGATCACGGCGAGCAGTGCGACGGCCCCGATGATCAGCAGCGTACGGCCGACCTCCCGGGTCACGGTCGAGCGCGGCTCCTGGACGGTGACCGTCTCGCCTTCCTCACCGTCGGCCGTGTAGTGGATGACATCGCCCTCGGGCTTCGCCCCGAGCTCGATCACCGGCTTCCCCGGGATCCGGATGACGGCGTACTGGTCCTTGCCGACCTGGCTGCGCAGTATCTCGGCGGTGACGTCCTCGTCCCCGAGGATCCGGCTGTCGACGATGCTGGCGAGACGCAGCGCCTCGGAGTCGACACGTTCCTGCGCACTGTTGCTGATGGTCCGCGACTCGACGATGACAAGAGAGACACCGAAGACGGCGATGACGACGAGCACGACGGCCAACGTGGACTGAATCAGCCGACGCCGCATTTCAGCGCCCCGTCAGGGGCGCGGGGCGCTGACATTTGCGGCTCCGCCGCGTGGGCGCGAGCAACCACACACGACGGTCGGTCGCGCGCTGTGATGTGCCACCCACCACTCAACTCTTTTCGAAACGGAACCCGACACCACGCACGGTAGCGATGTACCGCGGGTTCGCCGCATCGTCGCCGAGCTTCTTGCGCAGCCACGAGATGTGCATGTCGAGCGTCTTGGTCGACGACCACCACGTCGTGTCCCAGACCTCCCGCATCAGCTGGTCCCGCGTGACGACCCGCCCCGCGTCCCGCACCAGCACCCGCAGCAGGTCGAACTCCTTCGCGGTGAGCTGGAGTTCCTCGTCGCCCATCCACGCCCGGTGCGACTCGACGTCGATCCGCACACCGTGCGTGGCCGGCGGCTGCGCGGGCTCCGCGGCGCCGCGCCGGAGCAGCGCCCGCACCCGGGCGAGCAGTTCGGCGAGGCGGAACGGCTTCGTGACGTAGTCGTCGGCGCCCGCGTCCAGGCCGACGACGGTGTCCACCTCGTCGGCCCGCGCGGTCAGGATGAGGATCGGCACGGCGTGGCCCTCGGCACGCAGCCGGCGCGCCACCTCCAGGCCGTCCATGCCGGGCAGCCCGAGGTCCAGCACGACCAGGTCGACGCCGCCCTGCATTCCGGCGTCGAGCGCGGTGGGTCCGTCCTCGCGCACCTCCACCTCGTAACCTTCCCGGCGCAGTGCGCGGGCCAGCGGCTCCGAGATGGACGCGTCGTCCTCGGCGAGCAGTACACGGGTCATGGGGTGATGGTAGTCCGATTACGCGCAGTACTGGAGTGTGATCGGCACCAGGGATTCTTACCTTGGGGCACAGTGGTACGAACCTGTGGGCGCGAGGTGCGATCGTAGAAGGGACCTTCGAAACCGGGTGCGAGGTTCCTCCGACACCTGTGATCCGTGTCTCAAGTCCTTCCATATCCGGCAGTGTCCTGACGTACAGTGACGTGAACGCCTGTAGTACACCCGGGGACCTTTGGTGGGCATCTTGACGCTGAAGGTCTCTTTTGTGTGCGGGCTGGCCTGCCAGCCTCGAAAGGAATGACCTCTGGCCGGGCTCCGGACGCGACACAGCGTCACGGGGCGTGGATCCCGGTGGTCGCCGTCCGCCGCCCCGTGATCCGGGGCGGGCTCCCCCTGGGCGTGGGGTGGACGGTCCGACCCGCCGGTGCCGGCCGCTCCCCCCACGGGCGCGCACAGCCCCACCGCGTGCTCCGACCAGCAAGGAACGACCATGGCGTCCAGCCTGACGAAGGACTCGGTCCGACCGGGCACCCCCGGTTCCGAGAAGACCTTCTTCGGCCACCCCCGCGGACTGGCCACTCTCTTCATGACCGAGATGTGGGAGCGGTTCTCCTACTACGGCATGAAGGCCCTGCTCCCGCTGTACCTGGTCGCTCCCGGCGGCCTGCACATGAGCGCGGCCACGGCGACGGCGATCTACTCCGTGTACCTGTCGCTCGTGTACCTGCTCGCCCTGCCGGGCGGCTGGTTCGCCGACCGTGTCCTCGGTCCCCGCAAGACGGTCGCCGTGGCGGGCGCGATCATCATGATCGGCCACCTGACGCTGGCGCTGCCCAGCTCCGGCACCTTCTTCGCGGGCCTCGGCCTGGTCGCCATAGGTTCCGGTCTGCTGAAGGCCAACATCTCGACGATGGTGGGCCACCTGTACGAGGGCCCGGACGACCCGCGCCGTGACGGTGGCTTCACGCTCTTCTACATCGGCATCAACGTGGGCGCGTTCGCCGCGCCGCTGGTCATCGGCACGGTCGGCGAGAACTACAACTGGCACCTGGGCTTCGCGCTGGCCGCGGTCGGCATGGCGCTGGGTCTCGCCCAGTTCCTGCTCGGCACCCGCCACCTGAGCTCGCGTTCGGACATCGTCCCCACCCCGCTGTCCGACGCGGAGAAGAAGGCGACGCTGGCGAAGGCCGGCTTCTGGGCCGCCGTCGCCGCGGTCTTCTACGTCGTCGTCGGTGTCTCCGGCGTCTACACCCTGAACTGGCTGCTGGTCCCGATCACCATCGCCGGTCTGGTGATCCCGGTCGTCGTCATCGGTCGCATCAAGCGGGACAAGGACCTGGACCGCGCCGAGCAGTCCAAGATGAGCGCCTACATCTGGTTCTTCGTGGCCGCCGCCGTCTTCTGGATGATCTACGACCAGGGCGGTTCGACCGTCTCCCTGTTCGCCGACGCCTCCGCCAAGAACACGATCTTCGGCTGGAACTTCCCGGTCTCCTGGTACCAGTCCGTCAACCCGGTCATGATCATGGCGTTCGCGCCGGTCTTCGCCTGGGCGTGGCTGGCGATGGCGCGGCGCGGCAAGGAGCCGAGCACGGCCGTGAAGTTCGCCGGTGGTCTGGTGCTGATCGGTGCGTCGTTCTTCCTGTTCCTGGCGCCGCTGTCGATCGCCGACGGCGGGCACAAGGCCGCGGCGATGTGGCTGGTCGGGATCTACTTCGTGCAGACCGTGGGTGAGCTGATGCTGTCCCCGGTGGGTCTGTCGGTCACGACCAAGATGGCTCCGGCGAAGTACGCGTCCCAGATGATGGGCGTGTGGTTCCTCGCGGTCACCGCGGGTGACGCGACGACCGGGCTGCTGTCCATCGCGGGTGTCGACCTGAACAAGACGGGGATCGTCGCGTTCCAGGCGGCGTTGGCGGTGCTGGCCGGTGTGGCCGTGTGGATGTACCGGAAGAAGGTACGCGAGCTGATGGGCGACGTTCACTAGACGTCTCCGACGGAGGGCCACCCCATTCTTTTGAATGGGGTGGCCCTCGTGCGTTGTCGGCCAACGGTCCGTGGGGGCTGGTCGCGCCCACGCGGCAGAGCCGCACATCAGATACAGCCCCGCGCCCCTAGGGAATTACCTGGTCCTCTTTCGAGGCATGAAGGTGAAGACCGCGCCGCCCAGCAGGATGGCCGTTCCCGCCACCAGGCCCAGCGCCTTGAGTGCGCCGTTGCTGCTGTCGCCGGTCTCCGCGAGGCCGCCGCTGCTGCTACTGCTCGACGAGCCGCCCGATGTCGACGTGCTGCCCGACGCGCCGCTCGCCTGTTCCGTCGTGTCCAGGGTCAGGGAGACCTGGGTCTTCGTCGGCGTGCAGGTGGTCGTCGTACCGAGGGCCTCGACCGTCAGGACGCCCGGTGACAGCGTCGACTCGCCGCTCGCCCCCGGCTTGTACGTGCCCGTCAGGTCCGGGATCTCGATCGGGTCGCCGGACTTGATGGCGGAGGAGTTGGTGGGGCCCTCCACATGGACCGTGCCCCTGTCGGCACCGCCCAGGACCACCTCCATCGACGGCTTCACCGAGTCCGCCGGGATGTCGGCGGGGCTGTCCATCACCGACCCGTTGAACTGCACGGTGAGGTCGAAACTGCCGCCGTCCTTCTTGGCGTTGATCTGCACCGGCGAGGTCGCGCTCTTGTCGCCGATCGGTGTCTTGCAGGCGTAGGGGATGTCGACCTCCTTGCCGGTGAAGTCGGTCTGGCCGGTGCCCGTGCCGTCGGAGGCGGACGCGGAAGCCGAATCGGAAGGGGATGCCGAGTCGGACGGGCTCGCCGAGCCCGACGGGGAGGCCGATCCGGTGTCCGAGGGCGACGCCGATCCGCTCGACGAACCGTCCCCGGCCGTCACCTCGATCGTGGCCGCCTTCTCCACCGTGCCGGTCGGGGTGCACACGGTGTTCGTCCCGTACGCGTTGACGGTGTACGCGTCCGGTGCGAGCGTCACCTCACCGGGCGAGGTCAGTTTCAGCGAGCCCGTCATGTTCGACAGCACCATGTCGCCGCCCTTGGGGATCGCCGGGTTCTCGCGCGGCCCCTGCATCGCGACGTCGGCGGTCTGGGCGCCGGCCGCCTTGACCGTGCCGGACGGCTGGACCGTGTTCGCGGGCAGGTCGATGATGTCCGGGTTCTTGGACGCGGCCTGCACGAACTTCCAGGTGATGTCGACGGTGTCGCCGACCTTCGCCGTGGCGGGCGCGGTGATCTCGACCTTGGTGGTCCCGTCGATCGGGTCGGCGACCCCGGCGGGCGGTACGCAGTGGGTGGCGTACGACACCTCGGCCGCCTGGGCGGTCCCCGCGGCCGTGCCGAGCAGGGCGCCCGCCCCGGCGAGGACCAGGGCGGCCGCCGCCGCGCCCGCTCTGGCCGGTACCGGTGTCACTCTCCTTCGCATGATCACGTCGGTCCTTTCGTCGTCGGAGTCGTCGGCGTCGTCGGACTCGTCGGCGTCGTCGGAGCCGTCGGAGCCGTCGGACTCGTGGAACTGTCGTCGTGCGGTGCGGAGAGCCGGCCGCCCGTCGCGCCCGGACCGGAGTCCGGCGTGAACCACGGCAGGGTCGAGGTGGTGGCGGCCGCCGAGGGCGTGGGCTCCGGGGCGGCGCGCAGGTGCGGCACGCGGAAGACCGGGCGGGGCACTCCCCGGTGCCGGATGCCGCCGGCGCGGGGCGGCCGTACCCGGTCCACCACCGCCATGCCGATCCGGAAGACGGCCGCCGGTACGACCACGCAGAGCAGCAGCCAGAACAGGGTCACGCCCCAGGGGCGGCCGACGCCCCAGGGCTGTTCGGCGAGGACCTTGCCGTCGTACCTCAGGGAGACGGCGTAGTCGCCGTGTGCCCCGGCGGAGAGCTCGACGGGCAGTTTGACCTCCGCCTTCTTGCCGGGTGCGAGGGTGCCGTGCCACTGCTGCTCGTCCCACTCGGGGGCGAACACGCCGTGCGCGGTGCCGACCTGGAAGACGGGGTCCTTCAGGGTGGAGGTGCCCGCGTTGCCGATGGTGAAGACGAGGGTGCGGGAGGGCGGCGCGCCGAACCAGGTCAGCAGGCCCGAGGACCCGTCGAGGCGGGTGTCGGTGAGCATCGACAGGCGACCGCCGGTGGACGCGGGGGGCAGCGCCTTGACGGGGTGTCCGGCGACCTGGAACGCGGCGTCCGCGTCGGCACTGGCCCCGGTCACGGTGGCCACGTGCACCACGCACGGGCAGGGGACCGGCGGTTCGGCGACCGGGAGCTGCTTGCCGAAGGAGCCGTTCGCGTCGGTGGTGACGGCCCGTCCGTCGGCGTTGGCGCAGGAGTTGGTGCCGCCGATCACGCCCCGGGACGGACTGGACTGACCGCAGACCAGCATCATCAGCAGGGTGTGCGGCCGCCAGCCGGTGCCGCTGACGGTGACCGAACCGCCCGTGCCCGCCTGGGACTCGGACACCTTCACGGTCGGCCCGCCGGCGGCTGCCGCCATGGGCGCCGCCAGGAGCAGCGCGCACACCGCCGTCAGCATCAGGAACACCCGCACCCTCACCTCACCGCTCCCGTCAACTCGACCTCCGTGGAGGTGGGTTCGGCCGCCCGGTGGGCACGCCGCCTGCGTAGTCGTACGGCCGTCACGGCGGCCCCCGCCGTCAGCGCGCCCGCGGTCCCCGCCACCGCGTCCCAGGGCACGAACCGGGCCCGCGTGCTCGCCGTGTCCCGTGCGCCGCCCGCCGCCGTCGCCGTCAGCCGGACATCGGCCGCGTCCAGGGCGGGGTGGCCGGGCCAGGGCTCGCTGAGCCGGGTACGGGTGCCCGGGGCGAGGCGGACCGGGAGGGTGCGCGGGGACCGGTCCAGGAGGACCCGGCCGAAGACTCCGTAGGCGTGCACCGCGAGCCTGGGTACGAGCACGGTCGTACCCCGGTTGACCAGTTCGTACGTGATGCGGTCGCCGTGGACGGCGAGGTGTTCGACGGTCAGCGCGGAGAGCGCGGGGCCGCCGACGCGCAGCCGGATCCGGACGGTGGCGGTGCGGCCGGCGCGGTCCTCGGCGACGAGCCCGCCGACCCGGTCCCCGGGCGCGGCACCCGCCGGGACGGTCACGGTGAAGGGGACGTCGGCACGGGTCCGGGCGGGGACGCGCACGCTGTCCTCGGCGAAGGTGACGGGGACGCGGGCGCCGGTGCCGGTGCCTGTGCCTGTGCCTGTGCCGGACAGCCGTAACGTGAGCGGGTGTCGGCCGGAGTTGGTCACCGACACGGTGTCCTGGAGGACCGTCCCGGGGGTGCCCTCGGCGTAGAAGGACGGCCGGCCGCCGCCCGCGGGCGCGAGGGACCAGCCCTCGGCGGCCGACGCGCGCGGGGCGCTGGCGAGCACGGTCAGCGCGGCGAGGCCGAGGACACGGGCGGCGGACTGGGCGGACGGCATGGGCGGCTCCAGCGGTCGGACCCGGAGGTCAGCGGCGTACGGTCTGGTTCCGCCGGGTCAGCCAGAGGGTGCCGGCCGCGCCCGCGAGGAGCACGGTGCCGCCGAGGGTGCCGAGGGCGACGAACGAGTCCTCGGGACCGGTCTTGGGGAGGGTGCCGCCGGAGTCGGTGCCGGTACCGCCGGACGACGACGAGCCCGAACTGCCGGAGCTGCCGGAGCTGCTCGAACCGCCGCCCGCCGCGGTCACGTCCAGAGAGAGGGACGGGCCGGGGTTGTTGGTGGGGGTGCAGGTGGTCGTCGTACCGAGCGCCTTGATGGTGAGCGTGCCCGCCGTGAACGTCACCTTGCCGGACTTCTCCGGGGTGTAGGTGCCGCTCAAGTCGTTGATCTTTATGGGGGTGTTGGCGGGGATCGCGGCCTGGTTGGCGGGGCCGGTGACGTTCAGGGTGCCGCTGTCGGCGCCGCCGAGTTTGATGGTGGCGCTCGGGTTCATCGCGCCCTTGCCGAGTTCGACGGGGCTGGAGGAGACGCCCTTCTGCCAGGACATCGTGATCTTGTAGCCGCTGCCGCTCTTGACGCCCGTGATGTCGATCGGGGAGACGGCGCTCTTGTCGCCGATCGGCGTCTTGCAGTGGTAGTTGACGTTGACGACGGAGGCGTGCGCCGCGGGGGCGGCGAGCAGCACCGCCGATCCGGCCAGGGCGGCGGCGGACGCGAGCACGGCGGTACGTTTCGGGTACGACGACACGGTCGGTCCACCCCATTCGTTACTGACGAGGTATCAGATTCGGCCGTCAAGGTACGCCGGGGCTCATAAGGAGGGAAGAGAAAGGGCGTGGCGGAAGTGTGGGGATGCAGAAGCGCCCCGTACGTCTGAAAGCGTCCGCGACTGAAGCGCCCCGAAAGGGGCGCGGGGAACTGCGCGATCAACCCCCACCGGCCGTCAGCCGAAAACCAACGCGGCGCCCCCTTACGCCGGCGCCCCCAACTCCGCCCACACGGTCTTCCCGGCCGCCCCGGCGGTCCGCACAACCCCCCAGTCCAGACACAACCGCTGCACGATGAACATCCCGTGCCCCCCCGGCCGGCCCGCCCGATGCGGCGTCCGCGGTGCCGGCTCCCCGACCCCGCGGTCGGACACCTCCACCCGGATCACCTTCCGGTCGCAGGCCAGGAACAGCTCGTCCGGCCCCTCCGCATGCAGGCACGCGTTCGTGACGAGTTCGGAGACGACGAGCAGCACATCCTCGGCGGCGGCCCTGCGGTCGGCCGTCGCGGCCGGCAGCCACCCCCACGCGTGCAGCGCCTGGCGGGTGAAATCGCGGGCGAGCGGTACGACCCCGCTCTCGCCGTGGAGGCGCAGACTGCGGACCTGACGACCCCCCGTCGAGGCCGGCAGCTCGTCGGACGCCGCCTCCTCGGACATCCCCGAAGCGCCGCTGGGCTCCGGGCCGCGGTCGCCCGGCGGGTAAGGCCGGGTGGTGCTCATCAGCGCTTCACCTCACCGATTCACCGGTTCACATGGAAAATATCGGGTTGCTGCGGTTCGTACGGACCTGCCTGCGCGCCCGGCTCGAACGGTCCGGGCCGGGCGGCGACAGATCCAGAATCTCTCCTGCCCGAGCGATCCACGGGAACACCCCCCGGTTTCCGGACGCCGGGCCGGCCGGGGCTCAGCCCTTGCCGCCGGTCGCGCCGCCCCCACCGCCACCGTCGTCGTCGGCCAGCGCCGCCTCGACGGAGTCGTGGACGGTGAAGACCGCCTCGGCGCCGGTGATCTCGAAGACCCGGGCGACGACGGGCAGCATCCCGGCGAGGTGCACCCCGCCCCCGGCGGCCTCGGCCCGCAGCCGGGCACCGAGCAGCACGTTCAGCCCGGTGGAGTCGCAGAACTCCAGGCGTGAGCAGTCGACGACAAGGCGCGAGAAGCCCTTGTCGAGGAGATCGTCGAGCGGCTCGCGCAACAGGTCGGCGGTGTGGTGATCGAGCTCACCCGCCGGAATCACGACGGCGCTGGAGCGCTCTTCCCGCACCTCCACCAGCAGCCGGCCCGACTGTGCGCTGCCGACCGTCCCGTGGTCCATTGCCGTCTCTCTCCCGAGGTCGTGACCGCTTTTGCCACCGTCCGGCCGTTGCCCGACGATGCCCACCGATGTCCGCCCGAACGCCGTGCCGACGCCCTCGAACATTACGCCTTCTGCACGCAACCCGACACCCGAACAACCTCTCAGAACAGGACAAACCCTAATAGAACGGACTTGCGACCGGCTCGCCGGAGCGGGTAGGGCTAGTAGGGACACGTACAGGCAGGGACTCGTAACCGACACGGCCGGCTTTGGAGGCGCCGCACACCGCAGTGCACGCACGGCTCCGGCAGCCTCATTGCCGAGAACGATGGAGGACACCATGTCACCCCGGCTCGACGCCTCGCACGCCCACACGGCGACGTCGACACCCCCACCGGAACAACTGGATGCCATCGAGGGATTCTTCGCGGAACTCGGACTTCCGGAGATCCCCCCGTACGACGAGGTCGACGCGGTCGACGCGCGAGCCCTGTCCAAGACCCTCTTCGAGCGGCTGGAGTCGCTGGAGGAAGGCACGCACGAATATTCGTACGTCCGCAACACCCTCGTCGAGCTGAACCTCGCGCTGGTCAAGTTCGCCGCCTCCCGCTTCCGCTCCCGCAGCGAGCCGATGGAGGACATCATCCAGGTCGGCACCATCGGCCTGATCAAGGCGATCGACCGCTTCGAACTCTCCCGCGGCGTCGAGTTCCCCACCTTCGCGATGCCCACGATCATCGGCGAGATCAAGCGCTTCTTCCGCGACACGTCGTGGTCGGTACGCGTCCCGCGCCGCCTCCAGGAGCTCCGCCTCGACCTCGCCAAGGCGGGCGACGAACTGGCCCAGAAGCTGGACCGCGCCCCCACCGTCACGGAACTCGCGGAACGCCTCGGCCTGTCCGACGAGGAGGTCGTCGAGGGCATGGCGGCGTCCAACGCCTACACCGCCTCCTCCCTGGACGCGCAGCCCGAGGAGGACGAGTCCGAGGGCGCCCTGGCGGACCGCATCGGCTACGAGGACCACGGCCTGGAGGGCATCGAGTACATCGAGTCCCTCAAGCCCCTCATCGCCGAACTCCCGGCCAGGGACCGCACCATCCTCTCCCTCCGTTTCGTCGCGGGCATGACCCAGTCGGAGATCGGCGACGAGCTCGGGATCTCCCAGATGCACGTCTCCCGGCTGTTGTCCCGCACGCTCGTGCAGCTGCGCAGGGCCCTGACAGTGGAGGAATGACCCCGGCCGGACCGCCGCACCGCCGGGGCGACGGGGATCCCCCGCCCTCCTTCGCCCCCGCCCCGGCCCCGGTCCGTGACGTCTTTGGCCAAAGCTCCCCCGATACCGCGAGTCACACCCCAAACTGGCCGGTACGTCAGGAAGGACGGCCCGCGAGAAGGGGTGCACGATGGTCGAGGACATCGAGGGCGGTCCGCCCTCGGACACACGCCTGACCGAGCTCCTGCGCACCCCCACCGCCACCGCCTACCCCGCTCTCCAGGAACTCCGGGCCCGCCACCACCCGGCGGTCCTCGGCTACGCCCGCCTCTGCTCGGCCGGCGACGCGGCGGCCCGCCGGCTCACCGCGCAGACCTTCACCACCGCCGCCCGCGACATCGCGCGCGGCGCCGAGCCGGTCGTCCCCCTCCGCCACCACCTGCTCCTGCTCACCGCCCGGCTGGCCGCCGGCTGGTCCGGCGACGAGAACTCCGCCGCCCTCGACCCCACCCTCCTGCTGGTCCTGAACTCCTCGGGCGTCCCCGGCGGCCCGACCCCGCCCCTGCTCCCGGCGTTCCAGTCCCTGCCGTCCCGCACCCAGGGCCTGATCTGGTACGGCGTCCTGGACCAGGAGCCCGCCGAGCGGACCGCCACCTACCTCGGCCTGACCCCCGAGGACGTCCGGTACGACACCCCGCCCGCCCTCCAGTCCCTGGCCCAGGCCTGCCTGCGCGCCCGCCTGGCCGCCTCGGACGACCCGCGCTGCGCGGACTTCCGCCGCCTGATCGAGGAGTCGGTCCGCCCGGAGAACCCCCGGCACAGCCCCGACCTGCACGCGCACATGGCCCACTGCCCGCACTGCACGGCCGCGTTCGAGGACCTCACCGCGCTCCGGGACAGTCCCCGCGAGACCCTGGCCGAGGGCCTGCTGCCGTGGGCCGGCACGGCGTACGCACGCCACGATCCGACTCCACCACCGGCGCCGCCCGCCGCCCCCGGCCCGCACCGGCAGCGCCGCATGCCGTCCCGGCGCCTGCTCCTGACCTCCACGGCGCTGGGCGTGGCCCTCGTGCCGCTGCTGCTGTTCCTCGTGACCCACCAGGACACGGGGACCCCGGACCCGGCCGCGGCCACCCCACCGGCCCCGAGCACCCAGGTGACCGTGACGGCGACGGCGACCGTCTCGCCGGGGCCGTCCCGTGTCTCACCCACCCCCACGCCCAGCGCCAGTGCTATGTCACATACCCCCACCCGGTCCGCCCGTCCGACCCCCTCCCCCAGCCCCACCCCCAAGCCCCCGGGCACGTCCTACGCCCAGGTCGTGAACCTCGCCACCGCCCGCTGCCTGGACGTCCAGGACGCCGACTTCGACAACGGCACCGACGTCGTCACGGCCCCCTGCTCCGGCTCCGACACCCAGCGCTGGCGCGTCGACGAGTCCCGGGGCGTCCTGCAGTCCGCCGCGGACCCCGACTTCTGCCTGGACAGCCGGGGTTCGGTCGACAAGGGCGTCGGCATCTGGAGCTGCGACTCGGTGGACGGCGACCACGGCGACAACCTCCGCTTCACCGTGACCCCCGACGGCGAGATCCGCCCCGAGATAGCCCTCGAAACGGCCCTCACCCCGACCGGCGCCGACCAGCTCTCCCTGACCCCGGTGAACGACGGCACGGGCCAGCGCTGGCGGGCGGGGGCAGGCTGACTCAGCCGACGACCCGGACGCCCTTCCGCCACACCCCGCCGACCAGCGGCACCCCGGGCCGGTAGGCGAGGTGGACGTGGCTCGGGGCGTCCAGCAGGAGCAGGTCGGCGTGGGCGCCGGGGGTCAGGCGGCCGATGTCGGTCCTGCGGAGGGCTGCCGCGCCGCCTGCCGTCGCCGACCAGACCGCCTCGTCGGGGGTCATGTGCATGTCCCGGACGGCCAGGGCGATGCAGAAGGGGACGGAGGAGGTGAAGGACGAGCCGGGGTTGCAGTCGGTGGAGAGGGCGACCGTCGCGCCGGCGTCGAGGAGGCGGCGGGCGTCGGGCCATTCGGCGCGGGTGGAGAACTCGGCGCCGGGGAGCAGGGTGGCGACGGTCCCGCTGTTGGCGAGCGCGTCCACGTCCTCGGGCGTCAGGTGGGTGCAGTGGTCGGCGCTGGCCGCGTCGAGTTCCACGGCGAGCTGGACGCCGGGGCCGTAGGAGAGCTGGTTGGCGTGGATGCGCGGGGTCAGCCCCTTGGCCTTGCCCGCGGTGAGGATCGTCCGGGCCTGGTCGCCGTCGAAGGCGCCCTTCTCGCAGAAGACGTCGATCCAGCGGGCGTAGGGGGCGCAGGCGTCGAGCATCTCGCCGGTGACGAGGTCGACGTAGGCGGCCGGGTCGTCGGCGTGGTCGGGCGAGACGATGTGGGCGCCCAGGTACGTCACTTCGTCGGTGTGCCGGGCCGCGATGCGCAGGGCGCGGGACTCGTCGGCGACCGTCAGGCCGTAGCCGGACTTCGTCTCGAAGGTCGTGGTGCCCTGGCGGAGGGCCTCGGCGAGGTAGTGCGTGAGGTTCCGCTCCAGTTCCTCGTCCGTGGCGGCGCGGGTGGCCGCGACGGTCGTGCGGATGCCGCCCGCCGTGTAGGAGCGGCCGGACATGCGGGCGTTGAACTCCTGGGTGCGGTCGCCCGCGAAGACCAGGTGGGAGTGGGAGTCCACGAAGCCCGGCAGCACCGCCCGGCCGCCCGCGTCGACCCGATTGTCAGTGGCGGGTGCTTTGCTGGATTCACCGGTCCACACGACACGGTCGCCGTCGATGACGACGGCCGCGTCCTGGATCAGACCGAGAGGGGAGTTGTCACCGAGGGAGGGGTCGTTGGTGACCAGCGTGGCGATGTTGGTGATGGCGGTGCTGCTGCTCATGATGGCCTCGTCGGAGTCCTTGTGGGGGCTGGTCGTCAGGTGCGGAGGGCCTCGACGGCCCGCGCGAGGGCCTGCGGCACGTCGGGGACGAGGGTGTGCGCGCCGTCGCGTACGACATGACGGCCGCCGACGACCGTGTGCCGTACGTCGGCCGCCGTCGCGGCGAATACGGCCGTCTCGGCGCCGAGTCGCGGTACCGGCCCCGCCGTTCTGACGGAGTCCAGCGCGATCGTCGTGAGGTCGGCGAGCATGCCGGTCTCGATGCTGCCCGCGTCCTGCCAGCCGAGGGCGGCGTGGCCGTCGGCGGAGGCGGCGCGCAGCAGGGCGGCGGCCGTCCAGTGGCCCCGGGTGCGGGTGCGCAGCCGCTCGTTCAGCTCCATCGCGCGCGCCTCTTCGAGCAGGTCGATGACGGCGTGGCTGTCGGAGCCGAGGGAGAGCGGGGAGCCGGCGTGCTGCAGGGCGACGGCCGGTCCGATGCCGTCGGCCAGGTCGCGCTCGGTGGTCGGGCACATGCAGGTGCCGGTGCCGGAGCCGCCGAGCAGGGCGATGTCCTCGTCCGTGAGGTGGGTGTTGTGGACGCCGGTGGTGCGCGGGCCGAGGACGCCGTGGTCGGCGAGCAGCCGGGTGGGCGTGCGGCCGTGGGCGGCCAGGCAGGCGTCGTTCTCCGCCGTCTGCTCGGACAGGTGGACGTGCAGCGGGGCCCGCCGCTCCTCGGCCCAGCCGGCCACGGTCGCCAGCTGCCCGGCGGGCACGGCCCGTACCGAGTGGATGGCCGCCCCGATCCGTGCGTGATCCCGTTCCTTGAGAACTGAACACCGTTCGGCCCAGGACTCCGCGCTGCCGTCGGAGAAGCGTCGCTGGTGGGCGTTGGGCGGCTCGCCGAAGCCGGAGGAGAGATAGGCGGTGTCGAGGAGGGTGATGCGGATACCGGCGTCGGCCGCCGCCGCGATCAGCGCCTCGCCCATGGCGTTGGGGTCGGCGTACCGGGTGCCGCCGGGGGCGTGGTGGACGTAGTGGAACTCGCCGACGCAGGAGACGCCCGCCAGCGCCATCTCGGCGTACACCGCGCGGGCGAGTGCGTGGTAGGTCTCCGGGGTCAGCTCGTCGGCGAAGGTGTACATCAGCTCG
The DNA here is from genome assembly GCF_043201715.1 of Streptomyces sp. NPDC048291. Taxonomy (NCBI): domain Bacteria; kingdom Bacillati; phylum Actinomycetota; class Actinomycetes; order Kitasatosporales; family Streptomycetaceae; genus Streptomyces; species Streptomyces sp. NPDC048291. Next base: position 66,308 of record NZ_JBICZC010000016.1, read on the forward strand.
CGCCAGGTCCAGAAGGTCCCCGAGCCGACCTGGACGGTGCCGCGCAGGGCGCGGTGGAAGGCGTGCGAGTGGGCGTTGGCCAGGCCGGGCAGGGTGAGGCCGCGCAGCACCTCGGCGCCCGGCGGCGGCACCGGCACCTCGGTCCGCACCGCCGTGATCCGGCCGTCGGCCACCTCCACGGCGACGCCCGGCTCGACGTGCGTGTCCAGCCAGGCGTGCTCCAACCAGTACGTCGTCCGTGTCGTCACGCGCAGGCCAGCCCTTCCAGTACGTCGGCGAGTGCGCTCACCCCGGCCACGCAGTCGTCCTCGGCCGCGAACTCGGCCGGGGAGTGCGAGACGCCGGTGGGGTTGCGCACGAACAGCATGGCGGTCGGGATGCTCCCCGAGAGGATCCCGGCGTCGTGTCCGGCACCGGTGCCGAGGACGGGCACGGTGAGACCGGTGTCGCGGCCGAGGATGCGGCCCAGCTCGTCGCGCAGGGCGTGGTCGAACTCCACGACCGGCGTGAACGACTCGCGGACCACGTCCAGGTCGATGCCGTGCGCCTCCGCGTACTCCCGGGCCGCCTTCTCGATGCCGCCGACGACGGTGTCGAGGGTGGCCTGGTCGGCGGCGCGGGAGTCGAGCCAGCCGCGCACCAGGGAGGGGATGGCGTTGACGCCGTTCGGCTCGACGGCGATCTTGCCGAAGGTGGCGACGGCACCGGCGAGTTCGGCCTCGCGGCGGGCGGCGAGCACGGTCTCGGCGTACGACAGCATGGGGTCGCGCCGGTCCACCAGCCGCGTCGTGCCGGCGTGGTTGGCCTCGCCGCGGAAGTCGAACCGCCAGCGTCCGTGCGGCCAGATGGCACTCGCGATGCCGACGCGGTCGCCGGACAGGTCCAGCGCCCGGCCCTGTTCGACGTGCAGTTCGACGAAGGCGCCGATGCGGGCGAGCCGTTCGGGGTCGGGCCCGATGGCGTCGGGGTCGTAGCCGGCGGCCTCCATGGCCTGCGGGAGCGTGATGCCGTCGCCGTCGGTGAGCCGGTGGGCCTGCTCGACGGTCAGGTGCCCCGCGGTCAGCCGGGACCCGACGCAGGCGAGCCCGAACCGGGCGCCCTCCTCGTCGCCGAAGTTGACGATGGCGAGGGGCCGGGTGAACGCGGCTCCCCTCCCCCGGAGTTCGTCGAGCGCGGCGAAGGAGGACACGACGCCGAGGGGGCCGTCGAAGGCGCCGCCGTCCGGCACGGAGTCCAGGTGCGAGCCGGTGACGACGGCGTCCCCGGCCGCCGGGTCCCCGAGCCAGGCCCACTGGTTCCCGTTCCGGTCGACCTCGTACGCCAGCCCGCGCCCCTCGGCCTGCTCCCGGAACCACGCCCGGCACTCACCGTCGGCCCCGGTCCAGGCGAACCGCCGGTAGCCCCGGGAGTCGGCGTGCCGGCCGACGGGAAGCAGCTCCCGCCACATGGAATGGAAGGAGGCCGCGCTACTCCCCGAACCCTGTCCAGGCTGTACACCAGGCTGTGGGCAGTCGTTCCGCAGGGCGGAACGACTGCCCACAGCCGCACCCGCACCCGCACCCGCACCCGGCGACGAGAGCTCGGCCCCCACCGAAGAGTCCCCGTTCGTCACGCCGACTCGCCCTCGCGCATCGGCACCCGCACGCCCCGCTCCTCCGCGACCGACTCCGCGATGTCGTACCCCGCGTCCACGTGCCGGATGACACCCATCCCGGGGTCGTTGGTCAGCACCCGGCGGATCTTCTCGCCGGCGAGCTTCGTACCGTCGGCGACGGTCACCTGCCCGGCGTGGATGGACCGGCCCATGCCGACCCCGCCGCCGTGGTGGATGGAGACCCAGGACGCGCCCGACGCCACGTTGACCATCGCGTTCAGCAGCGGCCAGTCGGCGATCGCGTCGGAGCCGTCCAGCATGGCCTCGGTCTCGCGGTAGGGGGAGGCGACGGAGCCGCAGTCGAGGTGGTCGCGGCCGATGGCCAGCGGCGCGGCCAGCTCGCCGCTCGCGACCATGTCGTTGAACCGGTCGCCGGCCTTGTCCCGCTCGCCGTAGCCGAGCCAGCAGATACGCGCGGGCAGGCCCTGGAAGTGGACCCGCTCCTGGGCCATCTTGATCCAGCGGGCGAGGGACTCGTTCTCCGGGAACAGGTCGAGGATCGCCTTGTCGGTCTTGGCGATGTCCGAGGCCTCGCCGGACAGGGCCGCCCAGCGGAAGGGGCCCTTGCCCTCGCAGAAGAGCGGGCGGATGTAGGCGGGGACGAAGCCGGGGAAGGCGAACGCCCGGTCGTATCCGGCCAGTTGTGCCTCGCCGCGGATGGAGTTGCCGTAGTCGAAGACCTCGGCGCCGGCGTCCATGAAGCCGACCATGGCCTCGACGTGGCGGGCCATGGACTCGCGGGCGCGGGTGGTGAAGCCGGCCGGGTCCTTGGCGGCGGCGTCGGCCATGTCCTCGAAGGCGACGCCGACCGGCAGGTACGACAGCGGGTCGTGGGCCGAGGTCTGGTCGGTGACGATGTCGATCGGGGCGCCCTCGGCGAGCATCCGCGGCAGCAGCTCGGCGGCGTTGCCCAGCAGGCCGACGGAGAGCGGGCGGCGGGCGTCCCGGGCCTCGGTGGCCAGCTGGAGGGCGTGCTCCAGGCTGTCGGCCTTCACGTCGAGGTAGCGGTGCTCGATGCGGCGCTCGATGGCGCGCGGGTCGCAGTCGATACAGATCGCGACGCCGTCGTTCATGGTGACGGCGAGGGGCTGGGCGCCGCCCATGCCGCCGAGGCCGGCGGTGAGGGTGATGGTCCCGGCGAGGGTGCCGTTGAACTTCTTCGCGGCGACGGCGGCGAAGGTCTCGTAGGTGCCCTGGAGGATGCCCTGGGTGCCGATGTAGATCCAGGAGCCGGCGGTCATCTGGCCGTACATGGTGAGGCCGAGGGCCTCCAGGCGGCGGAACTCCTCCCAGTTGGCCCAGTCGCCGACGAGGTTGGAGTTGGCGATGAGGACGCGCGGGGCCCACTCGTGGGTCTGCATGACGCCGACCGGGCGGCCGGACTGGACCAGCATGGTCTCGTCCTGCTTGAGGGTGCGCAGGGTGCGGACCATGGCGTCGAAGGAGCGCCAGTCGCGGGCGGCCTTGCCGGTGCCGCCGTAGACGACGAGCTTGTCGGGGTGCTCGGCGACCTCGGGGTCCAGGTTGTTCTGCAGCATCCGCAGGGCGGCTTCCTGCTGCCATCCCAGGGCGCTCAGTTCCGTACCGCGCGGCGCTCGTACGGGGCGGGGTCCTGACATGGTCTGCCTCCTAGCGGATCCGGGATCAACGGCCAGTGAAGTGTTCCTGCGGTTATTCACATCCTGACTCTCTGAATAGAACTAGTCAATACATCCGGTCCGCCAGCACGGCCGCGTTCCGGATGTTTCGCTGGACGTATGGGCCTCAAGGGTGCGGACGATGACAAGTCGGGGGACGTCGTGGACGGGTGCAGGGACCGATACCGGGACGGGAACGGGGACGACGGCGAGCGGGGCGGGCGGCGGGACGACGCCGTGCGGGCGGCGGTGGAGCAGGGACTGCTGGGGCCGGACGCGCCGATCGTAGGCCTGCTGGACGTGGCGGGCATCCGCGCGTCGGCCGCGGCGCTGCGCCGGGCGTTCGGGGCGGTCGCGGCACCGGGCACCGCGATCCTGCACGCCTTCGCGGTGAAGGCGAACCCGCTGGTCCCGGTGGTGCGGCTGCTGGCCGAGGCCGGTCTGGGCGCCGAGGTGGCCAGCGCCGGCGAGCTGGCGCTGGCGCGGGCGGCCGGGACGCCCGCGGAGCGGATCGTGTTCGACGCGCCCGCGAAGACGGCGGCGGAGCTGCGCGAGGCGCTGGCGCTGGGCGTGGCGGTGAACGCGGACAACCCGCAGGAGCTCCGGCGCCTCGACGCCCTCGTGAGCGCGGGCGGCACCTCCTCGCCGCTCGGGATCCGGGTGAACCCGCAGATCGGGGCCGGGACGATCGGGGCCACCTCCACCGCGACCGCGACCTCGAAGTTCGGGGTGGGGCTGCGGGACGAGGGGGCCCGGGAGTGGGTCGTACAGGCGTTCACGGAGCGGCCGTGGCTGACGCGGCTGCATGCGCACACCGGGTCGCAGGGGATCTCGCTGTCGCTGCTGGCGCGGGGCGTGGCGGAGACGTACGCGCTGGCCGAGGAGATCAACGCGCGGGCCGGGCGGCGGCAGGTCGACACCCTCGACATCGGGGGCGGGCTTTCGGTCAACTTCGCGTCGGAGGCGACGGAGCCGACGTTCGCGCAGTACGCGCGGCTGCTGGCCGAGGCGGTGCCGGGGCTGTTCGACGGGCGGTACGGGCTTGTGACGGAGTTCGGGCGGTCGCTGCTGGCCCGGCACGGCACGGTGGTGGCCCGGGTGGAGTACGCGAAGAGCTCCGGCGGGCGGCGGATCGCGGTGACGCACGCGGGGGTGCAGGTGGCGCCGCGGACGGTGTACGTGCCGGGGGCGTGGCCGCTCCGGATCGCCGCGTACGACGCGAAGGGGCGACCCAAGGAGGGGGCGCCGGTGGTGCAGGACGTGGCGGGGCCGGCCTGTTTCGCGGGCGACCTGCTCGCCGAGGGGCGTCTGCTGCCGCCGCTGGAGCAGGGCGACCTCGCGGCGGCGCTGGACACCGGGGCGTACTACTTCGGCAGCCACTACTCCTACAACTCCCTTGCCCGGCCCGGGGTTTACGGCTTCGCGCCGGACGGCGGCGGGGGCGTGGCGTTCGCCGTCGTACGGGAGCCGCAGACGGTCGCCGAGGTCGTGGCCGAATCCGGAGGGGCGCACGTCGACGCGCTCACCACCCTGCACGCAACCGGAAGCCGTTGAGACACCTCGGACAGCACGGATCAACTGGTGCGAAACGCAGCTCAGTTGACCAACACTAGTCTGCCGGGCGCATGTTCCACTGGAAAATGCCAAACGACTCACCCCTCCCGCACACGTTGCGTAGTGTCTGCGTCACTCAACCGGAGAGCCACGCGGCGGGAGGGGAGCCACGGTGCCCGGAATCGACGAGTGCTTACTTGAAGCGATGCGGCTGCCCGGGGCCCGGGGCGCCGCGTTGGTCGACTGGACCAGCGGGCTGGCCCTGGGCACGGTCGGCGAGGCGCCCGGCGGTGACCACGAGACCACCGCCGCGGAGGCCGCCGAGCTGGCCCGGCTGGCCGCCGAGCACGGGGCGTTCAGCACGGAGGACGACACCGAGGTGAGTCCTCCGGTGGAGGACCTGATCGTCAGCAACCGGGACAGCTACCACCTGCTGCGGTTCGTGGTCACGTCCTTCGACGCCACCGTGTTCCTGCATCTGTGGCTGACCCGCGAGGACGGCAATCTCGCCCTCGCCCGGATCCGTCTCGGCGAGATGGCCGAGCGGCTGGTGCTGGGATGACCGTGGTCGAGACGCCGCCGCCGCTGCCGGTCCGCGACCGGACGGCCCTGCAGGAGAGAGCGCCCGGCGCGCTCTCCCCGATGCTGATACGCCTCGCCGAGGAGCGGGCCACCGGTGTGCTGGTCCGCGAACACGGCACCCTGCACCTGGCCGAGGGCCGCGTGGTGCACGCCGAGAGCCCGCTCGCCCCCGGCCTCGACGTGCTCCTCACGGCCCGCGGCACGCTCGACGCGGCGGCCTGGCCCTGGACCGACGACATACCCGCCGCCATCCGCCGGCTGCTCGCCGCCGGCCTGCTGCCGAGGGGCGCCCTGGAGGTGTGCAGGCTCAACGCCCTGTACGACGCCGGGTACTTCGCGCTGGCGCCCAGCAGCACCCCGGGCCGGTTCCGGTACGGCACCACGGCGGCCGTCAGCCCGCTGAGCGCGGTCCCCGTCACCGCCCTGGAGCGCGAGACCCTGCGCCGCCGCGAGCTGCTGCACCGCATCTGGCCCGACCCGTCGGCCGACGGCACCCCGCTGATCCGCGCCGACCCGGTCGCACCACCGCCGGTCACCCCCCGGCAGCGGGCGGTCCTGGACCGGGTGGACGGTGTCCGCACGGCCCCGCAGATCGCCCGGGAGCTGGGCCGGCCGGCCTTCCACACGCTGGTGGACGTACGGCGGCTGGCGGCGGCCGGACTCCTCGCCCCGAGGAACGCCGCGCCCGTCCCGCCCCCGCTTCCCCCGGTCACCGACCCCGACATCGCGCTGCTGAAGAGGCTCAGGGATGCGCTGGAGGCCCTTTGAACGGCACCGCCCCGCCGAGAGGAGACAGCTGATGGCGGCAGAACCCGGCAGCTCCGACAGAGAGGCCGTCCTCGACGAACTGCGCCGGTTACGTACCCGGATGCCCCAGCTCACCGGAGCCCTCGCGGCCGGGGTCGACGGCCTGGTCGTCGCCCACGACTGCCCGGGCGTCGACCCGGAGGGGCTCGCCGCGCTCACCGCGGCCGAGCTCGGCGTCGCCGTCCGGGTCTCCGACGCCACCGGCAAGGGCGAGCTCAAGGAGCTGCTGGTGCGCGGCGAGGACGGCTATGTCGCCACCTACGCGGCCGGCCGCAGCGCCGTGCTCACGCTGCTCGCCGAGGACCGGGTGAACGTCGGCCGGCTCCACCTGGAGGGCCGCCGGGCCGCCGCCCGGATCGGCGAGGTGGTCGACGCCGCCGAGGCCGCCGCCAAGGCCCTGCGCCCGGCCCGCACCACAGCCACACGGACCAGAACCGCACGCACGCCGCGTACCAGCACCACCACCGACGCGCGCACCGCAACCGACAGTTGAGAGGAACCAGAAAGTCATGGCCAACACCGAAACCGCGCTGAAAGAGTGCCTGACCTCCATCGAGGGCGCCACCGGCGTGGCGCTCGTCGACTACACCAGCGGGATGGCGCTGGGCACGATGGGCGGCAGCAAGTCCTTCGACCTGAACGTGGCCGCGGCCGGCAACACCGACGTGATCCGCGCCAAGATGCGCACCATGGAGCACCTCGGCCTCAAGGGCGACATCGAGGACATTTTGATCACGCTCTCCAACCAGTACCACCTGATCCGGCTGCTCAAGGGCCGGGGCGGCAACGGCCTCTTCCTCTACCTGGTGCTCGACCAGGCCCGCGCCAACCTGGCGATGGCCCGGCACCAGCTGAAGCGGATCGAAGAGGACCTGGAGGTCTGAGCGACCCTCAGACCAGTGCCGCGGTGCGGCGGCGGGCCCCGCCCGGGGCCGCGTCGCCCGCCGCGATGCCGGTACCGCGGTAGGCCCTGACGGCCTTGCGGGCCGGGCCGCCGCCGCGCTTGTCGAGCCAGTCGACGCGCAGCCACACGAGCTGTTCGCCGGTCTTCTCCCGGCGGCCCAGCCAGGCCGCCTTCAGGCGCAGCCCGGTGCCGGTCCCGGCGAGCAGCATGCCGCCCGCCGCGGGCACCACGAAGGCCGAGCCGAGGGCGACGGCGAAGGCCGACAGCAGCCACCAGCGGTGCCCCCGGCGCCAGTTCCGCACGGTCACCGCCCGGTCCTGGAGCACGTCGTGCTTGCCGGCCCGGGCGGCCCCGTGCACCAGGGCGGTGTACCGCTTGCGGCGGGTGAGCGCCACGACGGCGGCGCCGACGACGAACAGTGCGGCCCCGGCCATGACGCCGATGCGGCGTCCGGTGAACCCCGGCGGCAGCACCCCGACGCCCGCGGCGAACACCCCGCACCACCACAGCGGCGCGGCCCCGGCCCGTACCACCACGGCCACCCGGGCCAGTCCCTGTCCGCCGCGCCCTTCCCGTACCCCACGCGCCATGTCCGCGGCCTCCTCGCCGGTGTCGGTCCAGTCCGTACGGCGGGACGCTAACCAGCGAACGTGAGACGAGCCTTAAAGAACCTTTCGGTGCGGATTCACTCCACGAACAGCCCGCGCGCCGCCGCCCGTGTGTCGAACTCCTCCAGGCGGGCCTGCGCGTCCGGCAGGTCGTCGCACATCGCCTCCAGGAGCACCCGGCCGAGCAGCATCGGCGCGCACGCCGTGTCGAAGGCGAGTCCGGTGCCGACGGCGGCCGGCAGCAGCAGGTCGGAGACCTTGGCGACGGGCGCGAAGGCCGAGTCGGCGACGGTGACGACGGTCAGCCCGGCCTCCTTCGCGTACCCGAGGGTGTCGACGACCTCGCGCGGATGCCGGGGCAGCGCGAAGCAGAGCAGCGCCGAGGCACCGGCGAGGACGGCCGCGTCGATCCGGTCGTGGATCATGGTGCCGCCCTCGTTGAGCAGCCGTACGTCCGGATGCACCTTGGCGGCGAAATAGGCGAAGCCGTACGCCTGCGAGGCGGCGGCGCGCAGGCCGAGCACCGGCAGCGGCCGGGAGGCGGCGAGCAGCCGGCCGGCCTGCTGCACCGGACGCGGGTCGGCGAGCACCTCGGCGAGGTGCCGCAGGTTCTCGATCTCGGCCTCGACGGCCTGCTGGTACTCGTTGTACGACCCGTTGCCCGCCGCCTGCTCGGGGGGCACGACCTCGCGCAGGTGCCTGCGCAGTGCCGGATAGCCGTCGAAGCCGAGGGCGACCGCGAACCGGGTGACGGAGGGCTGGCTGACCCCGGCGAGGTCGGCCAGCTCCACGCTGGACAGGAAGGGCACGTCGGCAGCGCGCCGCACCATGCTGTGCGCGATGCGCCGCTGGGTCGGCGTGAGCCGGTGCCCTTCGAAGAGCGCCTGCAAGCGAGTCGCAGGGCTGTCGGTCACGTTCATGACGTGCTCCCCCTCCAGATGTCCGTGAACCGGTCGAGCAGCCCGGCCGCCGCGGTGACGTCGTCCGTGAGCGGCCGGTCGGCCGGGTCCGCCTCCAGCGCCGCCTCGGCGAGCTCCAGCGCCCGCCCGGCCCCGAGCCCGGGGTCGGGACGCAGCTCGCGCTGGCGCAGCGCCCGTACGGCGGCGACGAGTTCGCAGCCGACCACCAGACGGTACGCACGGCAGGCGCGCAGCGTTTGACGGGCGGCGAGCGAGGCGAAACTGGCCTGCTCCTCGACGCCTCGGGAGAGTACAGCGTGCCCGAGGGAGGCGGGCGCGGAGAAGGCGCGCAGATCGCCGAGGGCGGCGCCGGCGGCGTACTCCAGGATCATCACGCCGGAGGAGGCGGGCTCCTGGTCGGCGAGGAAGGGGCGCAGACGGGTGAAGGCGGGCTCGTTGAGGGAGGAGAGGCGGGACGTGGACAGGCGCGCGACCTGGGTGACGGCGAGCCGGAAGTGGTCCAGGGCGAGGGCGAGTTGGGCCTGGTAGAAGCCGCCGTGGTGGTAGGCGGCCAGGTCCTCGGCGGAGATGAGCGGGTTCTCGGCGGCGGCGTTGATCTCGATGGCGAGGACCTGCTCCAGGGCGTCGGCGGCGTCGTGGGCCGGGCCGTGGATCTGGGGCAGGCAGCGGAAGCCGTAGGGGTCCTGGATCCGGCCGAGCGGCGGGGTCGGCCGGTCGGCGGCGCCGATCAGCTCCCGCATCCGGCGGGCGACCTCGACGCTGCCCCGGTGCGGGCGGGCCGCGTGCACGGGCGCCGCGAAGGCCTCGTGGGAGCCGTCGACGGCGAGCAGCGACAGGGCCGCCACCACCTGGGTGGCCTCGATCAGCCCGCGCAGTTCGTGCAGGGCGAGCGCCGACTGGCCGAGGGTGAGGGCGTTGCTGCTGATCAGGGCGAGGGCGTCGTTGTTGTCCAGCGGCTGGGCCTCCGGCGCCCCTGAGCCCCGCCAGGGGTGCTCCCCCACCAGGGCGAGGCCCACCTGGGCGAGCGCCGCGATGTCCCCGGTGCCGACCGAGCCGAACTCGTTGACGACCGGGTACGCGCCCGACTCCAGCGCCTCGCACAGGGCGGTGACCACGCTCGGCCGCAGTCCGGCGCCGCCCGCCAGCAGCTGGTTGGCGCGTACCGCGAGCATCGCGCGCACCTGCCGGGCGGGCAGTTCGTCGCCGATCGCCCCGGCGTGGCTGCGCAGCAGCCGCAGTCCGTGTCCGGCGGCGGCCTCGCTGGGGACGTCCTCGTTCCGGTTGGCGCCGACGCCGGTGGAGCGGCCGTAGACGCGGCCGGTCGCGGCGATCTGCCGGGCGGCGTTCCAGGACTCCTCCGCGCGGCGCATCGCCTCGGTGCCGGGGACCGGGCGGGCGGTGCCGTCGGCGAGGCGTACGACGTCCTCGACGCCCAAGCCGATGCCGTCGAGGACCACCAAGCCGGAATGTGTAATTCCGAGAGCGTCCAAGATATGAGACGACATCACGCCCAAACCTCCCTCAATCCGGACACTCGATCTTGTACACCGGTCATCCGTTACCTCGGATTAACGCGAGACCGTTGACAACCTATTCACCTACCGAGAACTCTGCATGACGTTATACAGCCGGGCAAGGGACATCTCATGATCCAGTTCGATGCGGTCCACAAGCGCTTCCCCAACGGCACGACAGCAGTCCACGATCTCTCCCTGGAGATGCCGGAGGGCGGGGTCACCGTCCTGGTCGGCTCCTCCGGTTGCGGCAAGACCACCACCCTGCGGATGATCAACCGGATGGTCGAGCCGACCTCCGGCACGATCAAGGTGAACGGCAAGGACGTCACCGAGCAGGACGCCGCCGAACTGCGCCGGTCCATCGGGTACGTCATCCAGCAGGCCGGCCTCTTCCCGCACCGCACGGTGCTGGACAACGTCGCCACCGTCCCGCTGCTGCTCGGCTGGAACCGGAAGAAGGCCCGCGCCCGCGCCGCCGAACTCCTGGAGACCGTCGGCCTCGCCGCCGACGCCGGCAAGCGCTACCCGCACCAGCTCTCCGGCGGCCAGCAGCAGCGCGTCGGCGTGGCCCGCGCGCTCGCCGCCGACCCGCCCGTCCTGCTGATGGACGAGCCGTTCGGCGCCGTCGACCCGGTGGTCCGCACCCAGCTCCAGGACGAACTGCTCCGGCTCCAGAAGGAGTTGAACAAGACCATCGTCTTCGTCACGCACGACGTCGACGAGGCCGTCCGGCTCGGCGACCGGATCGCGATCTTCCGCACCGGCGGCCACCTCGTCCAGTGCGCCCCGCCCGCCGAGCTGCTGGCCCGGCCCGCCGACGACTTCGTGGCCGACTTCCTCGGCGCCGAACGGGGCCTGAAGCTGCTCTCCCTGCAGACCCTCGCCGGCGTCCCGCAGGGCCCCGCGCCCCAGGGCGGCACCTGGACCCTCGCCCTCGACGCGGCCGGCAAGCCCCTGCACTGGGCCGCGAAGGACGCCGAACTCCCCGTACGGCCGCTGCGGGACGAGGACTCCCTGCTCGCGGCGCTCGACGAGTCGATCGCGTCCCCCACCGGACTCGTCGCCCGCGTCGACGCGGACGGCAGGCTCACCGGCGTCTCGTCCCGCGACGACATCCACGTGCACGCCGGCCAGGCGCACAGCGCGGCCCGGGAGGTGGCGGCATGACCGTCGACTGGTCGTGGATCGGCGACCACACCGACGACCTCACCTCCCTCACCCTCTCCCACCTCCAGGCGGCGATGACCGCGGTCTTCTTCGGCCTGGTGATCTCGCTGCCGCTCGCGGTGGTCGCCCACCGGGTCCGCCCGCTGCGCGGCTTCCTGCTCGGCCTGTCCAACGTGCTCTTCACGATCCCCTCGATCGCGATCTTCGTGCTGCTGCTCCCGATCAGCGGCCTGACCCGCACCACCACCGTCATCGGCCTGACCGTCTACACCCTGGTCGTGCTGCTCCGGAACACGGTCGAGGGCCTGGACTCGGTCCCCGCGAAGACCAAGGAGGCGGCGAAGGCGATGGGCACCCGCCCGCTGCGCACGCTCCTCACCGTCGAACTCCCGCTCGCCCTCCCGGTGATCATGGCGGGGGTCCGGATCGCCACGGTCATGTCCATCTCGCTGGTGAGCGTCGCCACCTACATCGGCGACGGCGGCCTCGGCCAGCTCTTCACCGACGGCTTCCAGCGCGACTTCCCGACCCCGGTGATCGTGGGCGTGGTCCTCACGATCCTGCTCGCGGTGGTCGCGGACGCCCTGCTGGTGGCCCTCCAGTACGTACTGACCCCGTGGCGGCGGAGGCGAGCCTGACATGTTCGAACTCTTCAAGAACCTCGGCACCTGGCTGACCAGCGGTTCCCAGTGGGCCGGGCAGGACGGCATCGCCCACCGGCTCGCCGAGCACCTCCAGTACTCGCTGCTCGCGACCCTCATCGCCGCCGCGATCGGCCTCCCGCTCGGCCTGCTGATCGGCCACACCGGCAAGGGCGCGTTCGTCGCCATCAACCTGGCGTCCTTCGGCCGCGCCCTGCCGACCGTCGGCCTGGTGGTCCTGGTGTTCCTCGCGGGCGGCCTGTCGATGCTGCCGGTGTACGTGGCGCTGGTCGCCCTCGCCGTCCCGGCGATCGTCACCAACACCTACGCCGGTATGACCGCCGTCGACCCGGACGTGAAGGACGCGGCCCGCGGCCAGGGCATGCGCGGCCACCAGGTCCTCCTCCAGGTCGAACTGCCGCTCGCGCTCCCCCTGATCATGACGGGTCTGCGCCTCGCGCTCATCCAGGTCGTGGCCACGGCCACCATCGCCGCCTACGTCTCCTTCGGCGGTCTCGGCCGCTACGTCTTCGACGGGCTCGCCCAGCGCGACCTCGTCCAGGTGCTCGGCGGCGCGGTGCTGGTCGCGGTCGTCGCCGTCGTCCTCGACCTGCTGCTGAGCAGCCTCCAGCGCTTCCTCTTCCGCCACCGCACTGCCTAGGGAACCCGAGATGAACCGTCGAACCCTCCTCGGTGGCCTGCTCGCCGCCGGCTCCGTCCCCGCCCTCGCCGCCTGCTCCAGCGGCATCACCTCGCTGAACGAGAGCAGCGGCTCGACCGCCGGCGGCGGCTCCAGCAAGGGCGGCATCACCATCGGCACCGCCAACTTCACCGAGAACCAGGTGCTCGGCTACCTCTACGCGGCCGTACTGGAGCAGGCCGGCGTGAAGGTGAAGGTCCGCCCCAACCTCGGCACCCGGGAGATCGTGATCCCCGCCCTCAAGGCCGGCGACATCGACCTGCTGCCCGAGTACCAGGGCGCCCTCCTCAACTACCTCGCCCCCAAGGACGCCTCCGCCGAGCCGGGCACCATGCAGAACGCCCTCACCCTGGCGCTGCCCGCCGGCCTCCAGGTGCTGCCGTACGGGCAGGCCGCCGACTCCGACTGCTTCGTCGTCACCCGGGCCACCGCCCGGAAGTACGGTCTGACCTCGCTCGCCGACCTCGCCAAGCAGAACGGCAAGCTGGTCATCGGGGCCGCGCCCGAGGTGAAGAAGCGCCGGGTCGGCGCGATCGGGCTGCAGGAGGTGTACGGCGTCGAGTTCAAGGAGTTCAAGTCGCTCGACTCGGACGGTCCGCTGGTCAAGGGCGCGCTGAAGAAGGGCGACGTGGACGTGGCGAACCTGTTCACCACCGACACCGACATCACCGCCAACGACTGGGTGGTGCTGACCGACCCGAAGAACCTGATCCCCAGCCAGCACATCGTCCCGCTGATCGCCGACCGCAAGGCCGACGACACCGTCCGCAAGGCCCTCGCCAAGCTCGGCAACGTCCTCACCACCGAGCAGCTCACCCAGCTCAACAGCCAGGTCGACAACGACAAGAAGGACCCGGAGGACGTGGCGGCCGCGTACGCGAAGCAGCACGGGCTGGCCTGACGGCCGCTCGCCGCCCGGGTCGGTATCGCACGGGCGATGATCCGCCCAAGAGCCGTTAAACCGACACCGAGCGTAACGTTTCCGCCGCGTACAGTGATGAGCACCAGATGGGAACCATCAGCGCCAGCACCTGAGGAAGCGACATGGCCTCGAACCCCAGGGCCCTTCCGACGGCCACCGCCGTCGGCGCACCGGCCGTCGCCCTCTCGCCGGCGGCCGTCGTCCCCGACTCGGCGAGCGCGGCCCTCGACGAACTGCTCCAGGGCAACCGGCGGTACGCCACCGGCCGCGCCCGCCGCGGCCTGGCCGCCGCACCGCGCCCGTTCGCGGTGGTGCTCGGCTGCGTCGACTCCGAGGCCGCCCCGGAACTCGTCTTCGACCAGGGCCTCGGCGACCTGCTCACCATAAGGACCGCAGGCCAGGTGCTGGACGAGGCGGTGCTCGGTTCCCTCCAGTACGGCGTGCAGGAACTGCGCGTCCCGCTGGTCGTGGTCCTCGGGCACGAGGGCTGCGAGGCCGTCGCAGCCACCCTCGCCCTGCTGCGCACCGGCGCGCCCGTCCCCGGCCACCTGGAACTCCTCGCCGCCGAGATCGCCCCGGCCGCCCGCCGCACCAGGGCGCTGGACGGCGACTGGGCCGAGCACGCCATGCGGGCCCAGACCGTGTGGGCGCGGGACGCGATCCGGGCGGACCCCGGGTTCGCGGGGGCCTCGGTGGTCGCGGCCCGCCTCGACGCCGGCAGCGGGCTGGTCTCGCTGCTGCCCTGAGGGCGGACCCCCCGCCGGATCCGGGGGATTGCCCCAGTGCGGCGGGCTCCCGCGGCCCCTACCGTGGACGCCATGACGGACGTTCACGACACCGACCTGAAGAAGGACCTCGCCGCGACCCTGCACGCCCGCAGGGACCTGGGGCCGGAGTACGAGTCGGAACTGGTCGACTCCTTCCTGGAGAAGATCGACCAGCGCATCGACACCGCCGTCGAGCGCCGACTGCGCCGGGGCCTGGCCGAGCAGCAGATGCAGGCGGCCCGAGGGGCCCGCAGGTCGAAGGGCACCGACTCCTGGGGCGAGCGCTTCGGCTTCGGGATCGTCTCGCTGGTGCTGGCGATCCCGCTCTCGGCGATCAGCGGCGCGTTCGGCGGGATGACCGGCGTGATCGTCACCTGGATCGGCATCGTCGGCGTCAACACGACCCAGGCCGTCCGCCTCAACCCCGGCCTGTTCCACCGGGCCGACCGCGACCCCGAGGACTGACCCGGGGACCGGCCCGGGTCCGGGCCGCCTCACACCTGCCGGGTCGGCTGGACGACGACCTGCCGCAGGTTGACGTTCCGGGGACGGCTCACCACGTAGCCGACCAGGTCGGCGAGGTCCTCGGCGGCCAGCGCGCCCATCCCGTCGAACATGCCCGCCACCTGCTCGCGCAGCTCCTCGCCTTCGATGTGCGTGCCGAGCTCGGTGTCCGTCAGCCCCGGCTCGACGTTGGTGACCCGCACGTCACGCGGCCCGAACTCGGCGCGCAGGGACTGCGAGAGGAAGCTGACGGCGGCCTTGGTGGCGCCGTACACCGCGAAGGTGGGGAAGACGACGTGCGCGCCGATCGACGACACGTTGACGAGATCCGCGGTACGGCCCTCGGCCGCCGCCTCCACGAGGTCCCCGGTGAAGGCCCGCAGCACCCGCAGCACCCCGGTCACGTTGGTGTCGAGCATGCGCTGCCACTCGTCGATACGGCCGTGGTCCACCGGGTTCGGCAGCATGACGCCGGCGTTGTTGACGACCAGGTCGACGCTTCCGTAGGCCGCGTGCACGGCGTCGGCCGCCGCCTGCACGGAGGCGTCGTCGGTGACGTCCGCGACCACGGCGAGGGCCTCCCCGCCGTTCGCCCGGATCTTCGCCACGACCGTCTCCAGCCGGTCCGCGCGCCGGGCGAGCAGCGCCACCCGGGCCCCCGACCCGGCCAGCCGCTGGGCGACGGCCGCCCCGATCCCGCTGGCGGCGCCGGTGACGACGGCGGTACGGCCGGACAGGTTGTCGTACGACATGAGGTACTCCCTGATGAAGTGCCGCCGGGACCGCCCCGGTGGCGTGTCTCCACACTCGCCGGGGCCGGGCGGCCTACCCAGGGCTGAGCTTTTCCTGGGTCTGGCAGAACCAGGTTGGGCGGGCGCGACTCCCCTACGATCGAACCCATGGACGGGGAACTCGGAGACTTCCTGCGCTCGCGCCGCGCCCGCATCCAGCCCGAGGAGGTGGGGCTGCCCTCGCACGGCCGGCGCCGCGTACCGGGCCTGCGCCGCGAGGAGGTGGCGCAACTGGCCGGGGTGAGCGTCGACTACTACATCCGGCTCGAACAGGGCCGGGGTCCTGGGGGCCCCTCCCGGACGAAGTCTGGGGGAGTGTCGGACGCCGTGCTCGACGCCATCGCCCGGGTCCTGCGCCTGGACGAGACCGAGCACGCGTATCTGCTCACGGTGGCCCGCCCGCAGCGCAAGGGCACCGGGCGCCCGTCCCGGCCCCGGATCCGCCCCGGCGTACAGCTGCTGCTGGACGGCATGGAGCGGACGCCCGCGTTCGTGCTCGGCCGCAGGATGGACGTGCTGGCCTGGAACACGCTCGGCGACGCGGTCAACGGGTTCAGCGCCCTGGCGCCGGCCGAGCGGAACATCCCGCGCCAGGTCTTCCTCGACGCGGCGGCCGGGGACTTCTACCCGGACTGGGCCGCCGTCGCCGCCCAGGCCGTCGCCAACCTGCGCATCGACGCGGGCCGGCACCCCGACGACCCCCTCATGGCCGCGCTGGTCGGCGAACTCTCCGTGAAGAGCACGGACTTCCGCCGGCTGTGGGCGGACCACGAGGTCAAGGAGTGCGCGTACGGCATGAAGCGGATCCAGCATCCGGTGGCGGGCCTGCTGACCCTCCCCTACGAGACCCTCACGGTCCCGACCGACCCGGACCAGACGATCGTGGCGTACACCCCGGAGCCGGGCTCGGAGACGGCGGAACGGCTGACGCTGCTGGGCAGTTGGGCGACGACGGCACGAACCGGGAAGTGAGCCGGGAAGCGGGCCGGGAAAAGTAATGCGCGGGGACCGCCGCACCCCCTAAAAGGGGGGCGGGACGACGGCGGTCCCCGCGAGGGACATGGACCGGGTCAGGGCCGGGTCTCACGTCCGGGCGTCCATGGAGGTCCGGGAGCCGCTCCGGAGGTCCTTGGACGTTCGGTGCCGGCCGGGACGGGGAGCCGCTCCCGCCCTGCCGACACCCACTAATCTGCCGGACCCGTGTTAAGCGGGTGCTGCGCGCACGTGACACGCTCGTACCACTTCCGCGAAGTCCACCACTTGGACAGGAAACAGCAAGTTCCCCGGGGTCACGGGCCGTTCACCGGAGGTTCGCTACTGCTTGCCGCCCTTGGCGAGAAACGCCAGCAGGTCCTGCCGGCTGATCACGCCGGTGGGCTTGCCCTCGACGAGGACGATCGCGGCGTCGGCCGTGCCCAGCACCGTCATCAGGTCGCCGACCGGCTCGCCGGAGCCGACCTGGGGCAGCGGGGCGCACATGTGCTTCTCCAGCGGGTCCTCCAGGGAGGCGCGCTTGCTGAACAGCGCGTCGAGCAGCTCGCGTTCGACGACCGAGCCGACGACCTCGGCGGCCATCACGTCCGGGTGGCCGGCGCCGGGCTTGACGACGGGCATCTGCGAGACGCCGTACTCGCGCAGCACCTCGATGGCCTGCCCGACGGTTTCGTCCGGGTGCATGTGGACGAGGGAGGGGATGGAGCCGCCGGCCTTGTCGCTGAGCACGTCGCCGACGCGGGCGCTCGGGCCCTCGTCCTCCAGGAAGCCGTAGTCGGCCATCCACTCGTCGTTGAAGATCTTGCTGAGGTAGCCACGGCCGCTGTCCGGGAGGAGGACCACGACCACGTCGTCCGGGCCGAGCCGCTCGGCCACCCGCAGGGCGGCCACGACCGCCATGCCGCAGGAGCCGCCCACCAGCAGCCCCTCCTCCTTGGCCAGCCGCCGGGTCATCTGGAAGGAGTCCTTGTCGGACACGGCGACGATCTCGTCGGCCACGGTCCGGTCGTAGGCGGTCGGCCAGAAGTCCTCGCCGACGCCCTCGACGAGGTAGGGCCGCCCGGAGCCGCCGGAGTACACGGACCCCTCCGGGTCGGCGCCGACCACCTGGACGCGGCCGTCACTGGCGTCCTTCAGGTAGCGCCCGGTGCCGGAGATCGTCCCGCCGGTGCCGACGCCCGCCACGAAATGGGTGATCTTCCCCGCCGTCTGCTCCCACAGCTCGGGGCCGGTGGAGTGATAGTGCGAAAGGGGGTTGTTCGGGTTGGAGTACTGGTCCGGCTTCCACGCGCCGGGCGTCTCACGGACCAGCCGGTCGGAGACGTTGTAGTACGAGTCCGGGTGCTCCGGGTCCACGGCCGTGGGGCAGACCACGACCTCCGCGCCGTACGCCCGCAGCACGTTGATCTTGTCGGTGCTCACCTTGTCGGGGCACACGAAGATGCACTTGTACCCCTTCTGCTGGGCCACGATCGCAAGCCCGACCCCGGTGTTCCCGCTGGTCGGCTCGACAATCGTCCCGCCGGGCCGCAACTCCCCGCTCTTCTCCGCGGCCTCGATCATCCGCAGCGCGATGCGGTCCTTCACGGACCCGCCCGGGTTGAAGTACTCGACCTTGGCGAGCACGGTGGCCTGGATGCCCTGGGTGACGCTGTTGAGTCTCACCAGCGGGGTGTTGCCGACGAGACTGATCATCGAGTCGTGGAATCGCACCGTTGTCTCCGGTTGCTTGCAAAAGGTGTGGTCCTAGTGGTGTGGCCAGCCTAGGGCCTGTCCGGCGGGTCAGGTCGCAGGAAAGTAACCGCACCCATCAGCGCAGGTGAGCGGGGTGTGGTGCGTGCAGCTGCAAGGCGGAGGAGGGAGTCGACGCGGAGCGTCGGCGAGTGACGACAATGCGGCAGATGTGCGTGCCACACCCCGCGTCTGCGACAGGACCCGCCGGACAGGCCCTGGGCCCCGCTCCGGAGGTTCACTCCCCGTTGAGATTGACGCACGGGCTGTACGGGGCAAGGAGTGGATGAGCGGCAACGAGGAGGTGGCGGCGACGCATGACGAACATGTCGAGGGCGCGGGTGGCCCGGCGGATCGCGGCCGGGGCGGCGTACGGCGGCGGCGGGGTCGGGCTGGTCGGCGCGGCCGCGGTGGGCCTGGTGCTGGCCGAGGTGCGGATGGCCAGGACGGCGGTGCACAACGGCAACAGCGGCGGCCGGGTGCCGGTGGCGGACGGCCGTTACGGCGTCGGCTACGACGCCTCCAACGAGCCGCCCATCCGCCTGACCATGCTCGGCGACTCCACGGCCGCCGGGCAGGGCGTGCACCGCGCGGCCCAGACACCGGGCGCACTGCTGGCGTCCGGTCTCGCGGCGGTCGCGGAACGCCCGGTGGACCTCACCAACGTGGCCCTGCCCGGCGCCCAGTCCGACGACCTGGACCGCCAGGTCGCCCTGGTGCTGGGCACGGCCTCGCCCGTCCCCGACGTCTGCGTGATCATGATCGGCGCCAACGACGTCACCCGCCGCATGCCGCCGACCCGCTCGGTCCGCCACCTCTCGGCGGCCGTCCGGCGGCTGCGCACGGCGGGGGCCGAGGTGGTGGTCGGCACCTGTCCCGACCTGGGCACGATCGAGCCGGTACGGCAGCCGTTGCGCTGGCTGGCCCGGCGGGCGTCCCGGCAGCTGGCGGCGGCCCAGACGATCGGCGCGGTGGAGCAGGGCGGGCGCACGGTGTCGCTGGGCGACCTGCTCGGCCCCGAGTTCGCGGCCAACCCGCGTGAGCTGTTCGGCCCCGACAACTTCCACCCCTCGGCGGAGGGGTACGCCACCGCGGCGATGGCGGTGCTGCCGACGGTCTGCGCGGCGCTCGGGCTCTGGCCGGCGGAGGAGGAGCGTCCCGACGTCTCCCGCCGCGAGGGTTTCCTGCCGGTCGCCCGGGCCGCGGCGGAGGCGGCGGCCGAGGCCGGCACGGAGGTCACGGCGGCGATGCCGACGGGGCCGCGTGGGCCGTGGGCCCTGCTGAAGCGCCGGCGGCGCCAGCACGTGGAGGCGCTTCCGTCCGACCCGGCTTCCGAGGAGGCGAGGTCTCGGGCGGGCAGCACCGACTAGGGCGGGGGTGGCCCGGGGGGCGCTTGCCGGCGCTGGCCGGGTGCCCGCAGCTGGGCTTTCAGGGGCGCGGGGAACTGCGCGAGCAACCCCCACCGGCCGGCAGTCGAAAAGCAAGCGCTTAGAAAGTGCGGCCAGTGTCACACCCCGACACCGGTGACCGATGACATACGTACCGGTAACTTCCGAAGCGGCCCTGCCAACCTTCGTACGCCCACCCGTCGCCCGGCCGCCACCCCTCAACGAGGCGCTGCGCGCCGCCCAGTCTTCATTGGAGCCGTGATGCCCGAAGCCGTCATCGTCTCGACCGCCCGTTCCCCGATCGGCCGCGCCGTCAAGGGCTCCCTGAAGGACCTGCGCCCCGACGACCTCACCGCGACGATCATCCAGGCCGCCCTCGCCAAGGTCCCCGAGCTGGACCCGCGGGACATCGACGACCTGATGCTCGGCTGCGGTCTCCCCGGCGGCGAGCAGGGCTACAACCTCGGCCGGATCGTCGCCGTGCAGATGGGCATGGACTTCCTGCCCGGCACCACGATCACCCGGTACTGTTCCTCGTCCCTGCAGACCAGCCGCATGGCCCTGCACGCCATCAAGGCCGGCGAGGGCGACGTCTTCATCTCGGCCGGCGTCGAGATGGTCTCCCGCTACGCCAAGGGCAGCTCGGACGGCCTCCCGGGCACCACGAACCCGCTCTTCGACGAGGCACAGGCCCGCACCGCCGCCACCGCCGCGTCCGAGGGCTCGACCTGGCACGACCCGCGCGAGGACGGCCTGCTCCCCGACCCGTACATCGCGATGGGCCAGACCGCCGAGAACCTGGCCCGGATCAAGGGCGTCACCCGCCAGGACATGGACGAGTTCGGCGTCCGCTCCCAGAACCTCGCCGAGGAAGCCATCAAGAACGGCTTCTGGGAGCGGGAGATCACCCCGGTGACGCTGCCCGACGGCACGGTCGTCAGCAAGGACGACGGCCCGCGCGCCGGCGTCACCCTGGAGGGCGTCTCCGGGCTGAAGCCGGTGTTCCGCCCCGACGGCCTGGTCACGGCCGGCAACTGCTGCCCGCTGAACGACGGCGCCGCCGCGGTCGTCATCATGAGCGACACCAAGGCCCGCGAGCTCGGCCTCACCCCGCTCGCCCGCATCGTGTCCACCGGCGTCACCGGCCTCTCCCCCGAGATCATGGGCCTCGGCCCGGTGGAGGCGAGCCAGCAGGCGCTGCGGCGGGCCGGCCTGACCATCGACGACATCGACCTGGTCGAGATCAACGAGGCGTTCGCCGCGCAGGTGATCCCCTCCTACCGCGACCTGAACATCCCGCTGGAGAAGCTGAACGTGAACGGCGGCGCCATCGCCGTCGGCCACCCCTTCGGCATGACCGGCGCCCGCATCACCGGCACGCTCATCAACTCCCTCCAGTTCCACGACAAGCAGTTCGGCCTGGAGACGATGTGCGTCGGCGGCGGCCAGGGCATGGCGATGGTCATCGAGCGCCTCAGCTGAGTCCCTGAGCCCCTGAGTGACCGTCACGGGACCCAACGTGACGACCCGGCCCGGTGTTCGAGAAAACCCCGAACACCGGGCCGATTTGTGATCCAATCTCCCCCAGGATGTGACCTATCTCCCTCTGAGGAGATATCGCCGCAGGTCAACGCCGTTGTCCCGGTAAACCCCAGGGCCAAAGTCCTGTCCGGTTCGTGACGTTACGCACTGACAGCTTGATAGTCCACCCTTCAAGCTGATGTAGGAAGTCGGGGGTCGACTTTGAACCGGGAGTACGTCAGTGAGCGCCATGCCGATCGCCTTGCTGCTCACCACGGCCGCCACGGGCGCCGTGGGCGTCGCTGTCCTGCGCACCGTACTGAAGCTGCGCCGTCAGGTCGCCGAGCTGCACACCCAGCTCGCCCAGAACCAGGCCGCGACCTTGCGCGCCCTCATGCCGGCGGCTCGCAGCCATGCCGACGCCGAGGAGATACGCGCCGCTGTGGCGGAGGCGCTGGCCGAGGAGCGGGAGCGGGAGCTGGCCGAGGCACGTGCCTTCTGGGCCGCGCAGGAGGCGCGTGACGCCTCCGACGCGCCGTCGCTGCTGGGGCTGGCGGACGGGGAGCCGTTCCTGCCCCGGCAGACGGACTTCGTGGGCCTGGAGCCGGTCGCCGAGCCGACGGCGGACGCCGACGAGTTCGCCGGGGACTCCCCGGAACTGGCGGCGGCCCGCCGCCGCCACCCGTCCCACCCGGACTTCGTGCCGGTGCAGTCGCCGGTGGTCAACGACCACGAGCGGACGGTCGCGACGCTGGAGCAGCTGGCCGAGTCGCAGGTGGAGCTCTCCGATGTCCGCCCCGGTCCGCTCGGCACGCTGGACGTCTATGTCTTCGCCGACGGCACGACGCTGTGCATGACGCCGGGGCACCGGGAGACGGCGGAGCGGCTGGCTGCCGCCCTCGGCGCGGGTGAGACGCCGTACCTGCTGGGCGGGTCGGGGATCTCCGGCGCGTACACGCTGACGTTCGCGTGCGGCGAGGAGAACGTCTACATCCTGGCGGACCGGGTCATAGCTTCACTCTGACTTTTCGGGGTGCGTCGTCGGGTGCCGGTGCGTGGGGGCTGGTCGCGCAGTTCCCCGCGCCCCTTCTTTTGCCTTCAGGGGCGCGGGCAACTGCGCGAGCAACCACGACGGCGCCGCACCCGACCACCCACGGCCCTCACACCCCCGCCCTCTTCTGCGCCTCCTCGACCAAGCGCACCGCATCCCCGACCTCGGCGTCGTTCTTCAGGATCACCGCCAAGTCGTTCCCGGCCACAGTGATTTGGTCGGCCACCGCGAACATCCCCGCGTCCGGCATCTCCCGGCTCTCCGCGCCCGGCTCCTCGACGGCCTGCGCCCAGCGGGCCAACTCCCTGGCCAGTCCCAGCGCCTCCGCGGCGGCGCCCCGCTGCAGCCGGCTCTGCGGTGCCGCCCTCAGCTTGTCGGCGAAGTGTTCCACTGCACGGGTGAGAGGCGTCGTATCAACCACGCCGTGAGCGTAACGCGTGCCACGGGCTGTCCTGTCACGACTGTTGCCAACACGCCAACACTCAGGCACGGTGACGTGAAGGACCGGCTACAACCCCCTTTGCGCACCGGAGGCGCCGATGTCCCAAGTCTTCTCCGAGGAGACCCATCGCAACATGCTCGCCCGCATCCCCCACTGCACCGGTCGTGAAGTGTCCGACTGGCTGCGTACCGTCGACGAAGGCCCGGCCCTCTTCCGCTTCGAGGAAAAGGTCAGCTGGCTCCGCCACGAGCACAACCTCGCGTACGGCCACGCGAAGGCGTTGATCCATGAGTACGACCTGAGGAGGGCCGCGCGCAAACTTCTCTAGGCGCGCACGCACACAGACGGCGAAGGGCCCCGGGGTGACGACCCCGGGGCCCTTCTTCAGCCTGTCTCGCGCGGCTAGTCGTTACTGCTGAAGATCGCCACCAGGCGCAGCATCTCGACGTAGATCCACACCAGCGTCATGGTGAGGCCGAACGCGGCCAGCCAGGCCTCGTTCTTCGGGGCGCCGTAGGCGATGCCGTCCTCGATCTGCTTGAAGTCGAGGGTCAGGAAGAACGCGCCGAGCAGGATCGCGATGATGCCGACGATCGCGCCGAGCGGGCCGAAGCTGCGCAGTCCGCCGTTCTCTGCGACGCCGAACGCGACCAGCAGCAGGTTGACCGCCATGACCAGCACGAAGGCGATGGCGATGGCCATGCCGATGCGGGCGTAGCGGGCGGTGACGCGGATCCAGCCGGCCTTGTAGACCAGCAGCGTCGCGGCCGAGACCGCCAGGGTGCCGAGCACCGCCTGGAACGGGGCGCCGCTCCACTGGCTGTTGTACATCTCGCTGATGACACCGAGGAAGACGCCCTCGAAGGCGGCGTATCCCAGGATCAGCGCGGGCACCGGGGTCCGCTTGAAGCTCTGGATCATGGCCAGGACGAACGCGATGATCGCCGAGCCGACGGCCAGGCCGTAGCTGGTGGACGAGATCGGCAGCAGGGCCCAGGCGAGGATCGCGCCGACGGCGACCGTGCCGAGCGTCATGCCCGAGCGCATGACGACGTCGTCCATCGTCATCCGGCCGGTGGTGGCCGGGGCCTGCGGCGGGGCGCCCTGCTGGAGGTCCTGCTGGGCGTACGGGTTGTTCGCGTAGGGGTTCTGCGCGTACGGGTTGCCGTCCTGGGCGTACGGGGCGCCCTGTGCGTACCCGGCCTGCGGCGCGGTGTTGAAGCCCGCGTAGCCGTTGTCGCGGCTGAACCCCCGTCGCGAGAAGACCGGGTTGCTGCTCCTCATTTCACTCCTCCATGGCCACCCTGAGCGGCCTTGGCATCAAGAGTAATGGATTGGCAAAAGACTGACCCTACTACCTGCGGAGGATCTTTCCCTCACCGTGCTGCGCAACACGCTACGCGGAGCCCTGATTCCCGGCCACGGAGGGCTTCATTCCATGACGAAGCCGGAACATGACCGGAACCGGCCGGAGATCCCTCAGGCGTCCAGCGGGAAGCCGGTGTAGGCCTCGGCCAGATCGGTCTCGGCGGCCCGGGAGGAGGCGATCCGGCCGAGCCGGGCCAGCTGGAGCCGGGCGTCGAAGGGGGTGTCGGCGGGGCCGGGGTGGAGCATGCTCGTCATGTCGTAGGAGAACCGCTCGGCCTGCCAGACGCGGCGCAGGCAGGTCGCCGAGTAGGCGTCGAGGAGGTCCCGGGAGCCCGTCTCCTTCTCGTGGACCAGGGCGCGGGCGAGGGTGACGACGTCGCCCACCGCCAGGTTCAGCCCCTTGGCCCCGGTCGGCGGCACGATGTGGGCGGCGTCCCCGGCGAGCAGGACCCGGCCGTGCCGCATGGGCTCGTGGACGTACGACCGCATGGGCGTGACCGACTTCTGGGTGATCGGGCCGCGCGCCAGGCGCCAGTCGTCGTCGGTCTCGAAGCGCCGTTCCAGCTCGTCCCAGATCGCCTCGTCCGTCCACTCCTCGGCGTCGGTGCCGGCCGGGACCTGGAGGTAGAGGCGGGAGACGGTCGGGGAGCGCATGGAGAGCAGGGCGAAGCCCCGGTCGTGGCGGGCGTAGACCAGTTCGTCGTGGGAGGGGGCGACGTCGGCGAGGATGCCCAGCCAGGCGTAGGGGTAGGTCCGCTCGAAGACCCGGGAGAGGGACTCGGGGAACGCGGTGCGGGCCACCCCCCAGAAGCCGTCGCAGCCGACGGCGTAGTCGCACTCCAGGACGTCCTCGCGGCCCTCGTGCCGGAACCGGATCCGCGGCCGCTCGCTCTCGGCGCCCTCCACCGCCAGCGCCTCCGCCTCGAAGAGCAGCGGGCCGCCCTCCTTGAGCTGGAGGGCGATGAGGTCCTTGCAGACCTCGGTCTGGGCGTAGACCGTCACGGACCGGCCGCCGGTGAGGCCGGGGAAGTCGACGCGGTGGCGCTGTTTCGCGAACCGCAGCTCGATGCCGTCGTGGCGCAGGCCCTCGCGGTCCATGCGCTCCCCGGCGCCGGCCGCGCGCAGCACGTCCACCGTGCCCTGCTCCAGGATCCCGGCGCGCTGGCGGTGCTCGACGTAGGCGCGGTCGCGGCTCTCCAGGACGACCGAGTCGATGCCCGCGTTGTGCAGCAGCCGCGCGAGGAGGAGCCCGGCGGGTCCGGCTCCGATGATGCCGACGGTGGTGCGCATCGGTCGTTCCCTTCCGTGGCCGGGCGTCGTCGCCCGGGGTTCCGAGGGTAGGCTGTTCGTCTGGTGAAATTTCCTTCACCGATTTCCTCCGAGTCTCCGTCCGGTCGTATCCCCTGTCAATGGACGTGGGGCACGGGTCGTGGCACGCGGCCGGCCGCCGGGCCCGCGGATGGCGGTCGTGGGCCCGGCGGCCGGTGTGCGGAACGGCGGGACGGGTCAGCGGCCCGGCCAGCCGTCCAGGTGGCGGTGGAGCGTGACGTCCTTCTGCGGGTCGCCCTTCGGGGCGTTCGCGACCGCGTCGTGCAGGACGGCGGTGACCTCGGCGGCGAGCCCGTCGGCCTTCGAGCGCAGTTCGTCGGCGGGCAGGGTGGAGCGGGTCAGCGCGTCGAGCCGGCGGTGGATGTCGGCGAGCTTGCCCTGGGTGGCCTTGTCGAAGCGCAGCGCGGTCGGCGTGGAGACCACGAACTGGTAGGCCCCGGCGAGGGTCTGACAGCCCGTGCACTCCTTGTTGGCGGCGTCGCTGAGGTTCACCGCGTTCAGGTGGGTGTGCTCCCCGCCGATCGTGACGATCTGGAAGGAGAGGGCCACCGAGCGGCAGTGGTCGTCCGCCGAGCAGCCGGCCGAGACGGCGTTGGCCTGGTTGCGGACGGCGGCGGCGTTCACCGTGCCGAACTGGCGGATCGTGAAGGAGTCCCGGGCCTGGGTGTGGTGCCCGCGGTCGGCGTGGCTGAAGACGTGGTCGGAGGCGAACGCGGCGTGCGGGGCGGCGGTGGCCGCCTGTGCGGGTACGGCGGTGGCCGCACCGGCCAGCCCGGCGGCGAACAGGCCGATCCGGACGGCCCGTCGGGTGAGCGGGCTCGCGGTCGCGCGTGGTTTTCGGTGACTGCTCATGGCGTGCTCCTGTGCTCCGGTGCTGCTGCGGTAGGTGATGGGGTGTCGCCGGTCAGGACGTGGCCGGGGCCGGGCTCGCCGAGTCGCTGGCCGGCGGCGGGGACGGGCTGGGGGTCGGGGACACCGGGACGCTCTCCGACGGAGTGGGCGTCGGGGACGCGGGCACGCTCTCCGGCGGCGAGGACACCGGTTCGGTGACCGGTCCCCCGCTGGCCGGCGCCTGCGACGTGGCGGGTCCGCTCTTCCCCGGGCCGCCCGGCACCGAGGCGGAGGGCGACGCCGAGGCGGACGCGCCGCGCGACGCCTCCCCGGCCGAGGGCCCGGCGCTCGCTCCGGCCGACCCGGACGGCCCGCCGGGCACGGTGTCCGAGGGGGCACCGGAGTCCGTCGGCCGGTCCGGGGTCGAGGCCTGCCGGGCCGGCGGCGGTTCCGTGGTCGGCACCCCCGGCTGGAGGATCGGCGCGATCGGCGGCTGCTTGGGCAGCGGCTTCGGGGTCACCCCGGACATCCAGGCGTAGCTGAGCCCGGTGAGCCCGGCGAGGGCGAGGGCGCAGATCGCCAGCCGGAGCTTCGGCCGGCCCGCCGTGGAGCGCTGAGCGGCCCGGAAGATCCGGCCGCCGATCTTCACGGACAGGTAGACGACACCGGCCATCGGGCACAGCAGCATCACGCAGCCGATCGTGCCGACCAGCCCCTCGACCACCTGGCCGTGCACGAACGCGCCGCCGGTGCCGAGGAGTTGCTCGGTCAGCGAGCGGGTCATCGTGGTGAGGATGCGCGGCAGGTTCCACAGCGCGTACCCGAGTTCGCCGATGATCAGCGGGACCATCGTCAGCACCCAGGTGGCGACGATGGCCCGCGCCGACTTCTTCAGCCCGGCGACCTCCTGGCGGGCCCGGTCCCCCCTCGGTCCCGGTACCAGGCCCAGCAGGATCGGCTTGATCTTGCCGTACAGGTCCGGGACCCCGGCCAGGTCGCCGAGGATGTAGTAGCCGTCCAGCCGTACGGCCGGCATCAGCTGTTCCATGATCTCGAAGTGCCCGAGATACACCGTGGCCAGGAAGAACTGGGCCCCGGTGGCGAAGTAGGCGCCGACCATGGCCAGCATGAAGACGACGTTGAAGTAGACGCCGCCCAGGTCGGTGCGGAGCCGGCCGCCCCGTCCGATCCGGTAGACGTCGGTGACGTCGGTGTACATCGAGGGCCAGATGAGGAAGAGCCCGCACCCGATGCAGCCGGGCCGGGCTCCTCCGTATCGGCACGCGGAGGCGTGTCCGAACTCGTGGAAGACGAGGGAGGCCACGGTGAGCACGAAGACGACGAGGATCAGGACCGGCTGGTCGAGCACCTCCAGGACGGGCTCGATCGCCCCGAAGAACCCGAACAGCCAGACGTCCATGGCGACGGCCGAGCCCAGCACCAGCGCGACCACGGCCGGCCGGTGCAGCCACGCCAGCGAACGCGCGATCTTCGCCGTCCGCTTCTCGTTGAAGATGACCCGGTGGCCCTTGAGGGCGAGCAGCAGGTCGGAGCGCGGGGCGTCGACCTCGTCGTCCTCCTGGCCCTCCGGGACCGTCACGCCGAGCGGTTCCAGCTTCTTCTCGACGAGGTAGCGGATGTTCTCCCCGCTGACCTCGCGTCCGAAGCGGGCGCTGACCCGGTGGGCGATGGCCTCGGCATCGCGGACGCCGTCGACCGACGACGCCACCAGGTACAGCAGCCTGGACAGCTGCACGACCTGCCCGTCCCCCCGACGGGCGATGTACTTGGGCTCGGTGAATCCCGACCCCTGGTACTCACCGTGCAGCCGCAGTCCCGCGCTGAGCCTCGGAACCGGCGACGGCGGGTCGACCACCGGCAGGTTGCCCGTCGCCACCTGCTCGTAGGTCACCGGCCAGCCGCCGGGTCCGGGCACCGGGCCCGTGTCGTAGAGTGCGGCGGCTCCGTCCCCGAGCACCGTCATGTGTGGTCTCCCCCCGGATACCCATGGTGTTCCCCCCCGAACTGCCGGGAGCGCCACCGCCGGGGCGACGGCGGTGGCGCTCCTGGGGACTACTGGGTGACGCTGATCGTCTGCGCGGCCGACGACTCGGCGGACGACCAGGCGCTGTGGTCGTTCAGCGCGGCGGACTGGTTGGACGCCTCGATGTTCGCGACGTGCTTGGTGACGTTGACCGTCTTGCCGAAGCTGAACTTCAGACGCCCGAGGGCCTCACGGCCCGGGAGCAGCTCGGCGGACTCGTTCTCCAGCTCGTTCATGTCCATGCTCATGACGGATGTCCCTTCGTTTCGTGTGCGGTGGGGTCGAGGTCGAACTCGGTGCCGGCGCCGTGCGCCAGGGCGGTACTACTGGTGGACGCTGATGGTCTGACCGGCGCCGGAGTCGGCCACCGACCACGACGAGTGGTCGTTCAGCGCGGCGGACTGGTTGGACGCGTCGATGTTCGCGATGTGCTTGGTGACGTTGACCGTCTTGCCGAAGCCGAACTTCAGCCGGCCCAGGGCCTCACGGCCCGGCAGCAGCTCCGCGGACTCGGCCTCGAGCTCGTGTGCATCCATCATGATTTTTCCCCCTCAGGGATAGACATTTCCGATCGGAACGAGTCAGGTTCCCCCCGGACTCTGTCCAATCTGGTCGGACGTGCTGTCCAACGAGATTGGACACTACGGGCTCGGGAACCCGTCGCGCAACCCCTTCGGAAAATCACCCTCTCGGCCGATCGCCTACCCGCCCGTAGAATCGGCCGCGACATGGCAGGACCCCGCAGGCGGCGAGCAGGAAGTGACGGTCAGTGGCCAACGCACTGCAGCAGTTGATCCGTGAGCACCTCGACCGCAAGGGCTGGTCCTACGGCGACGTGGCACGGCGCGGCGGCGTGCCCCGCTCCACCGTGCACCACCTGGCCACCACCGAGCGCGTGGTCCGGATGCCCCAGGCGACCACCCTGGAAGGCCTGGCCAAGGGGCTGGAGCTGCCCCTGGAGACGGTGCGCCGCGCCGCCGCCGAGGCCTGCGGGATCCACGTGTACGACACCTCGCCGGCCGCCGGCCCGGACGGCGCGGCCGGCCCCGCCGACCCCGAGGTCGCGCTGCTCATCGCCAGCGTCCAGAAACTGTCGGCCGACGACCGCCGGCATGTCACCGCGCTCGTCGAGTCGCTGCTGGACCGCGCACCCCGGGAGAAGTGAGCGGCGCCGGACCGCAGCCGGGCACTCTTCCGTCAAGTCGGAAAAAGAATCCAACTCCGCACGAAAGCGGCAAGATCCGCCGCTAGTCTCTGCCTCACTGCCCGGGAACGCGAGAGCCGCACGACCACGGGCTCTCAGGGGGACATGTGTTGTTCGTGCACGGCGGACCCGCGACGGCCGTGGTCCGCAAACCCGACGGCGAGTCCGTCGTCCTGCTGTCCGGGGAACTGCCCGAGGTGCTGACCGACACCTCGGTCGCCGAACTCCTGGACCTGGCCGCGGCCATCCTGGACCCCGGCGAACTCGCCCTCTTCCAGGAGTGCCTGCGCACCCTGCGCCGCAACGGCATGCGCGCGGGCCGCCGCATCGAGGTCGACGGGGCGGTCCTGACCGTCTACGAGGGGTGAGTCGGCCCCACCCGAGCGAGGTGCGGGAAGTGCCCGGAACCGGACTTGAACCGGTACGCCCGCGAGGGGCAGCGAGGTTTAAGCTCGCCGTGTCTGCATTCCACCATCCGGGCAGGCCATGGGCTCCGCTACGAGATTCCGACCCTATCGGGAGGCGTCCCCCGAACAGCGGACGGACGACCCGATGTTGTCTTATTTTATTGACGTCTGAGGGAGCATCAGCACCTGGAACGAGCCATCCGCACTTGCCAATAGCGTTACGCGGGGTGGATGCACGCGTACACGGAATGACGGAATTTCACCGTCCGAACAAGGGGGCTCCACCTGTTCTCGACGACCGGGAGCGCCCGGTTCCGGATCCGGGTCTCGGGGTTCGCCGTCATCCCCAGGTATGACTCGGCACCCCTTCGGTCCCCCCTTGGTCGCCCCCCGGAACCGGAACTGCGGCTGACTACACGGGCCGGTTCGGCCGAGACGATGGAGCACGTCCCCACGAACGCCGTCGTCCCGACAGGAGCGCCCTTCCGTGTCCACCACACCCTCCCCCAAACTTCGTCCGGGGGTGCCCCCAGCCGACCGGCGGACCACTTCCGTGGCCGCACGTGCCACGGACCTCTCGAAGATCTACGGCCAGGGCGAGACCCAGGTGGTCGCCCTGGACCGGGTCACCGTCGAGTTCCGGCAGGCCGAGTTCACCGCGATCATGGGGCCGTCCGGCTCCGGCAAGTCCACGCTGATGCACTGCGTGGCCGGCCTCGACACCTTCTCCTCCGGATCCGTACGGATCGGTGACACCGAGCTCGGCACCCTGAAGGACAAGCAGCTGACCAAGCTGCGCCGGGACAAGATCGGCTTCATCTTCCAGGCGTTCAACCTGCTGCCCACGCTGACCGCACTGGAGAACATCACCCTCCCGATGGACATCGCGGGTCGGAAACCGGACAAGCAGTGGCTGCAGAACGTGATCGAGATGGTCGGCCTCCGGGACCGGCTCGGCCACCGCCCCTCGCAGCTCTCCGGCGGCCAGCAGCAGCGCGTCGCCGTGGCCCGCGCCCTCGCCTCCCGGCCGGAGATCATCTTCGGCGACGAGCCGACCGGAAACCTCGACTCCCGCTCCGGCGCCGAGGTGCTCGGCTTCCTGCGCAACTCGGTGCGGGAGCTCGGCCAGACCGTCGTCATGGTCACCCACGACCCGGTGGCGGCCGCGTACGCCGACCGCGTGGTCTTCCTCGCCGACGGCCGGATCGTCGACGAGATGTACCGGCCGACGGCCGAGGGCGTCCTCGACTTCATGAAGCAGTTCGACGCGAAGGGCCGTACCAGCTGATGTTGCGCACCGCGCTGCGCAACGTCCTCGCGCACAAGGCCCGGCTGCTGATGACCGTGCTCGCCGTCATGCTCGGCGTCGCGTTCGTCTCCGGCACCCTGGTCTTCACCAACACCATCTCGGACGCCTACCAGAACAGCTCCGCCAAGGGCTTCAAGGGCGTCGACGTCGCCGTCCAGGCCAAGTACCAGGACTCCAAGGGCGATCAGGTCGGCAAGGTGCCCGACCTCACCCAGGCCCTGCTCGACAAGGCGGCGAAGGTCCCCGGGG
Organism: Streptomyces sp. NPDC048291; assembly: GCF_043201715.1. Taxonomy (NCBI): domain Bacteria; kingdom Bacillati; phylum Actinomycetota; class Actinomycetes; order Kitasatosporales; family Streptomycetaceae; genus Streptomyces; species Streptomyces sp. NPDC048291. The sequence continues at coordinate 97,850 of NZ_JBICZC010000016.1, forward strand.
CCGCCTCCGCCACCGGGGTCGTCTCCGGCTTCACCGCCATCGCCGACAAGGACGGCAAGCTGATCGGCGGCGGCTGGCAGTCCGAGGGCGGCAACTACTGGGGCACCGAGGACGCCCGCTACCCGCTGGTCAGCGGCCACGCGCCCAGCGGGAAGAACGAGGTCCTGATCGACTCCAGGACCGCCGGGCGGGCCGGCTACCAGGTCGGCGACACCGTACGCATCTCCGTCGACGGCCCGGTCCTCACCCCCACCGTCGCCGGCATCTTCACCACCGACGACGGCAACGTCGCGGCCGGCGGCAGCCTCGCCCTGTTCGACACGGCGACCGCGCAGCAGCTGTTCGGCAAGAAGGGCGCGTACGACGAGATCGACGTGACCGCGAAGTCCGGCACCGGGCAGGCCGCCCTCAAGTCCCAGCTGGACGCGGCCCTGCCGAAGAAGCTCGTGGAGACCACCACGGGTCAGAAGCTCGCCGACGACCAGGCGGAGCAGATCTCCAGCAGCATGAGCGGCCTGCGCTCGGGCCTGCTGGTCTTCGCCGGCATCGCCCTGTTCGTCGGCACGTTCATCATCGCCAACACCTTCACCATGCTGGTCGCCCAGCGCACCAAGGAACTCGCGCTGCTGCGCGCGGTGGGCGCCTCCCGCCGCCAGGTCACCCGCTCGGTGCTGATCGAGGCGCTCGTGGTCGGCGCGGTGGCCGGGGTGACCGGCCTGGTCGCCGGTATCGGCATCGGCGCCGGACTGCGCGCGCTGCTGGGCTCCTTCGGCGCGGCCGTCCCGGACGGACCGCTGGTCGTCAGCCCCGGCACCGTGGCCGCCGCCCTCGCGGTCGGCGTCGTCATCACCATGCTGGCCGCCTGGCTGCCCGGCCGCCGGGCCGCGAAGATCCCGCCGGTGGCCGCGATGAGCGCCCTGCACGCCGCCCCGACCACCAAGTCGCTGGTGCTGCGCAACACGATCGGCGCCCTGTTCTCGGCGGCGGGCGTGGTGGTGATCCTGGCCGCGACCACGATGAGCGGCAGCGACGGCCAGGCCCCGATGGGCCTCGGCGCGGTCCTGCTCATCATCGGCGTCTTCGTCCTGACCCCGCTGCTGTCCCGTCCGCTGATCGCGGCCGCGGCCCCGCTGCTGCGCGGGTTCGGCGTCTCCGGCAAGCTCGCCCGCCAGAACTCGGTGCGCAACCCGCGCCGTACCGCCGCCACCGCCTCGGCGCTGATGATCGGGCTGACCCTGATCACCGGTATGACGGTGATGGCGGGCAGCCTGCAGAAGTCCATCGACAGGATGGCGAGCTCGGCGATCCGCGCGGACTACATCGTCTCGATGGCCAACGGCAACGCGCTCTCCCCCGACGTGGCGAAGAAGGTCGCGGCCACCGACGGCGTGACCGCCTCCAGCCCGCTCAGCAACTCGGTCTCCCGGATCGACGGCGAGACCGAGTTCCTGACCGGCGTCGACGGCTCGTCGATCGGGAAGCTCACCGACCTCACGGTGGACAGCGGCTCGTTCAAGGTCGGCGGCTCGGACGTCGCCGTGGACGACGACACCGCCAAGTCGCACGGCTGGAAGGCGGGTTCGAGCTTCACCGTGCACTACGAGGACGGGAAGGCGCAGCAGCTGACGGTCGCCGGGGTCTACCAGGGCAACGAGGTGATCCGCGGGATCATGCTCGACAGCACCACCCTCACCCCGCACGTGACCGACCCCGCCGACATGCAGGTCATGGTCAAGACGGCGGACGGCGCGTCGAGTGCGACCAAGGACAGGCTGGAGAAGGCGCTCGGCTCCAACCCGGCGATCAAGGTCCAGGACAAGCAGGACCTGTCCGACTCCATCGCGCAGGCGTTCACGCTGATCCTGAACATGGTCTACGGCCTGCTCGCGATGGCGGTGATCGTCGCGGTCCTCGGGGTCATCAACACCCTGGCCATGTCGGTGTTCGAACGCTCCCAGGAGATCGGCATGCTCCGCGCGATCGGCCTGGACCGCAAGGCGGTCAAGCGGATGGTCCGCCTGGAGTCCCTGGTCATCTCCCTCTTCGGCGGGGTGCTGGGCCTCGGCCTGGGCGTGTTCTTCGGCTGGGCCGCCGGTCAGCTGGTCGGCTCGCGGATGCCGACGTACGAACTGGTGCTGCCCTGGGGCAGGATGGCGGTCTTCCTGCTCCTGGCCGGCACGGTCGGCGTCCTGGCGGCCCTGTGGCCGGCCCGCCGCGCGGCGAAGCTGAACGTGCTGGCGGCGATCAAGGCCGAGTAGCGGGCGCGGCGCACGCAACAGGTACGGCGAAGGGGCCCCACGGCGAGCGTGGGGCCCCTTTCGTGTGCCGTCGGCTGTTCCAGGTATGAGCCGTTCCAGGTATCAGCCGTTCCAGGTACGGGTGCGCAGGGGCAGCCCGGAGGCGCCGGAGTCCGGGGTACGGACGGCCAGCACCTGGTTGACGCCGATGCGGTTGTGTTCGAAGGCGAGGGCGGAGGCGGCCATGTAGAGCCGCCAGACGCGGGCCCGGCCCGGGCTGGTCAGCCGCATGGCCCGCGGCCACTCGGCCTCCAGGTTGACCACCCACCGGCGCAGGGTGCGGGCGTAGTGCTCGCGGATGGACTCCACGTCCCGCACCTCGAACCCGGCCCGCTCCAGCTGGGTGACGGTGGTGCCGACCGGGGCCAGCTCGCCGTCCGGGAAGACGTAGGCGTCGATGAACTCGTCGACGTTGTACGCCGACTCGTCGCGCTGCGGCCGGCGCGCGATCTGGTGGTTGAGCAGCCGCCCGCCGGGCTTGAGGAGCCGGTACAGTTCCCGCGCGTACTCCAGGTACCGTTCGGCCCCGACGTGCTCCGCCATCCCGATCGACGAGATCGCGTCGTACGGCCCGTCCCTGACGTCCCGGTAGTCCTGGACCCTGATCTCCACCCGGTCCGTCAGACCCTCGTCCGCGACCCGTTTACGGGCGAACGCGGCCTGCTCCTGGGAGAGGGTGACCCCGACGACGCTCACGCCGTGCTCGCGGGCCGCGTGGATCGCCATGGAGCCCCAGCCGCAGCCGACGTCGAGCAGCCGCAGGCCGGGTCTCAGGCCGAGCTTGGCGCATACGAGTTCGAGCTTGTCGCGCTGGGCGGTCTCCAGCGTGTCCGCATCGTCGACGGCCCCCCAGTACGCGCACGAGTAGACCATCGACGGCCCGAGGACGATTCCGTAGAAGTCGTTCCCCACGTCGTAGTGGTGGCTGATGGCCTGCCTGTCGCTGCGGCGGGTGTGCAGATGGCCCCGCCGGCGCGCCTCCTCGCGGGGCGGGGCGGGCGGAACGGGCGGCCCGGCGAGCCTCACCAGCTCCCGGACGGCGGCCCGCACGCGCGGGTCGCGCAGCGCCTGCGCGAGGGTACGGCCGCCCTCGTCGCGCTCCCAGATCAGCCCGGACATCACGGCGAGGGCGCCGTAGAGGTCGCCCTCGATGTCCAGGTCGCCGGCGACCCAGGCGCGGGCCAGGCCCAGTTCGCCCGGCTTGAACAACATGCGGCGCAGGGCGCGGCGGTTGCGCACGACGAGCGTCGGCGCGCCCGGCGGCCCGGCCTCCGATCCGTCCCAGGCCCGCAGCCGTACCGGGAGCGGGACTCCCAGCACCTGCTCGGCAACACTCCTCAGCCGCGATGCGGCTTCGGCCATGGCGCACACCTCCAAGACATCGATCCCGGATGCCGGTTACCACGTAAACACCGTGCGGGCGGCAGCGCAGTCCCGCAAAGGAGTTACGACTGGGCAAAAAAGATGTAGCCAACATGTAGTTGCGCGGGCTCCCGGGAACGCCGGGAACGCCGAAGGACCTCCCGCACCACGGATGGCGGGAGGTCCTTCGGCTGGTTCAGCTGGTTGTGCGACCGGTGCCCGGGGTCAGGAGGCCTTGGCCTTCTCCTCGGACTTCGGGGCGGCGACCGGAGCGGGCTTGGCGGCCTCGTAGAACTCCTCGCGGGGGTTCTCCATGGCACCCAGGGACACGACCTCGCGCTTGAGGAACATGCCGAGCGTCCAGTCGGCGAAGATGCGGATCTTGCGGTTCCAGGTCGGCATCGCCAGACCGTGGTAGCCACGGTGCATGTACCAGGCGAGACGGCCCTTGACCTTGATCTTCGTCTTGCCCAGGACGATCATCGCGACGCCCTTGTGCAGACCCAGACCGGCGACCGCGCCCTTGTTGGCGTGGCTGTACTCCTTCTGCGGGAAGCCCCGCATGCCGGAGACCACGTTGTCGCCGAGGACCTTGGCCTGGCGCAGCGCGTGCTGCGCGTTCGGCGGGCACCAGGCGTTCTCGACGCCGGCCTTGCGGGCGGCGACGTCCGGGACCTGGGCGTTGTCGCCCGCGGCCCAGATGTAGTCGGTGCCCTGCACCTGGAGGGTCGGCGCGGTGTCGACGTGGCCGCGGGGACCGAGCGGCAGGCCGAAGCGGGACAGCGCCGGGTTCGGCTTGACGCCGGCCGTCCACACGATCGTGTTGGAGTCGACCTCGAGGCCGTTCTTCAGCACCACGTGGCCGTCGACGCAGGAGTCCATCGAGGTGGAGAGGTAGATCTCCACACCGCGGCTCTCCAGGTGCTCCTTGCCGTACAGGCCGAGCTTGGGGCCGACCTCGGGCAGGATCTTGTCGGCGGCGTCGACGAGCACGAAGCGCATGTCCTCGCGGGACACGTTCTTGTAGTACTTGGCGGCGTCACGGGCCATGTCCTCGACCTCGCCGATGGTCTCCGCACCCGCGAAGCCACCGCCGATGAAGACGAAGGTGAGCGCCTTGCGGCGGATCTCCTCGTCGGTCGTGGAGTCGGCCTTGTCCAGCTGCTCCAGGACGTGGTTGCGCAGGCCGATGGACTCCTCGATGCCCTTCATGCCGATGCCCTGCTCGGCGAGGCCGGGGATCGGGAAGGTGCGGGAGACCGCGCCGAGCGCGATGACGAGGTAGTCGAAAGGCAGCTCGTACGCCTCGCCGACGAGCGGCGCGATCGTGGCGACCTTGCGGTCCTGGTCGATGGTGGTGACCCGGCCGGTGAGGACCTCCGCCTTCGGCAGCACGCGTCGCAGCGGGACGACGACGTGCCGAGGGGAGATGCTGCCGGCGGCGGCTTCGGGGAGGAAGGGCTGGTAGGTCATGTACGACCGGGGGTCGACGACCGTGACGGTCGCCTCGCCGTAGCGCATCTTCTTGAGGATGCGCCGAGCTGCGTACAGGCCTACGTACCCACCGCCTACTACGAGGATCCTGGGACGCTCCGTGGTGCTCATGGCATCGAGTATCCACCCGCCCCAGGGGGGCCGCTCGTGCGCCCCTTCACAAGCTTCCACAGGGGTCGTGCTACACTCCGCCGCCCACGTGACACAGGTCATGGTCATCGGCGGGAACCCACTTCCGATACGACCCGTTGTCAATGCCGCGTGAGCTGCCCGTCCAGGCTTCCGGGGGCATCGTGAAGGCACCGGATGTCACCCTCACGAGCACCTCCCGGAACACCCCCGGATTGCTCTCCTGAGCACGCGCTCGGGCCCGTTGAGCCCCCGATCGGCCCAAGAGCCCCCACCGGACCCCTCACCTGCACCGAATTCCTTGTGAAGAACTTCACGAAGTTTTCCGACGGAGTGTCGTGGCACGGCGTGTCGCAGGCCGTTCGGGCGCTCACCCGTCGTTTCACATGCTCATCCGAGGATGGATCACGCCGACCTGCGGGTCAGGCGACGGACCAGGCGATGCCGTCCAGAATGTCGTGCTCGCTCACCACGACCTCCTCCGCCCCCACCCGTTCCATGATCGACTGGAGGACGAGGGCGCCCGCGGCGATGACGTCGACGCGGCCGGGGTGCATGGAGGGGATCGCCGCGCGCTCGGCGTGGGTCGAGCGCAGCAGCCACTCGGTGATCTCCCGGACCCGGGCGTAGGGGATGCGGGAGTGGTGGATGGCGGCGGAGTCGTACTCCGGCAGGTCCTGGTGGATGGCGGAGAGCGTGGTGACGGAGCCGGCGAGACCGACCAGGGTGCGCGCCTCGCGCAGCGGCACGGTCTCCTCGGCGAGGTCCAGGGCGCGTTCGATGTCGGCCCACATGGACGCGGTCTCGGCCTCGGTGGGCGGGTCGCTGACGTGTCCCTCGTGCACGAGGTGCCGCTCGGTCATCCGCACGCAGCCGACGTCCACGGACCGCGCGGCCCGCACGTGCGCGTCGCCGACCACGAACTCCGTCGACCCGCCGCCGATGTCCACGACGAGGAACGGCCTGGCGAGGTCGTCGCGCCCGGTCAGCTCCCGCGTCGCGCCCGTGAAGGAGAACTCGGCCTCCTGGTCGCCGCTGATGACCTCCGGCTCCACGCCGAGGATGTCGAGCACACCCCGCACGAACTCGTCCCGGTTCTCGGCGTCGCGGGAGGCGGAGGTGGCCACGAACCGCAGCCGCTCGGCGCCGTACTCCTTGATCACCGCCGCGTACTCCCGGCAGGCCGCGAACGTCCGCGCCAGCGCCTCCGGCGCCAGCCGCCCGGTCCGGTCCACCCCCTGCCCGAGCCGCACGATCACCATCCGCCGGTCCAGATCGACGAGCTCCCCGGTCTCGGGGTTCGCGTCGGCGACGAGCAGCCGGATGGAGTTGGTTCCGCAATCGATGGCGGCGACGCGGGTCATGGCGGTGGTTCCTTGTCTGTGTCTGTTCGTGACTTGTCGACGGACCGGGCCGACTCGGCGACCGAATCGGGTCGGCGACCACTCGGCGACCGAGCCGGGTCGGCGACTGTTCAACCGGCCGAGTCGGGTGGTGGGTGGGCGAAGGTCTCGGGGGTCCAGGGGGCGGAGCCCCCTGGTACGTCAGCCGTCGGCGGAGGGCACCACACACGCCCCCTTGGCCCACCACTCCGGCAGCATGGCGATCGCCTCGTCACCGAGGGGGTTCACGCCGGGGCCCGCGGCCAGGGAGTGCGCCACGAGCACGTGCAGGCACTTCACCCGGTCCGGCATCCCCCCGGCGCTGGGAAAGCCCGTCAGCTCCTCGATCTCGTCCCGGCGCCGGACGTAGTCCTCGTGCGCGGCCCGGTACGCCGCCGCCAGCTCCGGATCGCTCTCCAGCCGCGCCGTCATCTCCTTCATCACGCCGTTGGCCTCGAGGGTCCCGATGGCGGACGCGGCCTTCGGGCACGTCAGGTAGTACAGCGTCGGGAACGGCGTCCCGTCCGGCAGCCGCGGCGCGGTCTCCACGACGTCCGGCTGCCCGCACGGGCACCGGTGCGCGATGGCCCGCAGCCCGCGCGGCGGCCGGCCGAGCTGCTGCTTGAAGGCCTCGACGTCCGCGTCGGTCGGCTCGGTGCGCGGGGTGGAGGGCGGAGGCGTTTGCATGACTGTGTTCTGTGTGGCTTTCTGTCGGTTCACTGGTCGGACGCGTCGGACTTGTCGACGCCGTCCCAGACGTTCGCGTACCAGGGCCGGTCGGCCGCCCCCAGGTAGGCGTGCGCCTGCTTGGCGGCACCGGGGTCGATCACCACGAACCCGGTCTCCCCCGGCATCACGTAGTGCAGCCGCTGCCGGATCTGCTGCTCGGCGTAGGAGTCGTCCTGCCACCGCGCCTTGAGGTCCCGCAGCTGCTCGACCCGCTGCCGGGCCTGCTGCTGCTGCCGTTCGAGGTCGGAGATCTCGGCGCGCTGGGAGACGTACTGCCGCATCGGATAGGCGAGCGCGACGACCATCGTGCACAGCACGATCGCGAGCAGCGCGGCGCGGCCGGTGAGCCGGGAGCGGCGGGCCTGGCGCCTGGTCTGGGAGCGGTAGACCCGGGCCGCCGTCTGCTCGCCGAGCAGCTTGAGCCTGGTCGCGGTGGAGAACCGGTCCCGGTCCTTCACGGCCATGTCCCCGCCTCCCTGGTCGCCCTGACACGTGCGTACGTCCCCGGACACGGTACGGGACCGGGTACGGGGACGTACGTACGACTGGCTGAGCCTTGACTCTGTGAGGCTCAGCCCTTGAAGCGCGGGAAGGCGCTGCGGCCCGCGTACACCGCCGCGTCGTCGAGGATCTCCTCGATGCGCAGCAGCTGGTTGTACTTGGCGACGCGCTCGGAGCGGGCCGGGGCGCCGGTCTTGATCTGGCCGCAGTTGGTGGCGACGGCGAGGTCGGCGATGGTGACGTCCTCGGTCTCGCCGGAGCGGTGCGACATCATGCACTTGAAGCCGTTGCGCTGGGCGAGCTCGACGGCGTCCAGGGTCTCGGTCAGCGAACCGATCTGGTTCACCTTCACCAGCAGGGCGTTGGCGGTGCCCTCCTCGATGCCGCGGGCCAGGCGCTCCGGGTTGGTGACGAACAGGTCGTCGCCGACGATCTGCACCTTGTCGCCGAGCTTGTCGGTGAGGACCTTCCAGCCCGCCCAGTCGTCCTCGAACAGCGGGTCCTCGATGGAGACCAGCGGGTACGCGGCGACGAGCTCCTCGTAGTACTCGGTCATCTCCGCGGCCGAGCGGGACTTGCCCTCGAACTCGTACTTGCCGTCCTTGTAGAACTCGGACGCGGCGACGTCGAGCGCGAGCGCGATCTGCTCGCCGGGGACGTAACCGGCCTGCTTGATCGCCTCCAGGATGAGGTCGAGCGCGGCGCGGTTCGACTCCAGGTTCGGGGCGAAGCCGCCCTCGTCGCCGAGGCCGGTGGCCAGGCCCTTGCTCTTCAGGACCTTCTTCAGGGTGTGGTAGACCTCGGCACCCCAGCGCAGCGCCTCGGAGAAGGACTCCGCGCCGATCGGGGCGATCATGAACTCCTGGATGTCGACGTTGGAGTCCGCGTGCGAGCCGCCGTTGAGGATGTTCATCATCGGAACGGGCAGCAGGTGCGCGTTCGGGCCGCCGAGGTAGCGGAACAGCGGCAGGTCGGACGCCTCGGAGGCGGCGTGCGCGACGGCGAGGGAGACGCCGAGGATGGCGTTGGCGCCGAGCGAGCCCTTGTTGTCGGTGGCGTCCAGGTCGAACATGGCCTGGTCGATCAGGCGCTGCTCGGTGGCGTCGTAGCCGACGAGCTCCGGGCCGATCTGCTCGATGACGGCGAGGACGGCCTTCTCGACACCCTTGCCCAGGTAGCGGTTGGGGTCGCCGTCACGGAGCTCGATGGCCTCGAAGGCACCGGTGGAGGCGCCGGACGGGACGGCGGCACGACCCGTGCTGCCGTCGTCGAGGCCGACCTCGACCTCGACCGTGGGGTTGCCTCGGGAGTCCAGGATTTCCCGGGCTACGACGACGTCGATGGACGGCACGAGCATCTCCTTCTTGGGATGTGACGCTGGTTGTGCGGGGCGCACGCGGGCCTCGTCGGCCCTTGCTCAGCCTTGCGACTAGAGCCTAACCGTCCGAGGGCCGTCGGCCGGCACGACCGACCGGCCCGTGGACACACTGACGGTACTCATTGTTCACGCGCGGAACAAAGGGGGTCCCGATGAAGAACGGAAGAAGAGCGGGCCACGGAGCCTGACCGCAAAGAGAAACCCCGCCCCGGTGCGTTCGGGGGAAAACGCACCGGAGCGGGGGCTCGTGGGGGACGGGGGTGACCCTCACGTGGTCCCCACTATGGGGACCACGGCTGTGTGGGGGCTGTGGTTCAGCTGGGTCTTACTTCAGGTGCAGCTGCTGGCCCGGGTAGATGAAGTCGGCGTCGTCGACGATGTCCTTGTTCAGCTTGAACAGCGCCTGCCAGCCGCCCTTGACCTTGTGCTTCTCGGCGATCGAGCTGAGGGTGTCGCCCTTGACGACCTTGTACTCGCCGTCGCCCTTCTTGACCTTCTTGCCGGTCGGGGTGGTGACGGTCTTCTTGGCGGCCGGGCGCTCGGCGGAGCGGGAGGCGGCCTGGGTGTCGGTCGAGCGGGTGCCGGTGCTGCTGCTCGACGAGGAGCTGGTCGAGCCGGCGCTGCCGCCGGTGTAGGCGGCGCCGGACAGGCCCGTGCCGCAGACCGGCCAGGCACCCTTGCCCTGCGCGGCGAGGACCTTCTCGGCGATCGTGATCTGCTGCGCCTTGCTGGCCTGGTTGGCCTGCGCGGCGTACTGCGTGCCGCCGTACGCGGCCCAGGTGGAGGCGGAGAACTGGAGACCGCCGTAGTAGCCGTTGCCGGTGTTGATGGACCAGTTGCCGCCGGACTCGCACTGGGCGACGGTGTCCCACTCGGAGGCGGTGGCGGCGGAGGCGCTGCCGGCCGCCATCAGCGGCGCGGCGACGGCGACGCCGGTGACACCGGCGACGGCGATGGCGCGGACGGCCTTGGACGGACGGCGGTGCTTGCCCTTGCCGGAGAACAGCATGGATCGATCCCCTCACCGACGCCTGCGAGGTGAGCTGTCGGGTTCGGGCCGGTTGAGTTGCCCGGCCGCACACCGTGTGTCGGTGCGCGGCTTCACCCCGAGCCGGATCGGCGGCCTCAACCACCGGTCCCGGCACTTACCTTGGGTCCCCCGCTCCTGCCTACGGCGCATGACGCGACGACTGTTCCCGGACGGCCGCTGGCAGGACTCGGCGTTGCGACGGCCGGGGCTCGTGGTGACGAGCGGCCTTGACCGTAAACAGGCGATCCGGTGAATTTCAAAGATGATCAGGGCTTCTGAGACTCATCCCACACTTTCACCAAAACGGACATTCGGCTCGAAGCGGGGCGCCAACTCCCGCCGCTTTTCGCCCTATTCGCTGCCGAGTTTCAGGGTCTGACCGGGAGCGATGGCGTTCGGGTCGGTGCCGATGTCGGCCTTGTTCGCGTCGTAGAGCGCGCGCCATCCGCCGTCGAGGTCAAGGGAGTCGGCGATGGAGGCGAGGGTGTCGCCGTCACGGACGGTGTAGGTGCCGCTGTCGCGGGAGGCGTGCCGGCCGTTGGAGGCGGAGCCCTGACCGTTTGTCACGCTTTCGTCCGCCGAGCCGCCACGGTGCTTGCCGCCACTGCCGACGGCGCCCGTGTCGACCAGGCTCCAAGAGCCACCGGTCTGCCACGAATTGTCCGAGTCGTCGGACTCGGAGACGGCAGGGCTCCCGCTCGCCTTCGAAGCGTCGGCATCCGAGCCGGACTTGGACGATTCCGACTTGTCCGTCTTGCTGGACTTGCCGGAGCTGTCCGCCTTGGAGTCGCTGTCGGCACTCGCGCTCGGCAAGGGGGTGGCGGACTCGCTCCCGGAGTCCGCGGCGCCCGAGGAGGAGTCGGAACCGGAGGACGAGGACGAGTCCGACAGCCCCGAGGACGAGTCCGACGAGTCGGAGGAACCGGACGAATCACTCGAGTCGCCGAGGCCCGTGTCGACGTTCACCGACGCGTCGTCGGACGAGAGTCCGGCGATCAGGGCGCAGGTCCGCCAGGCCTTGGTGCCCTGGTCGGCGAGCATCTTCTCGGCGACCGCGATCTGCTGCGAACGGCTCGCCTGGTCGGGGGTGCCGGCGTACTCCAGGCCCCCGTACTCGCTCCAGTCGTCCAGGGAGATCTGGAGACCGCCGTAGTAGCCGGTGCCGTTGTCGGCGCTCCAGGAACCGCCGCTCTCGCACTCGGCCACCTGGTCCCAGGTGGAGCCGTCGGCCGCGCTGGCGTTCACCGCGCCGAGGAGCGGGAGGGCGATGGCGGAGCCGGTCACCCCGGCCGCGACGAGGAGCGCCGGAGCCTGGCGGGGGCGACGGTGACGACCGTTCCCGGAGAGCATGCGGAAACCTTTCGAGCGACAGCGGTGACCGGCACGGCGGGTCCCGCAAGGGCGCCGTACTGAGGGGTGAACGTATCGGCAGACGATCACTTGTCACAAGTTAATGCCGCGCAGATCACGTGAAGATCACAGACTTGAACGCTAATCATCTTTTGCCCGTAGGGGCAGGTGGAGGCTTCAGCGGCCGGTCGGCGTGAACTCCACGGGCAGCGTGCGCAGCCCGCGCATGATGAGCCCGCCGCGCCACCGCAACTCGCTCTCGTCCACCGCGAGTCGCAGGTCGGGAAGGCGGGTGAGGAGACCGGCGAGCGCGGTCTGCCCTTCCAGGCGGGCGAGCGGGGCGCCCAGGCAGTAGTGGATGCCGTGGCCGTATCCGAGGTGCTGGTTGTCCCGCCGGGCGAGGTCGAGGGTGTCCGGCTCGGCGAACCGCTCCGGGTCCCGGTCGGCCGCGGCCAGGACGACCAGGACCGGGTCGCCGGGGGCGATGTGCTGCCCGCCGATCGCGACCGGCTCGGTGGCGAACCGCCAGGTGGCCAGCTCCACCGGCCCGTCGTAGCGCAGCAGTTCCTCGACGCCGGTCTCCAGCAGCCCGCGCTCGCCGGCGGCCAGGGACTCCTGCAGGCGGGCCCGCTGCCCGGGGTGGGTGAGCAGCGCGTACGTGCCGTTCCCGATCAGGTTGACGGTGGTCTCGAAGCCGGCGAACAGCAGGATGAACGCCATGGCCGCGGCCTCGTTCTCGGTGAGGTGCTCTCCGTGGTCCGAGGCCCGGATGAGCCCGGAGATGAGGTCCTCGCCGGGACCTGCCTCGGCGGGCAGCGCCTCCCGCTTCCGGTGGATCAGCTCGGCCAGATATCCGCGCATCTTCTTCACGGACCGCGCGACCCCGCCCCGCGGCCCGCCCCCGTGCCGGATCATCATCCCCGCCCAGTCCCGGAAGTCGTCCTGGTCCTCGGGCGGGACGCCGAGCAGGTCGCAGATGGCGTAGATGGGCAGCGGGAAGGCGAACTCGTGGATGAGGTCGGCCTCGCCCCGCTCCGCGAACCCGTCGATGAGCCGGTCGGTCAGCTCACGGACCCGCGGCGCGAACTCGGCCACCCGGCGCGGGGTGAACGCCTTGCTCACCAGCCGCCGCAGCCTGGTGTGGTCCGGCGGGTCGATGTTGAGCAGGTGCGTCATCAACTCGGCCTTGCGCTCCCCGGGGATGCCGGTCTTCCCCTTGGCGTGCGCGGGCTCGTCGTGATGCGCCGAGTTCTTGGAGAGCCTCGGGTCGGCCAGCGCCTGCTTGGCGTCCCCGTACCGCGTGACCAGCCAGGCCTCCACCCCGCTGGGCAGCCGGGTCCGCCGAACCGGCTCGTGCTCCCGCAGCCAGGCGTAGGCGGGGTAGGGGTCGGCGGCGAACTCCCAGGTGAAGAGGTCGGGGGCGGGGGCGGTCACTTCTCCACTCCCTCCGTGGCCCGCACCGCGTCCCGGTAGGCCCGGGCCGCCGCCCGGAGCGCGGCCTCCGGGTCGACGCCCTCCGCCTCGGCGCGGGCCGCCAGCGCGAGCAGCTCGTACCCGATGCCCGGCGCCTGCGGCAGCGGCACGTCGAGACCGGCCGTCCGCACCCGTGAGGTCAGCTTCGCGGCCAGGGCGAGGCCCGGCTGGGCAAGGGGTATCCCGTCGGTCACGGACGCGCGCCACTTCTCCACCGCCTTCGTGCGCAGCCAGTGCTCCTTGACCTCCTCCGGCGTCGACGCGGTCTCGTCGCCGAAGACGTGCGGGTGGCGGTGGATGAGCTTGGCGACGATGCCTCCCGCCACGTCGTCGATCGAGAAGGGGGCGTCCTGGTCCTCCTCCGCGATCCGCGCGTGGAAGACGACCTGGAGGAGCACGTCGCCCAGTTCCTCGCGCAGTTCGTCGCGGTCGCCCTCCTCGATCGCCTCGACGAGCTCGTACGCCTCCTCGATGCCGTACTTCGCGAGGCCCTGGTGGGTCTGCCGGGACGACCAGGGGCACTCCTCGCGGATCCGGTCCATGACCTGCACGAGGTCGAGGAGGCGGGCGCCGGGCAGGTCGTAGGAGGCGGGGAGCAGCTCCAGCTCGGGCATCCGGACCCGGCCGGAGCCGGCCAGGCGGGCCAGGCCGTCGGTGAGGGCTGACTCGCCCTCGCCCGTCGCCACGACCACCACGGTCCGGCCGCCGGCGCAGGCGTCGACCAGCTCCTCGGCGGTGGGGGCGGCCTCGTCCACGGCCGTCCCGGCCTCCCGCAGATACGGCAGCTGGGGATGGGCGCCGTCCGCGCACAGCACCCGGTCCGCCGCCCGCAGCGCCTGCCAGGCGGGCCAGGACAGCAGGCCCGGGGCGACCCGGTGGCTGGTGGTGAGCAGGACGACCCGGCCGGCGCCGGCGGTCGCAGGCGCGGGAGTGGGAGCAGGAGAGGGGTCCGGGGTGGTGGGTTCGGGCCTGGTGGTGTTCACGCTCCGAACGTAACGCACCGCCGCCGCCCACCTCGCGGTTTGTCCACAGGGTGGGGGCGATCAAGTGATCGTACGACCGCAGCGGAGGTGACTCCCCCGGTGGCCCGTCCTACGCCGACACCTGCGTCCCGGCCGAGGTGACCTCCCGTACCCACGGCGTCTTGGCGTCCACCCGGCTGCTCTTCTGGACGTCCCAGGCGCCGTAGCGCGGGTTGAGGTCGACGTGGAGCTCCTTGGAGGCGCCGGCCAGGGCCTTCCAGAAGGCGGGCTGCGAGGTGTCGGTGCCGAGCGCCTCGGCGAGCTTCTTGGCCTCCACCTGGAAGCGGAGGTTGTCGTCGAGCCGGCTGGGGGCGATGCCGTACTTCTGCAGCCAGGCCGTCTGCAGGGCGGCGGAGCTGCCGGCCTGCTGTTCGAGGCCGGAGCGCATCTGCTCGACCTCCGCGCGGGTGACGCTGACGCCGGCGTCCTGGGCGGCCCGGTGCAGCACCCGGTCGAGCACCATGTTGTACAGGGTGTCCCGGGTGAGGCTGCTGGTGGAGGCGAGGACCTGCTGGTACTGCGTCTCGTCCGGCACCGCGGCGCGCTGCGCCCGGCGCACCTCGTTCACGCGGTTCTCCAGCTGCGAGACGGTGATCCGCTGGCCGCCCACGACGGCCGCCGCGCCCGGATGCGCGTCGCTTCCGCAGGCGGTCAGGAAGGGGGCCGCGGCGGCGATCGCGGCGGAGAGGAGGAGCGCGGTGCGACGGCGGCGGTGCAAGGAGGACCTCCCGAGGAGATTGTGCGACGGTGCACAAAGTCTTGCGGTGATCGATGGTAGGCAGTGGGCAGGCTCTGGCCAACCCATTCGACCAACGATTCACGCGCGCGTCCGGCACCGCCGCACCACCCTCCGCAAGGGTTTCCGGTACGGATCCCGTGCGGCCCCCGTACGGATCCCCGCTCAGCCCGTGATCGCCACCGGGGCGTCCCACGCGTCGCGGTCCACGGTGATCGTGTAACCGCCGCGCGTCTCCTTGCTGTTCACCATGTACTGGTGGGCCCGGCTGTGCCCGGTGTACTGGGTCGAGCCGAACGGCCAGTCCGCGGTCGTGGTGTTCTGCTTGTCCCACAGCGCGTACCAGAGGTTGCCCGGCAGGTCCGTCTTGTCCGTGGCGTTCGCGATCGCCTTGGCGCTGGAGCTGGTGAAGCCGTAGTAGCCGGCGCGGTACGTCTTCGCCCGCAGTTCCTTGTCGAAGGCCCGGACATAGGTCAGCACGGCGTTGTTGCACGACGTGTTCGTCGTGTCGTACGCCTCCATGTCGAGGTAGATCGGGCTGCCGGCCTTCATGCCGAGCGCGGCGGCCTTGGACACGGCGTCGTCCGCCTCGGACTTGCCGACGGAGGCGGCGGTGGAGGCGCTGATCTTCACCGAGCCGCCGGATCCGCAGGACGGCTGGGAGCCGACGTAGAGCGGGATGAGTTTCCAGCCGAGCGCGGAGACGGACTTGACCCAGGAGGCGGTGAGGTTGGGCTGGTTGCAGCCGCGGTTCTTGCCGCCGATGTAGACGGCGGCGGCGCCGTAGAAGCCGGTGTTCCAGGCCTTCATCACGGTGGTGGAGGGTGCGGTGCAGGTGTCGAAGGCGCGGCCGGTGAACGTCTTCTGGGCGGGCCAGGTGGTGGCCGCCATGGAGGTCTGCGCGGCGATCCCGGCCCCGGCGACGACCGCGGCACCCGCGACGCCCCAGGTGATGTATCTGCGCTTCCTCGACTGCCGATGGCTGGACATGCCGGAACCCCACCCCTGTGTCTTTGCTGTACGGCCAGTTGTGCGAAAAGTAGGTGCAGTATGCACTGCGCGGAGGCTAGCCGCGCATCTGGCCCAGCCAGTGCAGGGTCCGCCGCACCTCGCCGGCCAGCGGATGGCCGGGCCCGTGCAGCCGTTCCACGTCGAACAGCAGCCGGGTGAACGTGTCGTGGGCGGCCGAGCGGTCGCCGAGCGCGAGCAGCAGATGCCCGATCCGGCGGCGCACGTCGTGCGCGAGCTGCGGGTCGCCGGCCACGTACTGGTTCTCGTAGTACGGCAGCAGCGCGCGGTACTCCGCGAGCGCCGCCGCCGGTTCGCCGAGCTGTTCCAGGCACTGGGCGGTCTCGTAGCGGAAGCGCAGGGCCTGCGGGTCGGCCTGGCCCGCCTCGGCGGCGCGTTCGTCGGCGAGCCGGCGCAGTTCGGGCAGCGCGCGCCGGTACTGCCCGTCGTCCATCAGCGTGGCCGCGTACTGCTTGCGCAGGGTGCGTACGACCGTGGAGCGCTCGCCGTGCTGGTCGGCGGCGACGGGCAGGATCGCGCCCAGGATGTCCACGGCCTGGGTGATGCGTCCCTCGTCGAGCAGCCGCTTGACCTCGTCGACGGCGGCGGCGACGTCCGGCCGGTCCGGTACGGCGGCCACGGGGGCGGCGGGCTGGGGTGCGGGCGTCCGGGCCCGGTCCGGCCAGGGGGCGTGCGGGCGCAGGAAGGGGCGGGTGGGGTCCAGGGGCGACCCGGACGGCGTCCCGCGCGCGGGCAGGAGCGATGCCAGGCTCTCGTAGACCTCCTGCGCGGAGGCCGGGCGGTGCTGCGGGTCCTTGGCGAGCAGCCGCAGCACGAGGCTCTCCAGCGGCTCCGGGACCTCGGGGCGGGTCCGGCGCACGGGCAGCGGCGGCTCGTACAGATGCCGGTGCAGCACGCCGAGCGCCGTGGAACCCGCGAACGGCACCTCCCCGCTGAGCAGTTCGTGCAGCAGCACGCCGAGCGCGTACAGGTCGGTGTACGGGCCGACCGCGCCGCCCATCGCCTGCTCGGGCGCCATGTAGGCGGGCGAGCCGATCGGGGAGCCGGTGTGGGTGAGGCGGGTGGTGTCCGTGTCCATGACGGAGGCCACGCCCAGGTCGAGGACGGTGACCGTGCCGTCCTGCTTCACCATCACGTTGCGCGGCTTGAGGTCGCGGTGGACGATCGGCACGGCGTGCACGGCGCTCAGCACGGCGCACAGCTGCGCGGCCACCGCCACCGCCCACTGCCACGGGTACGGGTCGTGCTCGGCCAGGTGGTCGGAGAGGTCGGCGCCGTCCACGTACTGCATGACGAGGAAGAGCTCCTCGCCCTCGCTGCCCGCGTCGTGCACGGTGACCAGGCCGGGGTGGTCGACCTGCGCGGTCACCCGGCACTCCCGCAGGAACCTGCGGCGCAGCTCCTCCGCCTCCGCGCCCGCCACCTTGTCGGGGCGCAGCAGCTTCACCGCCACCCGCCGGTCGAGCCGCTGGTCGTAGGCCGTCCACACCTGGCCCATGCCGCCCTGTCCGATGAGCGTGGACAGCTCGTAGCGGCCGGCGACGACCCGTCCTGTCGCCACGGTCACCGTCCGCCCTCGTGGTCGCCCTCGCGGTGTCCGTCGTGCTTGCGCAGATAGTCGCTGAGCTCGTCGAGTTCGGCGCGCACCTGGTCGATCCGGACGGGCGCCGGGCGCTGCGGCGGCGCGGGTATCGGAGGCTGCGGGGGCGCGGGTATCGGGGGCTGCGTGCCCTGGCCGGTCGTCCCCGTGGCGTACGGCGCGGCGGCGGGCGGGTAGCCGTACGCCGGCGCCTGCGCCTGCGCCCGGTACGCCTCGCGCTGCCGCTGGAAGTGGCGTACGTCGGCCACGAGGTAGTAGACGACGCCGAGCAGGAGCGTGCCGAACAGCAGGGTGATCCCCACGTAGCCGCCGGCGGTGTGCACCTCGTCGCCGGGTTCGGTGCCCAGCAGCACGATGCTGAGGACGTCGGCCGCCGCCACCGCCACCAGCAGCCCGAAATCCACCGACCTGCGGGTCACGACGGCCAGCCGCAGCAGCATCGCCCAGGCCAGGAAGCCGGCGCTGCACACCGCCATCGTCACGAACACCACACGCAGCAGGACCAGTACCGCGTCGTGCGGCGGCCGCTGCACCGGCTGCGCATGGCCCTGGCCTTGCATGATCGCTCCTGGGTGCCTGGTGCCTGAAAAAGGGCGTACGTGCCCGCCCGTCGCCGTCCGCCCGCGGACGACACCGGTCGTGCGATGGTCGGACCGAGCATATGGCCCGGCACGGACAACCGGTTCGGGTTGTACCGAACCGTTGTCGGAGCGACCGCCCGCGCGGGCCGGTCAGGGCTCCGGCGGGCCGCTCAAGGCTCGGCGGGCCGGTCAGCGCTCCGTCCGGTCGGTCAGGGCTCCGTCCCGGTCGGTCAGGGCTCAGTCGGGCGTGACGGTCCCGTCGGTGAGGCCGTCGTACATCCCGCGCACGAGGTGCTCCCCGAGCCGGCTCGCCCGGCGCAGCGTCCGCTCGAACTCGTCGAGTGCGCGGAACCGCGCGCCGTAGCGCCGCTGTTCCGCCAGCGGGAGCCGGGGCAGTTGCAGCCGGCGCACGTCCAGCCGGGTCGCCGTGGAGGCATAGCTGCTGGCCTGCCGGTTGTTGGCGGTGCCGCGCAGGAAGCCGGCGAGGAACCACGGGTCGAGGGCCGCGTGATCGGGGCGCAGCAGTACGAGGTTGCGCCCCAGGGCGGCGCCCGCCGTCGCCTCGTCGATCACCCGCGCCACCGCGCCCCCGCCGAGGACCGGCACGACGACGTCGCCCGGCTCGGTCAGCACGGCCTCCTCCTCGCTCTCGGGAAGGGTGCCCGAGGGCGCCGCCGCGGCGACGACGTCGTGGTCGGTGAGCACGGGCACGCGCGCGTGGCCGCCGTTCCCGCCGGTGCGCAGCACCAGCGCGCCGCCGCGCGCGAGTTCGCCGACGGTGGTGAGCGGCCACCGCGCGTGCGGCGCCTGGACGGCCGGGGGCGGGGTGAGGCCCACGGTCAGGCGCAGGGTCTCGCCGAGCCGCTCGCGGACCGCCGTGAGCTCCTCCGCGCCGTCGGCCGCGGCGGCCGGGGGCAGATGGCGGGCGGGGGCGAGGTCCACGTCGTCGTCGAGGAGTTCGATGACCGGCACCGACCGGGCCAGCCCCGGCCGTTCCACCGGCCCCCCGTCGCGTTCGAAGGCACGCCAGGCGTCCAGGACGGCGTCGCGTACGGCCGCCCGGTCGGGACCGCCGCGCCCCTCCCCGGTGAACCTCCCGGTGTCCACGAGCAGCACCTCGGGCGTGGCCGGCGTCCGGTCGGGCCGGCGCAGCACCCACAGGTGCAGCGGGATGCTGTACGGCGGCGCCGCCCCGGCCGGCAGCGCGACCAGCGCCCGGAGCGCGCCACGGCGCAGCAGGTCGGCGCGGATCCGGCGCCCGGAACGGCGGGACGCGACGGCCGGCGGCATCAGCAGGACCGCGGTGCCGCCGTCGGCGAGCCGGGCCAGGGCGTGCTGCACCCAGGCCAGTTCGGACTCGGTGCGGGCGGGGAAGCCGTACTCCCAGCGCGCGTCGTACGCCAGCTCGTCGTGGCCCCAGTTGCGCTCGTTGAACGGCGGGTGGCAGAGCACCGCGTCGGCGCGCAGCTCCGGGTAGGCGTCGGCGCGCAGGGTGTCGCCGGCCGCGCCGTGCACCCCGGCCCGGGAGTGCAGCGCGAGCCGCAGCGCGGTCAGCGCGGCGAGGTCGGGGGCGCTGTCCTGGGCGTACAGCTCCTGGCCGGGGCGGACGTCGACGGCCCGCAGCAGGGCGCCGGTTCCGCAGGCCGGGTCCAGCACGGTGCGGGCGGGGCCGGCCAGGTCGGCCATGAGACCGGCGAGTTCGGCCGGGGTGAGCGTGTACTGGCGGGGGTTGGCGTCCAGGTGCCGGCCCAGCAGGAACTCGAAGGCCTGCCGGGCTCCGACCTCGGCGGCCAGTTCGGCGGCGCCGCGCAGGAGGGGGGCGGAGGGGAGGAGCTGGGGGCCGGTGGGGGTGGGGACGGCGGGAGCGGCGGGCGGGGCGGGGGTGGCGAGCGAGGCGGGGCCGAGGGAGGCAGCGGGGTGGGCGGTGTTCACATCTTCCGTGCCGCCGGACCTGTTCACAGCTTCGGCGGCATCCGAGGCCCGGCCGCTGTGAACCGTGGGCTCCACCGCGCCGCGGAGGCGCGCGGTCAACACCTCGTCCAGCGCGGCCGGCAGCATCGCGGCCAGGCGCTCGTCGGAGCCGGCGCTCACGTGCAGCCAGACGGTGGGGCGCTCGTGGATCAGCAGCAGCACGCAGCCGGCGTGCACCAGCGCCGTCAGCGCGCCGTCGGGGTGCCCGGCGAGTTGCTGCCAGACCCGTTCGCGCAGCGGCACCTCGGCGAGTTTGCCCTGCTTGCGCAGCCAGGACTCGACCTCGGCGAGCGCGAAGGACGGGCTGCTCTCGGTGCCGCCGACCGGCTTGGGGAAGTCGGCGTGCCGGCGCCGCCAGTTGCTGACGGCGGCGCGGCCCACCCCGGCGAGCCGTGCGATGCCGGCCGCGGTCACCTCTGTGGCGTTGTCCTGCACGCGGCCTCGCTCCCCTTGTCCCATGTGTGCACCGAGCATACCGACGCGCACAAGATCCCCCCTTTCACGCACGTGTACACATCGACCTTCGTAAGCCATGTTGACTCGGTTCACAGCCTCTGCTGTTATTGACCCACCGCTTCACCAACTCCCGAAGGACTCCCGATGCGTCTCCCGTCCCGCGCCGTGATGCTGATAGCCGCCGCGGCCCTCCCGCTGGCCCTGACCGCCTGCTCCACCGGCTCCACCGGCTCCGACTCCGGGACCGGCACGAGCGCCGAGCCGGCCAAGGCGAAGGACCCCAACTCCGGTCTGGCCACGGGCACGCAGCTGAAGCAGGCGCTGGCGCCCGCCTCGGCCTTCCCGGCCGGGCTGACCCTGGAGTCCGACGGCTCCGCGGACAGCGGCGGCCAGTTCCTCTCCCCGGCCGGCCGGAAGGCGGGGAAGCCGGACTGCACCAGACTGGAGAGCACGTCCTGGATCCAGGTGTCCGGCTACAAGGGCGGGGTGTCGTTCGCGCAGAACGGCTACGCGAACAAGACCGAGGAAGTGGACCAGGAGATCGACGCCTTCCAGGGCACCACCGCGACCGAGGTGATGAAGGCGCTGCGGACCGTGGCCGCCGAGTGCGCCACGTTCACGGACACCGACGCGCACGCCAAGGTGAAGCTCACCGGCGGCGCGACGGCCGGACTCGGCGACGAGGCCTACACGATGACGCTGACGAGCGGCTACTGGGAGAACGGCACCACGCTGATCGCGGCCCGCTCCGGCGGCTCGGTGGTCACCGTGCTGTCCACGGCGGGCGGCGACAACGGTGCCGCGTCCGCGAAGAAGGTGACGACGACGATCCTGTCGGCACTGAAGAAGTAACCGGACGACCGGCGCCCGGGGCCCGGGGCCGGCGTCCCGCCTCCGTCCTCCGCCGCGCGGCCACCCCCTCCCGGGGCACCTCTCCCGAGGCACCCCCCGAGGCAGTGGCACCCACGGCGGGGACGGGACGGTTCAGCGCGCCTTGAAGCGGCTCGGGGCCTTGGTCGGGTTGCCGCCCGAGGGGAGTTTCTGCCCCGGGCAGCCCTCCAGCACCTTCTTCATCGCGGCCTTCTCGGCGGCGGTGGTCCACAGGCCGTACTTCTTCTTCACGGCGACCTGCGCGGCGACGTAGGTGCAGCGGTAGGACTTGTCGGGCGGCAGCCAGGTGGCGGTGTCGCCGTCGCCCTTGCCGCGGTTGGCGCTCGCGTCGACGGCCAGCAGGTTCAGCGGGTCGTTGGCCAGGGCTATCCGCTTGCTGGCGTCCCAGTACTTGGCGCCCGTCTGCCAGGCGTCGGAGAGCGCGACGAGGTGGTCGATGTCGACCAGGCTGCGACCCCGCCGGTAGGTGACCTCCTTGCCGGAGTAGGGGTCCGGCTCCAGCACCCCGTAGGAGACCTTGCAGTCGCCGCCGGTGTACTTCACGTCCTTCAGGTCGCGCTTGAGTATGTCGTCCCGGGTGTCGCAGGAGTTGGAGTCGGTATCCGCCCAGGCGGAGCCGAACTTCTCCCGGGAGTAACCGGTCTTCGGCGCCCGCCCCTTGACGGTCAGCGAATCGGCCGCGGCCAGGGCCGCCCCGCCGCCTCCGGCGCCTCCGGCGCCTCCCGCGCCGCCCTCGGCTCCCGAACTCCCCTTGTCCTGCAAGTCCTTGCAGCCGGCCACGGCGAAGACCATGACGACGGCCACGACCGCCCCGCCCCTCAGACGCGCCACGTGCGCCCCCTCTTCCTTACCCCGGTCCGCCTCCGCACGGGCGGATTTCCGCTGGTCCCACGGTAACTGCCGCGCGGTTCGCCCCGGACGGGGCGCAAAACGACACGTACCCGCAACTCGCCTCTGTCGGCCGCCGGGAGGCGACCGGGACGAAGCTCGGACCGTACGTACTTCGCGCCCGCTCACTCCCCGCGGCGAACGAATGCCCCCGATGGCGCGGCTGACACCTTGTCGCGCGCGCACGCCTCACAGGCGTGTGACGAAGAGGGCGGGGCGCGGCCCGTGCCGGGAGACCGGCGAAGGCCACGCCCCGCTTCGCGCCGGGATCCTCCGCGACGCCGGACCGGGTCCTTCTACGATCCCAGGATCGAGGCGAGGAACTCCCCGACCCAGCTCAGCAGTTCCCGCCCGACGAGCGGCTTGCCGCCCACCTTCGCGGTCTTGGGGCGGGGCACCAGCAGCTGGTGGACGGCCGGCTTGATGACGGTTCCCGGGTAGAGGCGCTTGACGCGCAGTTCCTGCGACTCGCGCAACTCCACCGGTGCGAAACGGATGTTGGTGCCCTGGAGGACGATCTCGCCGACCCCGCACGCGCGGGCGAGCATCCGCAGGCCGGCGACGAGCAGCAGGTTCTCCACCGGCTCGGGCAGCTTGCCGTAGCGGTCGGTGAGTTCCTCGCGGACGGCCCTGATGTCGTCCTCGGAGTTGGCGGAGGCGATGGAACGGTAGGCCTGGAGGCGCAGCCGCTCGCCGGGTGCGTAGTCGTGCGGGACGTGCGCGTCGACGGGCAGCTCGATCTTGACCTCCAGCGGCGGCTCCTCCCATCCTCCCGCCGAGGGCTCCCCTGCCTCCAGCTGCCGCCGGTAGTCCGCGACGGCCTCGCCGACCATGCGGACGTACAGGTCGAAGCCGACGCCCGCGATGTGCCCGGACTGCTCGCCGCCGAGCAGGTTGCCCGCGCCGCGAATCTCCAGGTCCTTCATCGCCACGTACATGCCGGCGCCCATCTCGGTGTGCTGGGCGATGGTCGCGAGCCGTTCGTGCGCGGTCTCGGTGAGCGGCTTCTCCGGCGGGTACAGGAAGTACGCGTACCCGCGCTCGCGGCCCCGGCCGACCCGGCCGCGCAGCTGGTGCAGCTGGGAGAGGCCGAAGGTGTCGCCGCGTTCCACGATGAGGGTGTTGGCGTTGGAGATGTCGATGCCGGACTCGACGATCGTGGTCGAGACGAGGACGTCGAACTTCTTCTCCCAGAAGTCGACGACGACCTGCTCCAGGGCCGACTCCGACATCTGGCCGTGGGCGGTCGCGATGCGGGCCTCGGGGACGATCTCGCGGAGTCTG
Source organism: Streptomyces sp. NPDC048291 (assembly GCF_043201715.1). NCBI lineage: Bacteria > Bacillati > Actinomycetota > Actinomycetes > Kitasatosporales > Streptomycetaceae > Streptomyces > Streptomyces sp. NPDC048291. Next base: position 121,433 of record NZ_JBICZC010000016.1, read on the forward strand.
GCCGCCGCGCGGTCGATGGACTCGACCCGGTTGTGGATGTAGAAGACCTGGCCCTCGCGCAGCAGTTCACGGCGGATGGCCGCGCCGATCTGCTTCTCCTCGTACGGCCCGACGAAGGTGAGCACCGGGTGCCGCTCCTCCGGCGGGGTGGTGATCGTGGACATCTCGCGGATGCCGGTGACCGCCATCTCCAGGGTGCGCGGGATGGGCGTGGCCGACATGGTGAGCACGTCGACGTTGGCGCGCAGCTTCTTCAGCTGTTCCTTGTGCTCGACGCCGAAGCGCTGCTCCTCGTCGACGATGACCAGGCCGAGGTCCTTGAACCTGGTCTCGGAGGAGAACAGCCGGTGGGTGCCGATGACGACGTCGACGGCGCCCTCGCGCAGGCCCTCCAGGGTCCCCTTCGCCTCGGTGTCGGTCTGGAACCGGGAGAGCGCCTTCACGCTCACCGGGAACTGCGAGTACCGCTCGGAGAACGTGCCGAAGTGCTGCTGCACCAGCAGCGTGGTGGGGACGAGGACGGCGACCTGCTTGCCGTCCTGGACCGCCTTGAAGGCGGCCCGCACCGCGATCTCGGTCTTGCCGTAGCCGACGTCGCCGCAGATCAGGCGGTCCATCGGGACCGACTTCTCCATGTCGTCCTTGACCTCGGCGATGGTGGTCAGCTGGTCGGGGGTCTCCGCGTACGGGAAGGCGTCCTCCAGCTCGCGCTGCCACGGGGTGTCCCCGCCGAAGGCGTGTCCGGGTGCGGCCATGCGCGCGCTGTAGAGCTTGATCAGGTCGGCGGCGATCTCCTTGACGGCCTTCTTGGCGCGCGCCTTGGTCTTCGTCCAGTCCGCGCCGCCGAGGCGGTGCAGGGTGGGGGCCTCGCCGCCGACGTACTTGGTGATCTGCTCCAGCTGGTCGGTCGGGATGTACAGGCGGTCGCCGGGCTGGCCGCGCTTGGCGGGGGCGTACTCGACGACCAGGTACTCGCGGGTGGCGCCCTGCACGGTGCGCTGGACCATCTCGATGTAGCGGCCGACGCCGTGCTGCTCGTGGACGATGTAGTCGCCGGACTCCAGGGTGAGCGGGTCGATGGTCTTGCGGCGGCGGGCCGGCATCCGCGCGCCGTCCTTGCCGGCCGCCTTCTGCCCGGACAGGTCGGTCTCGGTCAGGACGGCGAGCCGGAGCGCCGGGTCCACGAAGCCGTAGTCGATGGAGCCGCACGACACGTGGACGACGGAGGGGCCCAGTTCGGCCAGGTCGACGTCGAGGCGGGCTGCGATGCCCTCGCCGCCGAGCACCTCGACGGTGCGGGAGGCGGTGCCGTGGCCCTCGGTGACGTAGACCGTGCGCCAGCCGTCGGCCAGCCAGCCCTTGGTGTCGGCGAGGGCCTTGGCGGTGTCGCCGCGGTAGGTCTCGGTGGCGTGCATGCCGAGCTTGAGGGTGTCGGCGGACAGCTCCTCGTCGGCGGCGAACGGCGACACCGACCACCACATCATGTCCAGCTCGCGCGCGCGGTCGCGGACGTCCGCGAGGGACCACAGGGAGGCCGCGCCGACGTCGATGGGCGCCTCGCCGCCGCCCGCGGTGGCCGCCCAGGACGCCTGGAGGAACTCCTGGCTGGTCGCCACCAGGTCGGCGGCGCGCGTCCGCACCCGCTCCGGGTCGCACACGACGGCCATCGCGCCCTTGGGCAGCACGTCGAGCAGCAGTTCCATGTCGTCGACGAGGACCGGGGCGAGGGACTCCATGCCCTCGACGGCGATCCCCTCGGCGATCTTGTTGAGCAGTTCGCCGAGCTCCGGGTGCTCCTCGGCGAGGGCACGCGCACGGGCGCGGACGTCGTCGGTGAGCAGCAGCTCGCGGCAGGGCGGCGCCCACAGGCCGTGCTCGGCGACCTCCAGGGAGCGCTGGTCGGCGACCTTGAAGTAGCGGATCTCCTCGACGTCGTCACCCCAGAACTCGACCCGCAGGGGGTGTTCCTCGGTGGGCGGGAAGACGTCCAGGATGCCGCCGCGGACGGCGAACTCGCCGCGCTTCTCGACGAGCTCCACGCGCGCGTAGGCGGCGGCCGCGAGGGCTTCCACCACCTGGTTCAGGTCGGCGCTCTGTCCGGTGCGCAGCGCCACCGGTTCCAGGTCGCCGAGGCCCTTGACCTGCGGCTGGAGCACGGATCGTACGGGGGCGACGACGACGGAGACCGGGCCGGTCTCGGGGTCGTCGGGGCGGGGGTGGGCGAGGCGGCGCAGGACGGCGAGGCGGCGGCCGACGGTGTCGCTGCGCGGGCTGAGCCGCTCGTGCGGGAGCGTCTCCCAGGAGGGGTACTCCGCGACGCCCTCGGCGGGCAGCAGGGTGCGCAGCGCCGACGCCAGGTCCTCGGCCTCGCGGCCGGTGGCGGTGACGGCGAGGACGGGGCGGCCGGACTCGCGGGCCAGGGCGGCGACCGCGAGGGGGCGGGCCGCGGGCGGGCCTACCAGGTCGACGTGCATGCGGTTGCCGTCCGCGGCCGCCTTGATCGCTTCCGCGAGGGCGGGGTCCTTGACGACGGCGTCGAGCAGACCGTGCAGGCTCATTCAGGGCGGCTTTCGTCGGGGGGGTGGGCAACACGAAGTACCCGGCGCGGGCTGCGACCGGGGGGTCTCCAGCGTACGACGACGCGTCGGTGCGTGCCGGGGCTGTGGATAACCTCCGTCGCGAACACCTCAGGTCACATATGCCGCGCGAATCGCGCACCTCCGCCGGCCGTGCCGTCTGCCGTGCCTCAGCCGTCGAAGCGCCGCCGGGCCTCCTCGATGTGGCCGAGGTAGCGCTGGGTCCAGTCGCACATGCCGTCGACCGTCGCCCGCAGCCCGTGGCCGGCCTCGGTGAGGGTGTACTCGACGCGGGGCGGCACGGTGGGGTGGACGGTCCGCTCGACCATGCCGTTGCGCTCCAGCATGCGCAGGTTCTGGGTGAGCATCTTGTGGCTGATGCCCTCGACCTCCGCCCGCAGCCCGCTGAACCGCAGGGTGCCCCCGCCGAGCGCCTCGATGATCAGGAACGCCCACTTGTTGGCGATGTCGGTGAAGATCTCCCGCGCGAGCGAGTCCGCGCGCCTGAGGTCCGCGTCCTCGGCCGGGCCGTCGAACTGCTTGGTCACCATCAGGTTCCCCAGTCACCGAAAAGTGCGTTCTTCCACGTCAACGATGACTCTCCTACGGTTTCCGGGTAACCACAAGAGAGCACGGAGGCGGTACGACATGTCCATCACCCTGGTGAACCCGAGCGGGCTGCCCACGGTCGACGTCTACCGGCAGGTGGCGGTCGCGTCGGGATCGAGGCTGGTCTTCGTCGCCGGGCAGGTGGCCTGGGACGCCGACGGCGGCACGGTCGGCGCGGGCGATCTCGCCGCCCAGGTCGAGCGGTGCTACGTGAACATCGCCACCGCCCTGTCCGGGGCCGGCGCGTCCTTCGACGACGTGGCGAAGCTGACCTTCTACGTCGTCGACTGGACCCCCGACAAGATGCCCGCGCTCCTGGACGGCGTCTCCCGGGCGGCCAGGACCCTGGGGGTCACCCCGGTGCCGCCGGCCACGCTGATCGGCGTCGCGGCACTGGACGTACCCGAGCACCTGGTCGAGATCGAGGCCGTCGCCGTACTCGACTGAACGGGCCGGACGGGCCGGGACGGCGGACGGCGGACGGCGGACGGCGGACGGCGGCGGAAACGCGTCCGACGCCGAGCAGCCCCCGTGGCTGCTCGGCGCCGGACGTCCCCCGCAACCCCCGTGTGCGGTGGTCTCCCGGGCGGTCGCGGTCAGTCGGTCGCGATCGCGTTCAGGACGTTCATGCGGCCCGCGCGGAACGCCGGGACCAGGGCGGCGAACAGGCCCACGAAGGCCGAGCCGACGAAGACCCCGATGATCGTCGGCCACGGGATCTCCAGGACCTTCAGGCCCTGGAGGGCGAGCAGCTTCTGGGCGGTGGCGCCCCAGCCCATGCCCAGGCCGAGGCCCAGCAGGGCGCCGAAGAGGGCGATCACCACGGACTCCATGCGGATCATGCGGCGCAGCTGGCGGCGGGAGAGGCCGATGGCCCGCATCAGGCCGATCTCGCGGGTCCGTTCGACCACCGACAGGGCCAGGGTGTTCACGACACCGAGGACCGCGACGATGATCGCGAGGGCGAGCAGGCCGTAGATCAGGTTCAGGAGCTGGCCGATCTGGTCCTTGAGCGCCTTCTTGTAGTCGGTCTGGTCGCGCACGGTGTACTGCGGGTAGCCGTGCAGCGCGGACTTGAGCGCCGTGTACGCGGTGTCCTGCTGCCCGGACCTGGCGGTGGCGAAGACCAGGTCGTCGAGGGGCATCTTGGCGGCCGGCACGTACTTGGCGAGCGTGGTGATGTTCGTGTACTTGGAGCCGGCGTCGATCAGGCCGTCGCTGCTGGTGATCGCCCGGACCGTGAGGTGGGCCGTGCGGCCGTCCTTGAAGCTGACGGTGATCTTCGAGCCGAGGCGGATGTCGTGCGCCGTGGCGAACTTGTCGTACACGGACATCGAGTCGGGCAGGTAGGCGTCCTTGAGGTCGCCGGCGACGGTCTTGGTGCGCAGGTCGGTCGCGTACGTCGGGTCGGCGGCCGTGATGTCGGTGTCCTTGAGCGTCTTGCCGTCGGGCGTGGTGTAGTCGGCCGTGGTGGTGCGGTACTCGGTGACCCGCGCGAGTCCGGGCACGTCCTTGACGGCCTTGACCGCCTGCGGGGTGATCCGCTGGCCGCTGTCGGACTGGATGATGAAGTCGGTGCCGACGGTTTTGTCGAGCTGGTCGCTCGCGGAGGCGACCATGGAGGAGCCGACCACCGAGAGGCAGGCGACCAGCGCCAGTCCGATCATCAGGGCGGCGCCGGTGGCGCCGGTGCGGCGCGGGTTGCGCAGCGCGTTGCGTTCGGCCATGCGCCCGACCGGCCCGAACATCCGCAGCAGGACGGCGCCCAGGACCCGTACGACACCGCCCGCGAGCAGCGGGCCGATGACGACGAACCCGAGGAGGGTGAGGACGATGCCGAGGCCGAGCCAGGCCGAGCCCTGCGTGGCCTTCGAGCTGGTCGAGGCCAGGTAGAGGCCGTAGCCGCCGGCACCGGTCAGCACGAGGCCGACCAGGGCGCGTATGCGGCCCGCCCGGGCGTCGGCGGGGGCGCCCGCGTCGCGCAGCGCGGCCATCGGGGAGACCTTGCCGGCGCGGCGTGCGGGGAGGTAGGCGGCGAGGACGGTGACGACGACGCCGAGGATCAGGCCGAGCACCGGGGTGGTCCAGGCGACCGTCAGGTCACTGGTCGACAGGTGCATGCCCATGGAGCCCATCAGCTTCATCAGGCCGACCGCGATGCCGACGCCCGCGCCGACGCCCAGGACGGAGCCGACCACGCCGAGCAGCAGGGCCTCGACGAGCACGGACCGGTTGACCTGGCGGCGGCCGGCGCCGATGGCCCGCATCAGGCCGATCTCCCGGGTGCGCTGGGCGACCAGCATCGAGAAGGTGTTGATGATCAGGAAGATGCCGACCAGGAAGGCGATCCCGGCGAAGCCGAGCATCGCGTACTTCATGACGTCCAGGAAGCTCTCGACGTCCTTCTGGTTGGCGTCGGCGGTCTCCTTGGCGGTCTGCACCTTGTAGGCGGCGCCGAGTTCGCCGACGACGTTCTTCTTCAGCTGCGCGTCCGTCACGCCCGGCGCGGCCGTCACGTTGACGTTCGTGAAGACGCCGGTCCGCCCGACGAGCGTGCGCTGGGCGGTCTTCGTGTCCAGGTAGAAGATCGCGGCACCGGGGTTGGTGACGGTGAAGTCGGCGATGCCGGAGATCTTCGCGGTGTGCGTGCCGACCGCGCTGATCACGCCGATCTCGTCGCCCAGCTTCAGGTGGTGCTTGTCGGCGGTGTCGGCGTCCACCATGACCTGGCCGGAGTTCCCGGGCGCCGTACCGGAGGTGATCTTCATGGTGCGGGCGTCGTTGGAGTTCCAGCTGCCGACGATGGTCGGCGCGCCGCTGGACGGCGACAGGCTGTCCTTCTTGGCGTCCACCACGGTCACGGAGGTCGAGAAGACCGTGCCCTCCGCAGCCTTGACGCCGGTCGCGGCGCGGACCCTGCCGACCACCGCGGCCGGCATGACCGGCGGCCTGCCGTTGTCGGAGGTGGTCGCCCCGGTGTCGGAGGCGCCCTTGGCGCTGACCGTCACGTCGGACGAGGTCGCCGCGAACAGCTTGTCGAACGTCGTGTTCATGGTGTCGGTGAACACCAGCGTGCCGCACACGAACGCCACCGAGAGCAGGACGGCGACCGCGGACAGGGCCATCCGCCCCTTGTGCGCGAAGAAGTTGCGCATCGAGGTCTTCAGGACGGTCATGACGTACGCCCCCGCGCGTCGAAGTCCTTCATGCGGTCCAGGACGGTGTCCGCGGTCGGCTTGAACATCTCGTCGACGATCCGGCCGTCGGCGAGGTAGAGCACGCGGTCCGCGTAGGAGGCGGCGACCGGGTCGTGCGTGACCATCACGATGGTCTGGCCCAGGTCGTCGACGGAGCTGCGCAGGAAGCCGAGGACCTCCGCGCCCGCGCGGGAGTCGAGGTTTCCGGTCGGCTCGTCCCCGAAGATGATCTCGGGGCGGGCGGCGAGGGCGCGCGCCACGGCCACGCGCTGCTGCTGGCCTCCGGAGAGCTGGGTGGGGCGGTGCTTGAGCCGGTCCGCGAGCCCCACGGTGTCGACCACGCGCCGCAGCCACTCCTTGTCGGGCCTGCGCCCGGCGATGTCCATGGGCAGCGTGATGTTCTCCAGCGCGTTCAGCGTCGGCAGCAGGTTGAACGCCTGGAAGATGAAGCCGATCCGGTCCCGGCGCAGCTGGGTGAGCTTCTTGTCCTTCAGGCCGGTGATCTCGGTCTCGTCCAGGTAGATCTGACCGCTCGTCACGGTGTCGAGCCCGGCGAGGCAGTGCATCAGGGTGGACTTGCCGGACCCCGAGGGGCCCATGATCGCGGTGAACTGCCCCCGCGCTATGTCCACGTCGACGTGGTCCAGGGCGACGACCCGGGTCTCCCCGGCCCCGTACGCCTTGACGACCTGCCGCGCCCGCGCGGCAACGGCCGTACGCCCTCCAGTACCCCCGTGCCTGGGAATGGTCACAGCCGATGTCACGGTATGTCTCCTAAATCGGTCAGCGAACGCACAGCGTGGTGCCGTGCGTTGCTGTGCGGTGGTCGGTACGACGACGAGTCTGGCGGCAGGAGGGGCCGCTCCGCGCTGGTGCGAAGCCCCGTCCTGCCCGGGGGAAAACCCCACCCCCGCCGGTTCGGTCAACCGCCCCCCGGCGGCGTAAAGCCAGGTTAAGGACGGACGGGGCGCCGTCTCGTCCTCCGGCGGTACGAACCCTCCCCGAGCCGTAGTACGGAGAACCCCCTAGGGGAAGTCCACCGACGGGTGGAGTCCTTCTCGGGGTCGGTCTCCACCCTTCGACCCGGGCAGCCTCCACCCTCCCGTGGCGTGAGGGTCAAGTCGCCGCCGGTTCCCGCCGGGTGGCGGCCCGTTCTTGCCAGGTGGACGCCTACTCCCGCCGGGTGCGGGCGGATGGGAAGCTGTCGTACACGACATAGATGCATGAGGGGCACACGGGGAGGGGATCCGGGGTGGGGAGCACGACACCCGCGATACGCGCGGCGGGCCGGGAGTCGGGGACGGGCCGGCGCGGGGCCGTGGTGGCCGCGCTGATGCTCTCGATGGCGCTGGCGGCGCTCGACTCCACCGTCGTCTCCACCGCCGTACCGCAGATCGTCGGCGACCTCGGCGGCTTCTCCGTCTTCTCCTGGCTGTTCTCGGGCTATCTGCTGGCCGTGACGGTGACCCTGCCGGTGTACGGCAAGCTCTCCGACACCTTCGGCCGCAAGCCGGTGCTGGTCGCGGGCGCCGCGGTGTTCCTGCTGGGGTCGCTGCTGTGCGCGGTCGCCTGGAACATGGCCGCGCTGATCGCGTTCCGGATCGTGCAGGGCCTCGGCGGCGGGGCACTCCAGGGCACCGTGCAGACCCTCGCCGCCGACCTGTACCCGCTGAAGGAGCGCCCGAAGATCCAGTCGAAGCTGTCCACGGTGTGGGCGGTGTCGGCGGTCGCCGGGCCGGGGCTCGGCGGGGTGCTGGCCGCGTACGCGGACTGGCGGTGGATCTTCCTGGTCAACCTGCCGATCGGCGCGGCGGCGCTCTGGCTGATAGTGCGCCACCTCCACGAGCCGGTGCGCGCGCCGCGCACGCCCCCGCGGGTGGACTGGGCGGGCGCGCTGGCGGTCTTCGCCTGCGGGGGCGTGCTGCTGACGGCGCTCGTCCAGGGCGGGGTGGCGTGGGCGTGGTGGTCCGCGCCGTCGTGCGCGCTGTTCGCCGGCGGGTTCGCGCTGGCGGGTCTCGTGGTGTGGATCGAGCGCCGGGCGGCCGAGCCGATCATCCCGGGGTGGGTGTGGCGGCGCCGTACGATCGCGGCCGTCAACCTCGCGCTCGGCGCGCTCGGCCTGCTGATGGTGGCGCCGACGGTGTTCCTGCCGACGTACGCGCAGTCGGTGCTCGGGCTCGCGCCGGTGGCCGCCGGGTTCGTGCTGTCGGTGTGGACGCTGAGCTGGCCGGTCTCGGCCGCCCTCAGCCAGCACGTGTACCGGCGGATCGGCTTCCGCGACACCGCGCTGCTCGGCATCGGCACGGCCGCGCTGGTCCTGTTCGCGTTCCCGTTCCTGCCCTACCCGGGGTCGGCCTGGCAGCCGACGCTGCTGATGCTCCTGCTCGGCGCCGCGCTGGGCCTGTTCCAGCTGCCGCTGCTCGTGGGCGTGCAGTCGACGGTGGGCTGGGCGGAGCGGGGCACGACGACCGCGTCGGTGCTGTTCTGCCGGCAGACCGGCCAGACGATCGGGGCGTCGGTGTTCGGCGCGGTCGCCAACGGGGTGCTGGCGTCCAGGCTGGGCGGCGCGGGCGACCTCGACTCCGTCACCCGCACGCTGGACGACGGAACGGCCCCCGAGGCCACCCGGCACGCCGTCGCGGACGCCGTCCACGCGGTGTACTTCGGCGCGGCGTGCGCGGCCGCACTGGCGTTCCTGGTGCTCCTGGTCCTGGCACCCCGGCGTTTTCCGGTCCTGACGGAGCACTGAGGGCGACTGCTCCGCCACGCGCGACCGCCGCCGACCACGAGTGATCGCGGCCGTCCGCCACGCGCGACCGCCGCCGCCCGGAAGCCCGCTCCCGCTACCGCCCGTTCGCGCGGCGGCGCACCACCAGGACCGCGCCCGCGCCGAGGGCGAGGGCCGCCACGACGGCGCCGACGAGCGGGAGGGCCGTACCGCCACCGGTGTCCGCCGTGTCGCCGCCGGACGACCCGGCGGCGCCGGTGACGTCGAGCCGGATGCCGGCCTCGTCGTTCCCCGTGTCGGTGTCGAACGGCCGGGACGCGCTGGTCAGTCCGACTGAACCCCGGGCCCCCGACACCGCCTTGTCGATCCTCAGGCGGAAGGCGTAGCTCCGCTCGTACCCTTCCTCGACCCAGGGGAAGTCGACGCCGCAGACGTACTCACCGGGCCCCGTCCTGCGGCAGTAGGGGTCGGCCTTGGCCACCGTCGTACCGGAGGGCATCCTGACCACGATCCGGGCGGCAGCGGCCCGGTCACGCCGCTGCACCCAGCCGGGTCCGGCGTCGGTGAAGCTCACGGTCAGGGGGACGGTGTCCCCGACGCCTCCCTGCAACCGCGCCCCGGTGACCCTGAAGTCGGCCGTGTTCACGGCGGTCACCGGCACGTCGGCCGCGTCCCAGCGGCTGTTCTCCGCGCTGCCCGCGGGCGCCGGGGTGGCGTCGGGCCGCTCGGCCAGCTCGACCGCGGGCGCGGTTCCGTGCACCTCCGGGGTGAAGTTGTCTCCGGCGTAGGGGTACCCGGCGATCTCGGCCTTCACCCCGACCACCTCGTACAACGCGCTGCCGCGCACGGGGAAGGTCAGCTGCCTCCCGGGCGCGTAGACGACACCGGGCCGCACCGTCTGGTCGAACTCGCAGATCACTTCGGTCCTGTCCGACTGCCCGTCCACCACGGTGATCGTCGTGTACGTGCAGTTGGAAGGGAGTTCGGCCCGGTCCGGATGGGCCAGTCCGTGGCTGAGTGTGTACGTCAGCCAGACCTTGCGGAGCGCCTCCGTGCCCGTGTTGGTGAAGCCGGCGGGCACCTGGACGGTGCCGCCCGGCTCGACCCCGTCGACCGAGGCCATCCTGCCCAGGACCACCCCGGCCGACGGATCGTCGGCCGAGGCGGCCACGGCGGGCGCGGCAGGGGTGGCACCCGGCGCGACCAGGCAGAGGGCGCCGAACGCGCCGACGGCCCGCCCGAGGACGCGAAGTCCGGAAGTGGTCTGGAACACGGGGCCCCCAGGTGAAGCATCGGCGACGTACGGGCGAACGGCGGGTCACGGCGCGCCCCGCCCATCAGACTCCCACCGCCGTCGAACAGTTGTAGCGGCCGGCGAGAGGCAGGAGCACCACCCGAGCCGCCGCGGATCGAGGCGCGCGGGAGAATCCGGGTTAACGCGGGTAACACCCGAGGTCAGACACGTTCGCGTGAAGTAAGCGCGTACCGGGCGGCCAGTTGCCGAAAATGGCCGCACGCCCCGGATACCTGCGAGTAACGTGCGTCCCCCGCTCCCTCCTCTCCCTGCGGTCCGCCGCCACGGACCCGAGCCACGCAAGGAGCACCGGGATGTCCCACGACCTTTCCGGCCCAGCCGACCCAGCCGATCCAGCCGACTCCGCGGCCCCTTATGGCCTTTCCGGCCTCTCCCCGCGGGATCCGTCGCACCTCACCTACCCCTGGCAGCCGCTGCCGCCCGAGCCGCCGAGTCCCCGCCACGCGCCGCGCCGGGAGCCGGTCGGCCACCACAGCGACCTGCGGGTGCTGCGCGGCGCCTACCGCCTCCAGCGGCGCACCGCGGCCCTCACCGCGCTCGGCTACTTCACCCTGTTCCTGGTGCTGTCGGCGTTCGCCCCGGGCTTGATGACGAGCACGGTCGCCGACGGCGTACCCGCGGGGCTGCTCCTCGCCCTCCTCCAACTCCCCGTCACCTGGCTGGCGATCGCCCTCTACGAGCACACCGCGCGGCGCCACGTCGACCCGCTCGCCGACCGCATCCGCAGGACCGCGGAACTGGACGCCAGGCGCGGGGCCCTGCGGTGACCGGCTTCAGCGGCTCCGCCCAGTCCATGTCGCTGGTCGCCTTCACCGCCGTCGCCACGCTCACGCTCCTGCTGTGCGTGATGACCGGCCCGGACCGCGACGACCTCGACGAGTTCTACACCGGCTACGGCTCCCTCTCCCCGCTCCGCAACGGCCTGGCCATCGCCGGCGACTACATCTCCGGGGCCGGCGTCCTCGCCACCGCCGGCGTGATCGCCCTGTGCGGCTACGACGGCGTCGTCCTCGCCCTCAGCACGGCCCTGTCGCTGCTGCTCCTGATGTTCCTGCTGGCCGAACCGCTGCGCAACGCGGGCCGGTTCACCATGGGCGACGCGCTGGCCCGCCGGATGCCCGGCCGCGGCGTACGGATCGCGGCCTGCGCGGTGACCGTCGCCGCCCTGCTGCCGCTGATGCTGGTCCAGCTCGCCGGCGCCGGCCAGCTGATGGCCTTCGTCCTCGGCTTCTCCAACGAGACCGTGCAGACCGGCTGCGTCATCGGCCTCGGCGCCCTGATGATCAGCTACGCGGCCATCGGCGGCATGAAGGGCACCGCCCTCATCCAGATCCTGAAGATCGTGATGCTGCTCGGCTCCGGCACCGTGGCCGCCCTGCTGGTCCTGCACCGCTTCGACTGGGACCCGGGCGCCCTGCTCGCCGCGGCGGCCCGGGGCAGCGGCGCCGGAACCGCCTACCTGCAGTCCGGCCTCCAGTTCGGCGGCGGTCCCGCCCCCCGCCTGGACATGATCAGCTCGGAGCTGACCGTCGTCCTCGGCGGCGCCTGCCTGCCGCACATCACCATGCGCATGTACACCGCCTCCAGCGCCCGGCAGGTCCGCCGCTCGATGTCCTGGGCGGTGTCGTGCGTGGCCCTGTTCGTGCCGGTCGTCGCCGTCGTCGGCTTCGGCGCCACCGCCCTGGTCGGCCGCGCCGCCGTCACCGCGGCCGACCCGCAGGGCAACACCGCCTACCTGCTGGGCTCCCGCGCGGCCTTCGGAGCCCACGTGTCGACGGCGGAGACCCTGCTCTTCACCACGGTCACCACGGCGGTCTTCCTGACCCTGCTCGCCAGCGTCGCCGGCATGATCCTCGCCTGCGCCAACTCCCTCGCCCACGACGTCTTCGCGACCCGCGTCCAGGAGATGCCGGCCCGCCGCGAGATGACCCTGGCCCGCGTCTCCGCGCTCGCCATAGGAGTTCCCACGATCCTGCTGGCGGTCCTGGTCCAGCACCACAGCCTGCAGCCCCTGATCACCCTCTCCTTCTGCATCGGCGCCTCCGCCCTCGCCCCCGCCCTGGTCTACGGCCTCTTCTGGCGCCGCTACACCCGCACCGGCCTGCTCTGCACCCTGCTCGGCGGCAGCCTCACCGTGCTGCTGCTGATGCCCGGCACGAACCTGGTCTCGGGCTCACCGGGCGCCGCCTTCCCGCACGCCGACTTCAACTGGTTCCCCTTCACCACCACCGGCCTCGTCTCCATCCCGGCCGGGTTCTTCCTGGGCTGGCTGGGGACGGTGGCCTCCGGCCGGCGCCGGGCCGCGGAACAGCGCCGGCAGTACGAGGCGGTGGAGGGGTGGATCCTGGCGGGGGCGGTGCGGAGGGGGAGCTGAGAGGGAGCCGGGTGGGAGCCCGAACGGGAGCCCAGTGGGCGTCAGCGGAGAGGGAGGCGACGGCGCCGGGCCGGGCGCGGGGCGCTATTCCGCCGCCGCGCGCCCCGTCAGCGTCACGAGGCTGTCCCGCATGTGGTCCATGTGCGCCTGCACGTCGTCCCAGGTCTCGCCGTGCTCGCGCAGCACCCGCTCGGTCTCCCGCGCGACGTGCTCCTCAGTGGCCTTGGCCTCCGCGAGGACCTCGTCGGCCCGCACCTGCGCCTCCTCCTCGGAGCGGCGCGCCGACTCCCCGGCCTCCTCCAGGGCCCGCTCCGCCTCCGCCAGGGCGGCCTCGGCGCGCGCGATGCGTTCGGCGTTGTGCGCGTCGACCGCGGCGGCGCGCGCGGCCTCCTCACGCTCCTCCTCGGCCCAGCGTTCGGCGTGCTCCTTGGCCTGCTCGGCGAGCATCCCGGTGGTGCGCTGCCGCACCTCGCGCAGCGCCGAGAGGGCCTCGCCCCGCTGCTCCTTGACCTCAAGACGGGCGCCGATGCGGATGTCCTCCGCCTCGGCGTTCGCGGCGAGCAGCAGCTGGCGGGCGCGTTCCTCGGTGTCCGTGCGGAGCGCCTCGGCCTGCTCCCGCACCGCGTCGCACTCGCCGTCGGCGAGCGCCGCGGCCTCCACGACCCCCTCCGTCAGCTCGCGCCGGGCGCCCTCGCGCAGGTTCTTCGCCTCCTCCGCCACGAGCCGGAAGATCCGGTGCGCGCGGTCCCCGAGCGCCTCGTACGTCTGCGGCGGAAGCTCCTCGACCACGGCGCGCATCCGCTCGGCCTCCGCCTCCATCTCCTTGGCGAGCACGGTGAGCCGCGCGGCCCGCTCCCAGGCCGCGTCCCGGTCCTCGCCGAGCACCACCATGAACGCGTCGACCTCGTCGGGGCAGTAACCACGCCCCCGGACGGTCACGAACTCGTACGGCGACATCGATGCGCTGCTCACCTGGAACCCCTCTCCGCCGGACCCGCACGAAATGATGATTTCGCGGATATCTTGATGGATCGGACGTAAGTGTTCATAACGCGACACTCCGCTTGCCGCGCCGGAAACACCGCACGCCGCACCGGAGAGGGGAAAGCGCGTCAGGGGGCGCGAAAGCTCAGCCGCGCGCCCTTCGGTAGCGGGTCAGCACCGTCGCACCCACGCGTTCCGCGGACAGACACTCCAGCTCGGCGGGCGGCCCGCCGGCCGGGAAGAGCGGCCGGCCGGCGCCGAGGACGGTGGGGAAGGTCAGCAGCCGGTACTCGTCGACCAGGTCCGCGTCCGCCAGGGCCTGGACGACCCCGATGCTGCCCATGACCACCACGTCCCGCCGCTCGGTCTTCACGGCGTCCAGGAGATCACCGTCGAGGAGACGGGAGTTCGCCCACGCGGACACGGCGGACCCGCCGGACAGGGTGCGGGAGGCGACCAGCTTCGGTGCGGCGTTCAGGCGCGTGGAGAAGTCGTCGTCCCGGCCCGGCCACACCCGGGAGAACGCCTCCCAGGTGGAACGTCCCAGCAGTACGACCCCGTCGTCCAGGGTGCGGCCCAGACCGAACCTGTCCCCGGCGATCTCCTCCCGGCCGAACCGGAAGATCCAGCCGCCGTACGGTGTGCCTCCGGAGCCGTCGGGGTCGGACACGATCCCGTCCAGGGTGGTGAATTCGATGACGACAACGCTCATGACGGTTGTCCCTTCGCTCGATGGTCACCGGTACATACCGGCGGCACGGGGCGGACTCATCGGCGTCGACGGAACTTCTTCAGGGGACTTCTTCAGCTGCTTCAGGGAACTTCCGGCGGTGCCAGCGCCGTCAGTACGCCCGGGTCCGTGAACACCGTGTTGCGCGCGATCCGGCCGTCGCCGGTGACCGTGAAGACCTGCACGCTGTGCAGCCGGTGCCCGCCGCCGGGCTCCGGGGCGTACGCGGCGAGCGCGGGCTGTGCGCTGACGCTCAGCAGGCGCGTACGCCAGCCGGTCCCGCGCATCCGGAACACGCGCTCCATGAACAGGCCGTAGCCGTCACGGCCCCGGTACCACAGCGCCAGCGGCGGCATCTCCAGGACCGCGTCGTCGGTGAGCAGCCGTACGAGCGCGGGCACATCCGCCGCCTCGAACGCCCGCGCGTACCTCCGGACCGCCTCCCGCACCCCGGGATCGTCCGGCTCGGCCACCTCGTCCGCGGCGCCCGTGCCCGCGAGAGCGGCCCGCGCCCGCTGCAGCGCGCTGTTCACCGCCGGCACCGACGTCTCCAACTGGTCCGCGACCTCGACGGCACTGAACTCCAGCACCTCGCGCAGCACCAGCACGGCCCGCTGCCGCGCGGGCAGCAGCTGCAACGCCGCCACCAGCGCGAGCCGCAGATCCGCGCGCACCTCCACGTCGAAGCGCGCGTCGGGGAACGGCTCCAGCCACGGCACGTCGAGCGCCGGCGTCAGCGGCGCCTCCGGGTCCGCGCCGGGCGCCCCGAGCCCCGACGGCAACGGCCTTCGCGCGCGCCCCTGAAGCGCCGTCAGGCACACGTTCGTCGCGATCCGGTACAGCCAGGTCCGCACCGACGCCCGCGCCGGGTCGTAGCGGTCGCGGGCCTTCCAGGCGCGCAGCATGGTCTCCTGCACCAGGTCCTCGGCCTCGTGGAACGAGCCCAGCATCCGATAGCAGTACGCCACCAACTCGCCCCGGTACGGCTCGAAGTCCACCCGCCCATCATGCCCGCGCGGCCCGCACGCCGGGGGGCGAAGCCGTGCACACGCGCGGAGGGCCGGTCCGGTCAACCGACCGGACCGGCCCTCACCGGTCGTTCCTACCGCCGCATCACAGCAGCCCGTCCCACATCTGCTCCAGCAGCACCGACCACCAGCTCTCCGGCGAACCGAGCGCCGCCGGGTCCAGGGAGGCCAGCTGGGCCTGGAAGTCGACGGTCCAGCGGCCCGCCTGCTCCTGGTTCAGGCCGAACCTGAGCCGCCACATCCGGCCCAGCAGCGCCAGACAGCGGGCGAACTCCGGCAGCCCCGTGTTCACGAACTGCGGCGGCGCGGACGCCCCGCCCGGCCCCGCCTCCACGGGCACGGCCACGATGTTCGCGGTGCCGTACTGCACACAGAGCGCCTTGCCGAAGTCGGTCCCCATCACGAGGTACGACGCCGCGTCCGACGCCGGCTGCAACCCGCGCTCCTGCGCCAGCTCCGCCAGCGTCGGCACCGGCCGGCCCGGCTGCGCCTGCGCCCAGAAGAACGGCCCCATGTCCAGCGGCAGCCCCGCCGCCACCAGCGTGTGCGCCACGACCGGCGGCACGCCCTGGCGCGACACCGCCGCCTGCTCGAACCGGAACACACCGGGACCGAACGCCGCCGCCAGCTCCTGCGCGATCGCCTCGGGCGGGATCGGCGGCGCCGCCTGCACCTGCGGCAACGGCGCCCGCACCGGCGCGGGCCGCGCGGGACCCGCCGCCACCTGGTGCAACTCGCCCTGATGCGCCAGCAACTGCCGCATCCCCTGCTGCCGGCTCGCGTGATCCGTGCCGTACGGCGCGATGCTCGCGAGCCGCGCCTGCGGCCACTGCTCCCGGATCATCCGCGCGCAGTAGGCACCCGGCAGCTCGCACGACTCCAACTCGGTGTGCAGCTCCAGCACCTGGTCCGGCGGCACGTTCATGGCCCGCAGCTCGTGGAAGATCTGCCACTCCGGGTGCGGAGTGCCCGGCGCCGAACGCCGGATCAGCTGCTGCTCCGAACCGTCCTGCGCCCGGTAGCGCAACACCGCCTGGTATCCCGGCCCGACCGTCGGCTGCCCCTGCTGCGGGTAGCCGTACGCCGGCGGCTGCTGGCCGGGAACGGGCTGGCCGGGAACGGGCTGGCCGGGCGGCGGCATCGCACCGGCCGGCATCGGCGGCGGCATCTGCGGGGCGCCGGGCGGCGCACCGGGGGCGGGCGGAGCTCCCACCGGGGGCGCGGCCAGCACCGTCTCCGCGTGGTGAACCGCCGGCCCGCCCGCACCACGGGCAGCGCCCTGCGCGGGAGGCGTGCCAGGGACGCCGGGGGCTCCCGGAGGCTGCGCTGCGCCGGGGGCAAAAGGCGCACCGGGAGCGCCCGGAGGCTGCTGCACGCCCCCGCCCACTCCACTCGGACCGGCCAGCATCGTGGCCGCATGCTGAACGTCGCCCTGCGGCGGACCGCCCGGAACACCGGGCGCGGCGGGCGGGTTGGGGGCGCCCTGCGGAGTCGGCGCACCCGGCACCCGCGGCGGCCCCTCAGACCCCTTGGGCCCCGACGGCGACACCATCTGCGTCGGCGCATACCCACCCGCGGGCGGCTGCGGCGCACCCCCGGGATGGGCACCCGGGACACCCGGGGTTCCCGGCGCACCCGGGACGCCCGGCGGCGGAGGCGGCGCACCGGCCCCGCCGCGCGCCTTGCGCGGAGGCGGCGCGGCCCTGCTCGTCGCGGCGTCCGCTATGTCACCGGCGTTCGGCGCGAGAGGCCGCCCCGGACCGGCGGGAGCGGCCGGACCCGCCGGACCCACCGGACCCGCCGGAGGCTGGGGCGCACCCGGAGCACCGGCCGGTGCCTGCGGATAGCCGTAGCTCGGGGCGGGCGGCGCCTGCGGGTAACCGTAGGAAGACGCGGGCGGCGGCACGGGCGCCTGCGGCCGTCCCGCCGCACCCGGCGGGGGCGTACCGGGAACCGCCGGTCCCTGCGGGTAGCCGTACGACGGGGCGTCCTGCGGAGCCGGCGCGGGCGTGCCGCCCTGCGGCGCACCGCCCTGCGCGCTCGCCTCGTCGAGCGCCGGAGACACCGCCGTGCGCGGCAACTGGCTGCCGCCCGCCATCAGCGCCGTCTCGGCCTCTCCCAGGCCACCGTCGTCGGCATCGCTCAGCGGCGGCGCGAACACCGTCGCGGGCAACGGGACGGAACGGTCCTCGCCGGCATCGGCGTTCGTGTCGGTGCCGGCCCAAGGAGTCGCACCGGCGGGCACGTTGTGCGCGCCCGGCGCACTCGCCCCGGCACCGGAGGCCGCGCCCGCACCGGCCGCCGGCCAGGCAGCACCACCGCTCCCCGCCGGCACCCCGGCCTGCGTCTCGGCCAGCCCATTGGAACCGGAACCCGCGCCGGAAACGGAACCCGCGCCGGCACCCGCACCCGCCGACGCCCCGTCACCCCCCGACCGCCGATCGGGAATACCCAGCTTGTCCGCCGCCTCCTGGAGCCACTCCGGCGGGCTCAACAGGAACGACGTCTGGTTCAGGTCCACCCGGGCCGCGGGCGCCGGCACCGCGTCGGCGACCTCCGCCTCCCGGCCGTACTCCTCCTCGTACCGGCGGATCACCTCGCCCACCGGCAGCGCCGGCCACAGCGTGGCCTCACCGCTGTCACGGGCGATGACCAGCCGCTGCCCGCCCGCGTCCGACCGCGGGCCCTCCGCACGGTCCTCGCCCCACACCACGAACCCGAGGCCGAACTCCCGCACCCGCACCTCACGATGCTGGTACGCGGGCACGTCCCCGTTGATCCACTCCTCCGCGCGCTCCTGCGCCTGCGCGAACGTCACCATGCCGGACCTCACTCCCCCGAGCCAACAGAAGAGACCGGGACAACATGCGCGAAGCCGCCGTCCACCATCAGGTTCGCCACCGTCTCCAACTCCGGCGGGGACCCCGCCAGCCGGGACAGGAACGCGTCGAAGTCCTCACCGCACGGCAGCAGCAGGCGCTCCACCCGCTCCGCCGGCGGCCACCCCGGATCCACGTCACGCGCGTCGTCGTACGCGCAGAACCACACCGAACCCAGCCGGTCGCCCTTGACCTTCACCGCCAGCAGACCGCCCTGCACGAAGCCGACGCCCAGGTAGTCCTTGGTGAGATGGTCGCGCAGGCACTTGTTGACGTACACCAGGTCGTTCACCGCCGCCTCGTCGCGGACCGTGAAGAACGGCTGGTCCACCAGCAGTCCGAGGCCCGCGTCCAGCGCCGTGCCCACCGGCGCACAGCCGCCCGCGGCCTTCAGGAACGAACGGTACGCACCCGGCAGCCGGTACCCGAGGTCCTCCTCGACCCCCTGGACCTGTGACTCCGACACCGCCACACCCGACTTCGGCAGCCCGAAGTGCGCCGGACGCGTCTCCTGCAACGGCCGCGTCCCCCGCTTGTCGTGGTCCACCCGCGCCGTCGCCACCCCGCCGTGATGCCGCAGCAGCGCCTTCACCTCGACCGGGACCAGTTCCAGCCGCCGCGACCCCGCCACGTGATGCCACGTCCAGCCGTGCGGCGTCGCCACCGCCGGCACCGTGTCCCACAGCTCATGCCCCGAAGCCGCCAGCACCGCGTTCGCGGACACGAAGTCCGTCAGCCGCAACTCGTCGACGCCGAAACCCTCCGGCGGATCGGCGATCTCCGCCGCCGCACGCGCGTAGGGCGAGAAGTCGGGGTAGCCGTGCTCGTCGATCCGTACCCCTCTCGGGTGACGTGCCGCCCGGACCGGATCCGGGAAATGCACGACCTGCCCGGCATAGGCCGCGTTCGGCGGCGCGGCCTGCTGCCCGAGCCGACCTGTCGTCATGACGGTTGCCCCCTGCGGCACTCTGTACGAACCGGCATCACGCCCCTGCGGCGCGGCACGGCCCGTATCCGGCTGTCTCTCCCACGTCCCAGACGCGTCGACCGCGCCCATCGCGGTTGCCGACAGCCTATGCGGTACACGAACCCCGGTCACCGGGCCTCCGGTTCCGTGACCAGCCGTCACCCCGCCGTGACAGCCTGCCCAAACCCGGGCGTGTCGCACCGCCCCAGCTACCGCACCCGCCACGGGATTTGGCAGTCTGTGACTTTCGGGGGGATGCCCGGGAGGGGAAGACGATCATGAACACCACACAGACGGGACCACACACCGCCATGTCCGGCGCCGCCCACGGCGCCTCCAACGGCGACCCCCGCATCGGCTGGAGCAGCAGCGAAATACCTCCCGCGCCCACCCTCCAGCACCGTCGCGACGGCATCCTGCCCACCGTCGCCGCCGCCCTCTCCGTCCGCGGCGCCACCCTGGCCGGCACCGCAGCCCGCGGCGACCAGCCGCCCCCGCTGCACCCGCTGGTCCAGGAGTTCCTCGACACCCTGCCCAGCGGACAGCGCGACCGCTTCACCGGCCGCTGCGCCGAGGCCATCCTCATCTCCCGGCACATCAGCGCCGCCGACGACGCCCGCAGCAAACGCGCCGCCCGCAAACCCATGACCAACGGCGAAGCGCGCAAGTCCCTCAAGCAGGCCAAGCTCACCGCCCGCCGCATACGCGAGGACGGCGACCCCCTGCACGGCAGCTTCGCCGCCCCCTGCCGGGCCTGCGCCGCCCTCACCGCCCACTTCGGCGTCCGCGTCGTCGACCCCACCACCACGGACGCCTGACGCACACCCGCCCCCACACGCCGCACACCCGCACCACCGAGTCACCCGAACCACCAGCACCAGCACCCGCACCCGCACCCGCCGCACCAACCAGGACGATCGAAGGGCAGATGCACGCCGACCGCACCTCCACCACGCGCTTCTCCGTGCCCGTCGACGCAGCCCTGCGCGCCGCCGGCTGGCAACCCGGACGCTGGGACATAAAACAGGCCGAGGTCTGGGCCGACGCCCTGCGCGAGCACGCCTCACCCGCCGGACACCGGCACGCCGTCTTCCCCGCCGCGGTGGAAGCCTGGGCCGAATTCGGCGGCCTGCACATCAACCCCGCCGGCACCGGCCGCCAGGTCGCCCCCGCCATCCTCCACCTCGACCCCCTGCACGGCCTCCACCTGGCCCGCACCCTCGGCGACCTCGGCCGCGCCCTCGACACCGAGGTCTGTCCCCTCGGCGCCGAGACCGACACCCAATCCGTCCTCGCCATCGACGCCGAGGGCGGCGTCTACACCCTCGACCACACGGGCGACTGGTACGTCGGCCCCGACATCGACCACGCCCTGACCGCCCTCATCGCCGGCGTCGAACCCCGGCGCCTCACCACCCGGCTCTAGAGGCCGAGAGGCCGCGGGTCAGGTCGCCGGAATCACCGCCGACACCCGGAAACCCCCGGCGTCCGTCGGCCCCGACACGAACACCCCGCCCAGCCCCAGCACCCGCTCGCGCATCCCCACCAGACCGTTCCCGCCCGACGGCAACCCCGCCGACGCGGCCGACGCCGGCTCCGGCGGCGGCTCGTTCTCCACCTGCATCGCGATCTCCGCCACCCGGTGCGCCAGCCGCACATGCGTCTTCGCACCCGCCGCGTGCTTGTGCACGTTCGTCAGCGCCTCCTGAACCACCCGGAACGCCGTCTGCTCGATCGCCGCCGCATACGACCGCGCATCCCCCTCCACCGACAGATCCACCACCATCCCCGCCGCCGCCGACTGCCCCACCAGCACCTCCAGCTCCGACAGCCACGGCCCCTCCTCCTCGGCCGCCACCCGCGAAGCCGCCGCCGCGGCCGCCACCCCCACCGCGGCCAACGGCACCGAAACCGCCACCGAGGCAGAAGCCGAGGCCACCGTCGTACGCCGCTGAGCCGCCTCCCCCGAACGCAGCACCCCCAGCATCTCCCGCAACTCCGTCAACGCCTGACGCCCCATGTCCCCCACCAGCGCCGCGTTCTTCACCGCCTTCTCCGGATCCTTCCGGGCCACCGCCTGCAACGCCGCCGCGTGCACCACCATCAACGACACCCGGTGCGCCACCACGTCGTGCATCTCCCGCGCGATCCGCGTCCGTTCCTCACCCCGCGCCCACTCCGCACGCTCCTCCGCCCGCTCCGCGAGCAGCTGAAGCTCCCGCTCCAGACTGTCCGCCCGCTCCCGCAGGCTCTCCATCAACCGCCGCCGCGCACCCACGTACAACCCCAGCAGCACCGGAGGCGCCGTCAGCCCCAGCGAAGTCGCCAGCGACGCGAACGGGACGAACCAGTCCCCCAGCGTCAGATCCCCCCGCGCCATGCTCTGCCGCACCCGCACGAACGTCACGATCAACGTGCCCAGGAACGTCATCCCCGCGAGCGCCACGATGATCCGCCGCGGCAGCTCCGCCGCGGCCAGCGTGTACAGGCCGACGATGCCCATCAGGAAGCCCATCTGGGCCGGCGTGATCGCGATCGCGACCAGCACCACGGCGATCGGCCACTTCCGGCGCAGCAGCAGCACGGAACCGGCCAGCAGACCGAACACGATCCCCGCGGACACCGGGATCCCCGCGTCCCGCGAGAACGGAATCCCCTCCGCGGCACACTCCAGCGCCGACACCAGCGCGAGCCCCACGTCCAGCACCGCACTACGCCACCGCGACCACCACCACGGCCCTCTCAAGGCCGTCGCGTGGTCTGCCCCCGTCGTGGTCATGCCTCCAGCCTACGGGCGCGGGGGTGGGCTTTTCCGGTGAGTTTCGTCTACTCGCCCACACCACACTCCGTAACCGAACACCACCGAAATGCGCCGATCATTCCGCCCGGACGGTATGTCACATCCACCCGATGCGTGCGGGACTTCGGGGTGCCGCGGGAGCGGACGGGCACACACGGGGGCCGGGAGGGAGCCGACTTGCACCGTCGCGTCGAAGGCGCCCGGTACGGCATAGTAGGGAGCGCCACTCGGCGGCCCGACTAAATGTCCGGTTCAGTCGAGAATTTTCCCCCGTGGTGTAATTGGCAGCACTGTGGCTTTTGGTGCCATCTGTCCGGGTTCGAGTCCTGGCGGGGGAGCCACGCCCGGTCCGGGCCCTGACAGCTCCGTCAGGGCCCGCTCCCATGTCCCCCACGAAACGCCCCGGTATCCTGCGGATGTCACCCCCACCATCCAAAAAGCCGAAGGGCAACCCCGTGAGCGCCATTCGCCCGGCAGCCGTCGTCGTTCTCGCAGCGGGTGAGGGCACCCGTATGAAGTCGGCCACACCCAAGGTCCTGCACGACATCTGTGGCCGTTCCCTGGTGGGTCATGTGCTCGCCGCCTCCCGTGAGTTGGACCCCGAGAACCTGGTCGTCGTCGTCGGGCACGCGCGAGAGCAGGTCGCCGCGCACCTCGGTGAGGTCGACCCCGGCGTCCGTACCGCGGTGCAGGAGCAGCAGAACGGCACCGGGCACGCCGTGCGGATGGCGCTGGATGAGCTGGGCGGCACGGTCGACGGGACCGTGGTCGTGGTGTGCGGGGACACCCCGCTGCTGACCGGGGAGACGCTGAAGCGGCTCGCCGGGACACATCACGGCGACGGCAACGCGGTGACCGTGCTGACGGCGGAGGTGCCGGACGCGACCGGTTACGGCCGTATCGTGCGGGACGCCGCCTCGGGGGCCGTGACGGCCATCGTGGAGCACAAGGACGCCTCGGACGAGCAGCGGGCGATCCGGGAGATCAACTCCGGGGTGTTCGCGTTCGACGGCCAGCTGCTGGCAGACGCGCTGGGGAAGGTGCGCACGGACAACAGCCAGGGCGAGGAGTACCTGACCGACGTGCTGGGGATCCTGCGGGAGGCCGGGCACCGGGTGGGGGCGTCGGTGGCGGGGGACCACCGGGAGATCGCCGGGATCAACAACCGGGTGCAGCTGGCGGAGGCGCGGCGGATTCTCAACGACCGGCTGCTGGAGCGGGCGATGCTCGACGGCGTGACGGTCGTGGACCCGGCGACGACGTGGGTGGACGTGACCGTGACGTTCGAGCAGGACGCCGTCGTGCATCCGGGGACGCAGCTGCTCGGCGCGACGCACCTCGGGCAGGGCGCGGAGGTCGGGCCGAACAGCCGGCTGAAGGACACCCGGGTCGACGCCGGGGCGCGGGTGATCAACACGGTGTCCGATTCCGCTCATGTCGGCGCGGACGCGAGCGTGGGACCGTATGCCTATCTGCGGCCGGGGACTCGGCTGGGGGCGAAGGGCAAGATCGGTACGTACGTGGAGACGAAGAACGCGTCGATCGGGGAGGGGACGAAGGTTCCGCATCTCTCGTATGTCGGTGACGCGACGATCGGCGAGTACTCGAACATCGGCGCGGCGAGCGTGTTCGTGAACTACGACGGTGAGAGCAAGCACCACACCACCGTCGGGTCGCACTGCAAGACGGGTTCGGACAACATGTTTGTGGCGCCTGTCACGGTCGGGGACGGTGCGTACACCGCTGCCGGGTCCGTGATCACGAAGGATGTGCCGCCCGGTTCGCTGGCCGTGGCCCGCGGTCAGCAGCGGAATATCGAGGGTTGGGTGGCCCGGAAGCGTCCGGGGAGTGCGGCGGCGAAGGCCGCCGAGGCGGCTTCCCGGCAGGGCGCAAGCGAGGACTGACCGGAAACAGGTGCGCCGAAGACGTCGTACCGTGATAAGTGCACACCCGCACCTAACCAGCTGTTTCGCCCTTCCGCGCCGGACACTCGGGGCGCGGAGGATCCAGCTGTACGGCTGAGACACCTCTGAGGAGACAGTGCTGTGACCGGGATCAAGACGACCGGCGAGAAGAAGATGATGTTCTTCTCCGGCCGCGCCCACCCCGAGCTTGCCGAGGAGGTCGCCCACCAGCTGGGTGTCGGGGTCGTCCCGACGAAGGCCTTCGACTTCGCGAACGGCGAGATCTATGTGCGCTACCAGGAGTCGGCGCGTGGTGCCGACTGCTTCGTGATCCAGAGCCACACGGCTCCGATCAACCAGTGGATCATGGAGCAGCTGATCATGATCGACGCGCTCAAGCGTGCCTCGGCGCGGTCCGTCACGGTGATCGTGCCGTTCTACGGTTACGCGCGGCAGGACAAGAAGCACCGCGGTCGTGAACCGATCTCGGCGCGGCTGATCGCCGATCTGATGAAGACGGCCGGTGCGGACCGGATCCTGACCGTGGATCTGCACACGGACCAGATCCAGGGCTTCTTCGACGGTCCGGTGGACCACCTGTTCGCGCTTCCGCTGCTCGCGGACTACGTGGGCACGAAGGTGGACAAGGACAAGCTGACGATCGTGTCTCCGGACGCCGGCCGGGTGCGGGTGGCGGACCGTTGGTGCGACCGGCTGGGTGCGCCGCTGGCGATCGTGCACAAGCGGCGCGACAAGGACGTGGCGAACCAGGTGACCGTCCACGAGGTCGTGGGTGAGGTCAAGGGCCGCGTGTGCGTCCTGGTCGACGACATGATCGACACCGGTGGCACCATCTGCGCGGCGGCCGACGCGCTCTTCGCGCACGGCGCGGAGGACGTCATCGTGACCGCCACGCACGGCGTGCTCTCCGGTCCGGCGGCGGACCGGCTGAAGAACTCGCGGGTGAGCGAGTTCGTGCTGACGAACACGCTGCCGACGCCGGGTGAGCTGAGCCGGGATCTGGACAAGATCACGGTGCTGTCGATCGCGCCGACGATCGCGAGTGCGGTGCGTGAGGTGTTCGAGGACGGTTCGGTGACGAGCCTGTTCGACGAGCAGTGAGTTGTAAAAACGCTTCTGCATGATCGCCAGCGCCCGGAGGGCGCTGATCGATTTCCTCGTGGCCTCCCGCGCCGAGTAGACTTCTCCAGTTGCTCGGCGAGGGAGGCCACGCCTCCGTTATCGACGCGCTCTTCGTAGCAGGCCGTTCGTGGCCGGGTGACCTCCCCCACTCTCGACTCCGCTCGGGCGGGGGGACCCCCATCGTTTCTACCTCTACGAGGAGTGATCACCATGTCCGAGGTGAAGATCGCCGCCGAGACCCGCAGCGAGTTCGGCAAGGGTGCCGCGCGCCGCATCCGTCGTGACAGCAAGGTTCCCGGTGTCCTGTACGGCCACGGTTCGGACCCGATCCACCTGACCCTGCCGGGCCACGAGCTGCTGCTCGCGCTGCGTACGCCGAACGTCCTGATCTCCCTCGACATCGACGGCAAGTCGAACGAGCTGGCGATCCCGAAGTCCGTCGTGCGCGACCCGATCAAGGGCTACCTGGAGCACGTCGACCTGCTGCTGGTCAAGCGCGGCGAGAAGGTCACCGTCGAGGTCCCGGTGCACGCCGAGGGCGAGCTGGCGCCGGGCGGCAACCTGCTGGAGCACGTGCTCAACGCGCTGCCGGTCGAGGCCGAGGCCACCCACATCCCCCAGGCCGTCACGGTCTCCGTCGAGGGCCTGGAGGCCGGCGCGTCCGTCCTCGCCAAGGACATCACCCTGCCGTCCGGCGTGACGCTGGCCGTCGACGAGGACGCGGTCGTCCTTCAGGTGCTGGCCGCGCAGGCGGAGGAGGCCGAGTCCGGCGAGGGCGAGGCCGAAGAGGCCGCCGAGGCCTGAGCCTCGCCGTCGTCGCTTCGTCAGCCGCTGTTCCCCCACGGGGGGCAGCGGCTGACGTGCAGCGTGAGCGCGCTGTACGCACGCTCGCTCTCCTTGTCATCGCTCGCCGCTCGCACTCGCACGCCGCGCGTATCAAGGAGAGGTGACTCCGCACCACCGCCGAAGCGGCGGGCTTCCAACCCGAAGGCTGCGGTCCAGCCCGAACCGGCCCCTAAAGGACTACAGGAAGGTTCCACGGCGCTACGCACCGTGCGCACCAGGAAGCGAGATGGACGTGAACACCCCTGCCAACGCCCCCTGGCTGATCGTCGGGCTCGGGAATCCCGGGCCCGAGTACGCGATGAACCGGCACAACGTCGGGTTCATGGTCGCGGACCTGCTCGCCGGGCGGATCGGGGGGAAGTTCAAGCGGGCCGGGAAGGCTCAGGCGCAGGTCGTGGAAGGGCGGCTCGGGGCGCCGGGGCCGGGGAGCCGGCGGGTGATCCTGGCGAAGCCGATGTCGTTCATGAACCTCTCCGGCGGCCCGGTGAACGCGCTGCGCGACTTCTACAAGGTGCCGGTCGGCAACATCGTCGCGGTCCACGACGAGCTGGACATCGACTACGGGGTGCTCCGTCTGAAGCTGGGCGGTGGGGACAACGGGCACAACGGGCTGAAGTCGATGACGAAGGCGATGGGCGCGGACTACCACCGGGTGCGGTTCGGGATCGGGCGGCCTCCGGGTCGTATGCAGGTCGCCGACTTCGTGCTGAAGGACTTCTCCTCGGCCGAGCGCAAGGAGCTGGACTACTTCGTGGACCGGGCCGCCGACGCGGTGGAGGCGCTGGTCACCGAGGGGCTGGAGCGGGCGCAAAGCTCGTACAACTCCTGACTTGTCCCGCACCTCTCCCGCACTTCTCCCTCGCTTGTCCCCTACGGAAGTTGACCGGCCGTAGGGACATGGCCAATGATCCCGGCCATGCCTGCTGCCTCTGCCGCCTCGTCCCGTACGGCTCCGGTCGACGCGCTGCGTCTCGTGTCGATGGGTGCGGTCGCCGTGCTGATCCTGGTCGCCGGGGTGTGGGGGTCCTGGGGCACCGCGCAGGACGTGATGCTGACGAAGGGCAAGGAGCGGGGCGCGGTGACGGTGACGGCGTGCGGGGACGACACCTGCACGGGGCCGTTCGCGCCCGCCTCGACCGGCGCGTCGAAGCGCGCGAGTGTCGTCCTCGACAAGTCGGTCGGGGTGCGCAAGGGGCAGACGTACGACGTGATCGTGAAGCCCGGTACCGGTGATGTGGTGCGGTCCGGTCCCGCCGGGGTCCTGTACGCCTGGGTGCCGCTGGGCGGCGCGCTGCTGCTGGCGTCGGTGGTGGTGGCCGGGGGGCTGCGGCTGAGGCGGGTGGCGTGGGTGCTGGGGGGTTCGGGGCTCGCGCTGCTGACGGCGGCGTTCGCGGCGTTGCAGTGAGACGGGCGGTGCCCCCGGGGTCGTCGTACGACCCCGGGGGCACCGGTGTGTTCGCAGGTGCCGTCAGCCGGTGTTGCGCAGGCCCGCCGCCACGCCGTTGACGGTGAGGAGCAGGGCGCGGGCGAGGAGCGGGTCGGCCGGTTCTCCCGCTGCCACGGCGTCGCGCTGGCGCTTGAGCAGGGTGACCTGGAGGTAGGAGATCGGGTCCAGGTAGGCGTCGCGGATGGTGAAGGTCTGCTTGAGGACCGGGGTGGCGTCGAGGAGTTCGGCCTCACCGGTGATCTTGAGGACCTCGGCGACGGTCATGGCGTGCTCTTCGCGGATGGTGTCGAACACGTGCTTGAGCTCGTCGGGGACGAGGGTGTCCACGTAGTGCTGGGCGATCCGCAGGTCCGTCTTGGCGAGGGTCATCTCGACGTTGGAGATGAAGTTGCGGAAGAAGTGCCACTGTTCGTGCATCTCGTCCAGGACGCTGTCCAGGCCCGCCTCGCGCAGCGCCTTGAGGCCGGAGCCGACGCCGAACCAGCCGGGGACGATCTGCCGGGACTGGGTCCAGCCGAACACCCACGGGATGGCCCGCAGGCCGTCGAGCGAGACGCCGGAGCCGGGGCGGCGGGACGGCCGCGAGCCCAGGTGCAGGTCGGCGAGCTGGTCGACCGGCGTCGACGCGAGGAAGTACGTCGGCAGGTCCGGGTCCTCCACCAGGCGGCGGTAGGCGCCGTGGGCCGCGTCCGAGACCACGTCCATGGCCGCGTCCCAGCGGGCCAGGGCCTCCACGGACTGGCGGGGGGAGGTGTGCAGGGCGGAGGCCTGGAGCGTGGCGGCGACCGTCAGTTCCAGGTTCTCCCTGGCCAGGGACGGGATCAGGTACTTGTCGGAGATGACCTCGCCCTGCTCGGTCACCTTGATCTCGCCCTCCAGGGTGCCCCAGGGCTGGGCGAGGATCGCGTCGTGCGAGGGGCCGCCGCCGCGGCCGACGGTGCCGCCGCGGCCGTGGAAGAGGCGCAGCCGTACGCCGTAGCGGTGGGCGACGTCGCGCAGCCGGCGCTGGGCGCGGTGGATCTCCCACTGGGAGGTGGTGATGCCGCCGAACTTGGAGGAGTCGGAGTAGCCGAGCATGACCTCCTGGACGTCTCCGCGCAGTGCCACCAGACGGCGGTACGACGGGTCGGAGAGCATGTCCTCCAGGATGGTGTCGGCGGCCTTGAGCTCGTCGGTGGTCTCCAGGAGCGGCACGATGCCGACCTTCGCCCAGCCGGCGTGCAGGTCGACCAGGCCGGCCTCGCGGGCGAGGACGGCAGCGGCGAAGACGTCGTCGGCGCCCTGGCACATGGAGATGATGTACGACTCGACGACCTCGGGGCCGAAGATCTCCAGGGCCTTCTTCACGGTCTCGAAGACGCCGAGGGTCTTGGCGCCTGCCGCGTCGACGGGGGCCGGGGTCGGGGCCAGCGGCCGGCGCGAGCGGAGCTCCTTGGCGAGGAGCTTGGCGCGGTACTCGCGGGGCATGTCGGTGTAGCGCCAGGACTCCTCGCCGAGCCGGTCGAAGAGCTGGCCGAGGGCGTGGTGGTGGGCGTCGGCGTGCTCGCGGACGTCCATGGTGGCGAGCTGGAGGCCGAACGCGGCGAGGGTGCGGATCGTCCGGGCCAGGCGGCCGTCGGCGAACAGGCCGCCGCGGTGTTCGCGCAGGGAGGCCTGGATCAGGCGCAGGTCGCCGAGGAGCTCGGCGGTGCCGAGGTAGTCGCGGCCGGGCTCGTGCGGGGTGCCGGTGGCCAGGCGCTGCTTGGTGTTGGTGAGCTTCTGCCGGATGCAGGTGGCCTTGAGGCGGTAGGGCTCCTCGGCGTTGAGGCGCTTGTAGCGGGGGCTGATCTCGGGGAGGAGCTCCAGGTCGGTCCGCAGCGACTCCAGGAGTTCCTCGGTGGCTCCGGTGTAGCGGATGGAGTTGGAGAGGAAGCCGCGGAGTTCGTCGATCATCTCCACGGCGTCGTTGATGCCGTGCTCGTGCTGGAGGATGAGGACGTCCCAGGTGACCTGGGGGGTCACGTTGGGGTTGCCGTCGCGGTCGCCGCCGATCCAGGTGCCGAAGGTCAGCGGCCGGGTGTCGTCGGGGAGCTTGACGCCGACCCGCTCCAGTTCCGCCGTCAGGTCCTCCAAGACGTCGCCGACCGCGTCGGCGTGCAGCTCGTCCAGGTAGTAGATGGCGTTGCGGGCCTCGTCGGCGGGCTCCGGGCGGACCACGCGCAGCTCGTCGGTCTGCCAGACGAGGTCGATGTTCTCGGCGAGGCGGATGTCGGTGCGGCGGCGGTCGGACTCGATGACCGGGGTCTCCAGGAGCGCGGCGATGCGCCGGAGCTTGTTGAGGACGGACCGGCGGGCGGCCTCGGTGGGGTGGGCCGTGAACACCGGGCGGACGTTGAGGTTCTGCACGGTCTCGCGCAGGTGCTCGGGGTCGGCGTCCTTGAGCCGGTCGGCGGTGCGGGCGAGCAGGCCCCCCTCGGCGGCGCGGCGGGCGCGCAGCTCACGGCCGCGGTGCACCTGCTCGGTGACGTTGGCGAGGTGGAAGTAGGTGGAGAAGGCGCGGACGAGCTTGGCGGCGGTCTCCAGTTCGGTGCCGCGCAGCAGTTCGGCGGCGGCCTCGCCGTCCTCGCGGGTGAGGCGGCGGACCTTCTCGACGAGCTCCAGCAGCTCGGGGCCCTCCTGGCGGACGAGGGTCTCGCCGAGGAGATCGCCCAGTCGGCGGATGTCGGCGCGCAGCTCACTGCCGGTCGTGGTGGTCTGGTCGTCGGCACTGCTCACAGGTGCGGCTCCTTGCAGTGTTGAAGCTCGTCTGGAGGGAACCCCTCGGTCGGCCGGGCGGCAGGTGGAGCCTGTTCGCATAGCGGCCGGACATCAGGGAAGGAAACAGAGCGGACCGCGCTGTCCGACCGAATCCAAGGATAGGTGTCCATGAGGACGCGCAGGTGCTGGGGCTCTTGCCGTGAGACGCCCCGCTGCCATACTTACGTCGCCGTAGGTTACGGAACCGTAGGGAACCTCCTTTTCGTCCCGTCCGGTCGCCGCGGATCGGCGCATCTCTCAACCCTCGACCCCACAGGGGACGCGCATGACCTCGTCTAGTTCCGATGTGATCGAAGACCCCCGGAAGGCGGCCGACACCGGACTCACCTCCGCCACCCTGGGGGGCGAGCGGAAGGGTTCGCTGGAGCAGATCACCCTGCTGCTGTTCATCGTCGTGCCGTTCCTCGCGCTGCTGGCGGCGGTGCCCCTGGCGTGGGGATGGGGCGTGAGCTGGCTCGACCTGGGACTGATGGTGTTCTTCTACTACCTGGGCTGTCACGGTGTGACGATCGGCTACCACCGTTACTTCACCCACGGTTCCTTCAAGGCGAAGCGGCCGCTCAGGATCGCGCTGGCCGTCGCCGGGTCGATGGCGGTGGAGGGGCCGCTGGTGCGCTGGGTGGCCGACCACCGCAAGCACCACAAGTTCTCCGACGCGGAGGGCGACCCGCATTCGCCGTGGCGGTACGGGGAGACCGTGCCGGCGCTGGTCAAGGGCCTGTGGTGGGCGCACATCGCCTGGATGTTCGACGAGGAGCGGACCCCGCAGGACAAGTACGCGCCGGACCTGGTCAAGGACCCGGCGATCCGGACGATCTCCCGCCAGTTCATCTACTGGACCGTCGTCTCCCTGGCGCTGCCGCCGCTGATCGGCGGGCTGGTGACGATGTCCTGGTGGGGTGCGTTCACGGCGTTCTTCTGGGGGTCACTCGTGCGGGTGGCGCTGCTCCACCATGTGACGTGGTCGATCAACTCGATCTGTCACGCGGTGGGCAAGCGGCCGTTCAAGTCGCGGGACCGGTCGGGCAACGTGTGGTGGCTGGCGGTCCTGTCCTGCGGCGAGTCCTGGCACAACCTGCACCACGCCGACCCGACCTCCGCGCGGCACGGGGTGGAGCGCGGCCAGATCGACTCGTCGGCGCGGATCATCCGCTGGTGCGAGCAGCTGGGCTGGGCGTACGACGTGCGCTGGCCGTCACGCTCACGTATCGATTCGCGCCGTAACACCGGGGAAGACGGCTCCCCGCAGGGGGCGGAGGCCGCGAAGGCGGCATGATTGACGGCGTGGCGACCGACTCCAGCACCCCCAGTCCCGAGAAGCAGCGGCGGGCGCGTCGTACCCGTATGACCGGTGCGGAGCGTCGCCAGCAGCTGTTGGAGATCGGTCGCACCCTGTTCGCGGCGAAGGGGTTCGAGGGCACGTCGGTGGAGGAGATCGCGGCGAAGGCCGGGGTGTCCAAGCCGGTGGTGTACGAGCACTTCGGCGGCAAGGAGGGGCTGTACGCGGTGGTGGTCGACCGGGAGATGCGGCGCCTGCTGGACATGGTCACCGGCTCCCTGACGGCCGGCCATCCGCGGGAGCTGTGCGAGCAGGCCGCGTTCGCGCTGCTCGACTACATCGAGGAGTACACGGACGGGTTCCGGATCCTGGTCCGGGACTCGCCCATCCCGCAGTCGACGGGTTCCTTCGCGTCTCTCATCTCGGACATCGCGACCCAGGTGGAGGACATCCTGGGCCGTGAGTTCAAGAGCCGCGGCTTCGACCCCAAGCTGGCCCCGCTGTACGCGCAGGCGCTGGTGGGCATGGTCGCGCTGACCGGCCAGTGGTGGCTGGACGTGCGCCGCCCGAAGAAGGCGGAGGTCGCCGCCCACCTGGTGAACCTGGCCTGGCACGGCCTGGACGGCCTGGAGCAGAAGCCGCGGCTGATAGGGCACCGCAAGGCCTGAGCCGCGCGCTCGGGCGGCCCCGGCCGGTGCGCTCAGCGCACCGGTTCCAGGAACTCCAGGCGGTTGCCGACGGGGTCCTGGGAGAAGAAGCGGCGGTGTCCGGGGAGGTCCTCGTCCCAGGTGACGGGGGCGCCGCCGGCTTCGAGCCGTTCGGCGTACGCCTCGATGCCGGTGACCCGCAGCCCCGGGTGGGCCTGGAGGGCGGGGCGGAAGGCCGCCTCGACCCCGAGGTGCAGGTGCACGGTCCCGGCCCGGAACCAGCAGCCGCCGCGGGCCGCGAGCACGGGCGGTTTGGGGATCTCGGTCATGCCGAGGAGATCGCCGTAGTAGGCGCGCAGCAGGTCCTCCGAGCCCGGCGGTACGGCGAGCTGGACGTGGTCGAGGGCGGTGAGCATCAGGCGTCCTCCCTGCGGGCGACGGCGAACAGGCGGCGGAAGGGCAGGACGGTGCCGTAGGGGGCGCTCGGGTAGGCCTCCCGCAGCAGATCGCGGTATTCGGCGACGAAGGCGTCCCGGGCCTCGGGGTCGTCGCCGAGGGCGGTCAGGGCGGGGCGCAGCCCGGTGCCCTTGACCCAGTCCAGGACGGGGTCCTCGCCCGTCAGGACGTGCAGGTAGGTGGTCTCCCAGACGTCGGTGGCGCAGCCGAGGCGGGCGAGCCGGTCGAGGTAGGCGGCGGGCGGGTGGACGGAGTCCTCGTGGCGCAGCACGTCGGCGAGCCGGGCCTTCCAGCGGGGCGTGGCGGCGAGTTCGCGCATCAGGGCGTGCAGGGGCGCGTCGATGTTGTTCGGCACCTGGAAGGCGAAGGTGCCGCCGGGGGCGAGCGCGTCGAGCCAGTCGGCGAAGCGGTCGAGGTGGCCGGGGACCCACTGGAGCGCCGCGTTGGACACGATCAGGTCGTACGGCCGGCCGGGCGCCCAGGTGCGCAGGTCGGCGTGGGCGAAGTCGAGGCGGCCGCCGCCGGGGGTGGGGCCCGCGTGGTCGACCTGGGCCTTGTCGAGCATCGCGGCCGAGTTGTCGTAGCCGGTGATGAGCGCGGTGGGCCAGCGGTCGGCGAGGACGGCGGTGACGTTGCCGGGGCCGCAGCCGAGGTCGGCGACGGCCGGGGGGTCGCCGGGGAGGGCGGGGACGTGGGCGAGGAGGTCGGTGAAGGCGCGGGCGCGGTGACCGGAGTGACGGAGGTACTGGGCGGGGTCCCAGGCGGGAGTGGTCATGTGCTCCACCTTCCCCGCCGAGATATCTCGATGTCAAGAGACTCGATGTCAAGAGACTTCATGTCGACACAACCACTACACTGATCGCCATGGAGGACGAGGTCGATCGGCTGGTCGCTGCGTGGCGCCGGGAGCGCCCGGACCTCGACGTGGAACCGCTCGAGGTGCTCAGCCGGGTGAGCCGGCTGGCGCGGCACCTGGACCGGGCACGTCGGCTGGCCTTCGCCGAGCACAGCCTGGAACCCTGGGAGTTCGACGTGCTGACCGCGCTCAGGCGCGCGGGCACGCCGTATCAGCTCTCCCCCGGGCAACTGCTGACCCAGACCCTGGTCACGTCGGGGACGATGACCAACCGCATCGACCGGCTGGCCAAGAAGAGCCTGGTCGAGCGGCTGCCGGACCCGAGCGACCGGCGCGGTGTGCTGGTCCGGCTCACCACCGAGGGCCAGGACCGCGCGGACCAGGCCCTGGCGGGCCTGCTCGACCAGGAGCGGGCCATCCTCGGCGAGCTCTCCCCTGCCCAGCGCGCCGAACTCGCCGGACTACTACGCCAACTGACCGCCCCGTTCGACAACATCCCGGGCTAAGCGGGCAGCGCCCCCGAAGGGGCGCGGGGAACTGCGCGACCAGCCACGACGGCGCCGCAGTCGACACACGGCCTGGTGCGCCGGTCAGGCGCTGCTGCTCTCCTCCGGCATGATCCGCCCGGTGGGCCCCAGGTCCACCGGCCCGACCCCCGCCCGCCGCGCCAGCGCAACCGCGGCCAGGGTGGAGTGGACGCCCAGTTTGCCGAGGACGTTCTGCATATGGGTGCGGACGGTGTGCGGGGACAGGAAGAGGCGCTCGGCGACCGCCTTGCGCCCCAGGCCCGCCACCATGCACCGGAGCACTTCCCGCTCCCTCGGCGTGAGGGACTCCACCAGCCGCTCGCTCTCGGTGCGGTGCTTGCGGGCCGCGGTCAGCTCCCGCAGGACGCCCGTGAGCAGGGCGGGCGGCAGATGCGTCTCGTCGCGCAGCACGCCCCGGATGACGTTCAGCAGCCGGGACAGCGAGCAGTCCTTGGCGACCCAGCCGCAGGCCCCGGCCTGCAGGGCCAGGGCCGCGCGCCGCGGGTCGTCCTTCTCGGCGAGGACGACGACCCGGACGGCCGGATGGGCGGAGCGGACCCCGGCGACCAGCGATATGCCGTCGACCAGCCCCTCCGCGTTGGCCTCCTGCACCGGCACGGCCGCCCGGCCGCCCGGCAGTTGACCGCCCAGGTCGGCGTCGACGAGCAGCACGTCGTAGCGGCGGCCCTCGGCGACCGCGCGCTCCAGGCAGCGCAGCGCGGCCGGACCGCTGCCGGCCGCGGACACGTCGACGTCGGGCTCGGCGGCCAGTGCGGCGGCCAGCGACTCGGCGAAGATGCGGTGGTCGTCGACGACCAGGACTCGGATGCGAACCACGAAACCCCCTTCCCCAGTGCTCTTCACGAGCCGGGGATACCCCAAGGTCCGGAGAACGACGAACCGTGCGGACACGACACCCACGGGAGGACGGAACCGCACGACCGCCGTCGTGCCTGAACTGCTACCCCCACCGCGGGCGTCGTATCCGACTTGTCTCGCCCCCTGATCAGTACCGGCCCCCACCGGCACTGCTCATCAGAGTACGACCGGTCGCCGTGAGCGGAAGGCAATTTGCAGAACTGCCCGGCCGACGCGTTTATGGTGTGCCGCATGTTTCGTATTGAGGCGGAAGTCGACAAGGAACGACGCGATCTGCTCCGCGCGCGGCTGCTGGAAACCAACACGGCGGCCTCGCCCGTCCTGGCGGCCCTGCGCGGCACCCCGGCCGAACGCGAAGTGCCGCTGCACCTCTGGGCGACGGACGGGAGTTCGGGCGAACTGGCGGGCGGTCTGGTGGGGCACAGCTGGGCGTCCTGGCTGCACGTCACCTACCTCTGGGTGGACGCCCGCCACCGCGGCACCGGCCTCGGCGGCGCACTCCTCGCGGAGGCCGAGCGCATCGCCCACACCGACCGCGGCTGCACCGCGGCCCGCCTGGAGACCTGGGACTTCCAGGCCCCGGAGTTCTACCGGAAGCAGGGGTACGACGTGGTGTGCGTGATCCCCGACTACCCGCCGGGGATCACGGAGTACACGCTGACGAAGCGGCTGGGCTGAGCCTCAGCGCTCCCGGCGGGCGCCGGCCGACGGCACCGCCTCGAAGACCCGGGGGGCCTTGAAGCCGGCCGCCGCGAAGGCCTCCTCGACCGCCTTGGCGATCGTGTCGACGTCGGCCGCCTCCGCGAGGACGATCGCCGAGCCGCCGAAGCCGCCGCCGGTCATCCGGGCGCCCAGCGCGCCGGCCGCGTTCGCCGCCTCCACGACCAGGTCCAGCTCGGGGCAGGAGACCCGGAAGTCGTCGCGCAGCGAGGCGTGGCCCTCGGTGAGGACCGGCCCGATGGCGCGGGTGTCGCCCGCTTCCAGGAGGGCGACGACGCGCTCGACGCGGTGGTCCTCGGTGACCACGTGCCGGACCAGGCGCCGTACCTCCTCCTCGTCGCCGAGGCGTGCCAGCGACACGTCGAGGTCGGTGTAGGCGATGTCCCGCAGCGCGTCCACGCCCAGCAGGGCCGCGCCCTTCTCGCAGCCGGCCCGGCGCTTGCCGTACTCGCCGCCGCTGTGGGCGTGCTTGACCTGGGTGTCGACGACCAGCAGGCGCATGCCCTCGGCCGCGAGGTCGAAGGGGATCTGCTTCTGCGAGAGGTCGCGGGTGTCCAGGAACAGGGCGTGGCCTGCCTCGCAGCAGGCGGACGCGGTCTGGTCCATGATGCCGGTCGGCGCCCCGACGTAGACGTTCTCCGCGCGCTGGCACAGGCGGGCCAGCTGCCAGCGCTGCAGGCCCAGTTCGTAGAGGTCGTCGA
This sequence comes from Streptomyces sp. NPDC048291, assembly GCF_043201715.1. Lineage (NCBI taxonomy): Bacteria > Bacillati > Actinomycetota > Actinomycetes > Kitasatosporales > Streptomycetaceae > Streptomyces > Streptomyces sp. NPDC048291. The sequence continues at coordinate 157,821 of NZ_JBICZC010000016.1, forward strand.
GCGCGAGGGCGATCACCACCTCCAGGGCCGCGGAGGAGGACAGGCCCGCGCCGGTCGGCACGGTGGAGGCGAGGTGCACGTCGGCGCCGGTGACCGGGTGACCGGCCTCCCGCAGCGCCCAGACCACGCCCGCCGGATACGCCGTCCACTCCTGGTCGGTGCCGGGTTCCAGGGCGTCGAGGGAGAACTCGACGACCCCGCCCTCGACGTCCGAGGAGTGCAGCCGCAGCACGCCGTCGGTGCGGCGGGCGACGGCCGCCGTCGCCACGTGCGGCAGCGCGAACGGCATCACGAAGCCGTCGTTGTAGTCGGTGTGCTCACCGATCAGGTTGACCCGGCCGGGTGCGGCCCACACGCCCTCGGGAGCCGTGCCGTACAGCTCCTCGAACGCGGCTCCGACCTGTGCTGCTGCCCCCACTACTGCTCCCTAGCTGCGCTGATGGTCTGCGCGAACTCCCAGGCGTCCGCGACGATCCCCGCGAGGTCCGCGCGGGTCGGGTTCCAGCCCAGCTTCTCGCGGGCGGCGGCCGCCGAGGCGACCAGGACCGCCGGGTCGCCGCCCCGGCGGGGGGCCACGACCTCGGGGATCGGGTGGCCGGTGACCTGGCGGACGGTCTCGATGACCTCGCGGACCGAGAAGCCCTCGCCGTTGCCGAGGTTGCAGATCAGGTGCTCGCCGGGCTGCGCGGCCGCGACGGCCAGCAGGTGGGCGTCGGCGAGGTCGGCGACGTGGATGTAGTCGCGGATGCAGGTGCCGTCGGGCGTCGGGTAGTCGTCGCCGAAGACGGAGATGGCCTCGCGGCGGCCCTGCGCGACCTGGAGGACCAGCGGGATCAGGTGCGACTCGGGGTCGTGCCGCTCGCCCTGCGCGCCGTACGCCCCGGCCACGTTGAAGTAGCGCAGGGAGACCGCGCCCAGGCCGTGGGCGGCGGCCTCGCCGGTGATCATGTGGTCGACGGCGAGCTTGGTGGCGCCGTACGGGTTGGTCGGCTGCGTCGGCGCGGTCTCGACGATCGGGACCTGCTCCGGCTCGCCGTAGGTGGCCGCCGTGGAGGAGAAGACGAGCTTGCGGACGCCGGCCTCGCGCATCGCGGCGAGCAGCGCCATGGTGCCGCCGACGTTGTTGTCCCAGTACTTCTCGGGCTTGACGACCGACTCGCCGACCTGGGAGGACGCGGCGAAGTGCAGCACCGCCTCGTAGGAGGAGTCCAGCCACTTGGCGGCGTCGCGGATGTCGCCCTCGACGAAGGCGGCGCCCGCGGGGACGCCCTCGCGGAAGCCCGTGGAGAGGTTGTCGAGGACGGTGACCTCGTGGCCCGCCTCCAGCAGGTGCTGGGCGACCACGCTGCCGACGTATCCCGCCCCGCCCGTCACCAGGTACTTCATCAACTCGCTACCTCTCGCAGTCGCTCGGCCGCGCGCTCCGGCGGCACGTCGTTGATGAACACGCTCATGCCCGACTCGGAACCCGCGAGAAACTTCAGCTTGCCGGACGTTCGGCGGATGGTGAAAAGCTCCAGGTGGAGCGCGAAGTCGTCGCGCGTGACACCGTCGAACTCCTCCAGCGTCCCGAACGGCGCCTGGTGCCAGGCGGCGATGTAGGGCGTGGGAGGTTCACCCTCACCGAAGATACGGTCGAAGCGCCTCAAGAGTTCCAGATAAACCTGGGGGAACTCTGAGCGTGCCGCCTCGTCGAGGCCGAGCAGGTCGGGGACGCGGCGCTTCGGGTACAGGTGGACCTCGTAGGGCCAGTGCGCCGCGTACGGCACGAAGGCGACCCAGTGTTCACTCTCAAGGACGACCCGCTCGCCTGCGAGTTCACGCGCAAGGACGGCGTCGAACAGGTTCTCCCCGCCGGTCGCCTCCTTGTGGGCCGCCAGTGAGCGCAGCATCAGGGCGGTGCGCGGGGTGGTGAAGGGGTAGGCGTAGATCTGGCCGTGCGGGTGACCGAGCGTCACGCCGATCTCCTCGCCCCGGTTCTCGAAGCAGAACACCTGCTCGACGGAGGGGAGGTGGGACAGCTCCGAGGTCCGGTCGGTCCACGCGTCGAGGACCAGGCCCGCCTGCTCCTCGGTGAGGCTCGCGAAGGACGCGTCGTGGTCCGAGGTGAAGCAGACCACCTCACAGCGCCCGGAGTCGCCGGCCAGCGAGGGGAAACGGTTCTCGAAGACCACGACGTCGTACGACGAGTCCGGGATCTCGCTCAGCCGGTCGCCCTGGGTCGGGCACAGCGGGCACTGGTCGGCCGGCGGGTGGTAGGTGCGGCCCTGCCGGTGCGAGGCGATGGCGACCTGGTCGCCGAGCAGCGGATCCCGGCGGATCTCGGAGGTGGTGTGCGTCCGCTCCAGCGGGCGGCGGTCCACCGCGTCCCGCACGGTGTCGTCGCGCAGGTCGTAGTAGATGAGTTCGCGACCGTCGGCCAGCCGGGTCGAGGTCTTCTTCACTGCGGACTCCCATTGATCGAGCCAGCCAACCATCAAACAGAACCGAACACACCAAAACACAACTCACCATCCCAGTCAACATCGCAATCAATCAAGGTGAGACAACGAAAGTGTTGAATTACCGGGTGCAGAACCCCACAGATGCCCCCGTATCGCCCACATACCTCGCGACAGGCCACCCCACGGACCTCGCGGCGGGGCTGCGGCTCCCCACCAACGGCCTGGACTACACGATCCTGGCGATCTACTTCGTCGTCGTCCTGGGCATCGGCTTCGCGGCCCGTCGCTCGGTGAAGACCAGTCTCGATTTCTTCCTCTCCGGACGGTCGCTGCCCGCCTGGATCACCGGCCTCGCCTTCATCTCGGCGAACCTGGCCGCCACCGAGATCCTCGGCATGGCCGCCAACAGCGCGCAGTACGGCGCGTACACCGTGCACTGGTACTGGATCGGCGCCATTCCGGCCATGGTCTTCCTGGGCCTGGTGATGATGCCCTTCTACTACGGCAGCAAGGTCCGCTCGGTCCCCGAGATGCTGCTGCTCCGCTTCGACAGAGCCGCACACCTGCTCAGTTCGATCCTGTTCGCCTTCGCGGCCATTCTGATCGCCGGTGTGAACCTGTACGCCCTGGCGATCGTCGTGGAGGCGCTGCTGGGCTGGCCGCAGTGGGTGGCGATCGTGGTGGCCGGCGCGTTCGTGCTGGCGTACATCACCCTCGGCGGTCTCTCCTCGGCCATCTACAACGAGGTGCTCCAGTTCTTCGTGATCCTGGCCGCCCTCATCCCGCTCTCCGTGCTGGGCCTGAAGAAGGTCGGCGGCTGGGACGGCCTGGTCGACAGGCTCACCGCCACCCACGGCCACAACTTCGCCACCGCCTGGGGCGGCACCGGCATCGGCTCCGTCAACCCGCTCGGCGCGAACTGGCTGACCATCGTCCTCGGCCTCGGCTTCGTGCTCTCCTTCGGCTACTGGACGACGAACTTCGCCGAGGTGCAGCGTGCCCTGTCGGCGAAGAACCTCTCCGCCGCCCAGCGCACCCCGCTGATCGCCGCCTACCCGAAGATCTTCATCGTCTTCCTGGTGATGATCCCGGGCCTGGTCGCCGCCGCGCTGGTACCGGACATCGGCACGTCCGGCTCGGACCTCCAGTACAACGACGCGATCCCCTACCTGATGTCCCAGCTGCTGCCCAACGGCGTCCTCGGCATCGCGGTGACCGGGCTGCTGGCCGCCTTCATGGCCGGGATGGCGGCGAACGTGTCGTCCTTCAACACCGTGTTCACGACGGACATCTGGGCGAAGTACGTGGTCCGCGGCCGGGAGGACGGCTACTACGTGCGCTTCGGACGCCTCATCACCGCGATCGGCGTCTGCGCGTCCATCGGCACGGCGTTCCTCGCGTCCTCCTTCTCGAACATCATGAGCTACCTCCAGACGCTGTTCTCCTTCTTCAACGTGCCGATGTTCGTCGTCTTCGTCGTCGGCATGTTCTGGAAGCGGGCCTCGGCGAAATCCGGCTTCTGGGGGCTCCTCGCGGGCACCGTGACCGCGATGGTCAACTACTTCGTCCTCTACAAGAGGGGCGTCATCGGCATCCCCACCGACCAGGGCGCCAACTTCGTCTCCGCGATCGCCGGGTTCGTCGCGGGCGCGGTCGTGATGGTGATCGTGTCCCTGTTCACCGCGCCCAAGCCTGAGGCGGAGCTGGCCGGGCTCGTCTACGGCACGACGTCCCCGGGGATGACCGAGGCGCCCTCGCCGGGCGACGAGGCCTGGTACCGGCGGCCGGCGCTGCTCGGCTGGGGCGCGGTGATCATCGCCGCCGCCTGCTACATCCCGTTCTCGTTCTCGTTCTCGTTCTCGTTCTAGTCCCGGTCGCGGGAGGATGGAGGAACCATGACCGACGACTCCGGGCAGTCCGGATTCCACTACTCCGAGCAGGACGTCCAGCGGGAGGTCACCGAGCTGGAGGGGCGGTCCGCGACCGCCGCGCGGATCTTCGACCTGCGGCGGATCATCGGGGGGCTGTTCGTGCTCTACGGGATCATCGTCACGATCACCGGGATCACGGACTCGCAGGCCGAGATCGACAAGGCGCAGGGGATCAACATCAACCTGTGGACCGGGATCGGGATGCTGTTGCTGGGGGTGTTCTTTCTGGTGTGGCTGTGGCTTCGCCCCACCCCGCCGCCGGTACCTCCCGTGGAGGGGGCCGAGGAGTAGGTCGTCTTTCGGCTGCGGGTGCGTGGGGGCTGGGCGCGCCCGCGCGGCGGAGCCGCAGATCGATACAGCCCCGCGCCCCTAAAGGGGCGCTTGTGGGCCGCCGTTGAGCGGTCCCGCTCGGTCCAGCAACCCAGTGCGGGCTGCCAGTGCCGCCGCTTCCAGTCTCGACCCCACACCCAGTTTCATCAGGACCCTCTGCACATGGGTGCGGGCCGTGCTGGGGGCGATGCCCATGCCAGCGGCGATGAGGCGGGTGTCCTCGCCGTCGGCGACGCGGACCAGGACCTCCACCTCCCTCGGGGTGAGCATCTGGAGGAGGCGCTGGCCCTCGTCGTCGGGCTGGGCGGCCGGGTTGAGGAGTTCACCGAAGGCGCCCTGGAGCAGGGCGGGGGCCACGGCGGCCTCCCCTGCCCGCGCCTTCATGATCGCCCGCTCGACGCCTTCTATCCGCTCGTCGTGCCGTACGTACCCGGAGGCGCCCGCGGCGAAGGCCGCCGCGATGCCGCGCGGGGAGGGCACCGGGCCCAGGACCAGGACGGCGACCTGCGGACGCTCCCGCTTGATCTTCACCACCGGGTCGAAGATCCCCGGCTCGGCCGGGGACGCCGTACCGAGCAGGCACACCTCGGGCGCCCGTGTGATCACCAGCTCGGCCGCGCCCGCCGCCGGTGCCGCCGCGGCCAGCACCCGGTGGCCGCGCAGTTTCAGCGCCGAGGCCAGCGCCTCCGCGAGCAACCGGTGGTCGTCGACCACCATGAGCCGCACTCCCATAGAGCAACCCCCCAGTCCCCCCAATGGATGCCCCACTATGGATGCCCACTGGTCCGCATGGACAGAGGGCCCCCCGGCACCCCGTCCTTCATGCCCCCGGAAGCTACACGCTTGTTCGACGTTGCGCTGCCCCTACTGATGAGAAGTGCCCCGGATCGGAGGAATCTCAGGGTTTTCTCGTATTCGAGGGTCAAGAGCGCGTATCAGCCACCCGCACCGAAGGCGGTGACCAGGTACTCCTTGGCCGACGACGAGGAAGTGGCGGCGTGGGCGAAGGCGGCGGACAGGTAGAGGTGCCCCTGGGCGTAGCGGACTTCGGCGTAGTCGGGCGACATGGCCGTCTCCACGGCCTTGACCGCCGTGCTCACCGGGTTCTCCAGCAGCTTGGTCTCCTTGAACGAACCGCCGTCGATGCTGACGACCTGGGCACCCTTGTCGTACGGCGCGTTCTTGTACGCGATCACGTCGGGGCCGTCCATGCGCAGGGGCGTGATCGTGTAGTTGTTCCCGGCGTCGGCGCGCTGGCCGGTCTGCTTGCCGGTGCCCAGGTCGAAGGCGACGATCTCGTTGGTCTTCGCGAAGTCCCCGTCGCCGTCGTGCTGTTCGGTCGCCAGGTACAGCCTGTCGTTGCCGACCACCACGCCCGTGCACTTCTCCAGGTCGTAGATACCGTCGCAGCGGGCCGCGTAGGAGCTGCCCGGCGTGGAGATGCGGGTGCGCAGGGCGCCGGTCCTGCCGTCGATGGAGAAGACGTCCGAGAAGCCGCTGCCGTCGCCGGCGCTGTCGTTGACGTCGGCGGCCACCACCAGCGGGTCGGTCGACACGACGCTCGCGTAGTCGATGCCCGAGGTCATCCGGTACTCCGAGAGCACCTTGCCGGAGACCGGGTCGAGGGTCTGGATGCGCAGCTGGCCGGCGTCGCCGCTGCCGCACCTGCGGACCGCGACCAGCTTGGCGCCGCCGCCGTACCCGGCGTCGTAGCAGCTGTCGGCCGCCTTCGGCTGCCAGCGGACCTTGCCCGAGGCGAGGTCGAAGGCGGCGCCGCCGCTGGAGCCGCCGACCGCGACCGTCTGCTGAGCGACCGTCACGTTGTCGAAGTTGATCGGGACGTCACCGGACTTGATCGTCTGGGTCCACAGTTTCTTACCGGTGTTCAGGTCGATGGCGGCGACCCGGGTGCAGCCGGCCGTGGAGCCCTTGGGGGGCATCTTCGGCTGGAAGACGACTGCCGTCCTGCCGTCGGCGCTGACGTGTCCGGTGGCGCGGCAGACCGGGCCGGAGAGCGGGATCGTCCACAGCTCGGCGCCCGAGTCGGGGTCGTAACCGGTGATCTCGGCGACGCCGGTCTTCGCGTACACCTTGCCGGTGAGCCAGGAACCGGCGGTGACGGTGGTGTCCTTCGCGGTGGGCAGCGGGACCTGGAAGAGGACCTTGGAGGTGGTGTCCGCGGGCACCTTCTCGGTGCCCTTGCCCTTCTCGCCGCCGTTCGCGTCCTGGCCGCCGGTGGCGCCGCCGCTGGAGTGCGCCGTGTCGTCCTTCTTGCCGTCGCCGCCGGAGGACTTGGCGTACCAGATGCCGCCGCCGACGATCAGTGCGATGGCGACGACCGCGGCGACGACGATGAGCAGCGTCGCGTTGTTCCGCCCGCGGCCGGGAGCGGGCGCGGGGCCGCCCGGCTGGCCTGGTTGGCCGCCCGGGTAGCCGTAGCCGTAACCGGGCTGGGGCGGCTGGTTCGGGTAGCCGTAGCCGGGCTGCTGGGCGTACGGGTTCGGGGCCGGGGGCTGCTGGGGATAGCCGTAGCCGGGCTGCGGGGGTTGCTGCGGGTAGCCGTAACCGGGCTGCTGGGCGTACGGGTTCGGAGGCTGGTTGGGCGGCTGGTTGGGCGGAGGCGGCGGCTGGGTCATGGTGGGAGTACCTCGGGGGACGGGGCGTGAGCGGGCTGGGGACGGCGGGACGGCTCGGGGCGGGGCCCGCTCAGTTGCCGAAGGCCATCATCAGCTTCTCCTTCGCCTGGTCGCTGCCGGTCAGCCGCGTGGAGGAGAGGTAGAAACGGCCGTCGGCCCAGTCGACCGCGCCGTCGTAGAAGCCGCCCTCGATGTCGGCGGTGTGCTGCGGGTTCTGCAGCAGCCTGGTGGTGGCGTGGGCGGAGCCGGTGGTCGGGATGGACACGACCTGGCCGCCCGCGTCGTACGACGGCCGCACATAGGCGACGAGCTTGCCGCCCTCGACCTTGACCGGGTACATCGACTCGTCCGTCGGGGACTTCACACGCCACTTCGCCTTGCCGTCGGTGAGGCTGATCGCGACGATCTCGTTGGCGCTGCCGCTCACGTCCGTCGGCAGGTAGAGGGTGTTCGCGTCGACGGCCACGCCCTGGCAGCCCTGCAGGTCACGGGCGAGGAGCGCCCAGCCGCACTGGGGCGCGAACTTCTCGTCGACCTTGACCTCGGAGCGGAACGTGCCCTTGTCGTCCAGGACCGAGATGTTCCAGGCGTTCTTCTCCTCGTTGGTCATGTAGACCACGAGCGGGTCGACGGAGTAGGTCCGCTCGACCTGCCAGCCCTTCTTGACCGGCTGGGTCCACCGGACCTTGCCGGTGGCCGGGTCGAGCTGCGAGATCTCGTCGTGCTCGGTGCTGGCTCCGGCGCCGCAGGACGCCACCTCGACCAGCCGGTCCGTGCCGCCCGCGAACGCCGTCGGGAAGCAGGACGCGCCGTACTCCTTCTTGTCGTACAGCTTGTGGCCGCTGCCGAGGTCGTACGCCGTGCCGGACTCGGAACGGCCCACCATCAGCGTCTTCCCGCTGATCGTCAGCTCGATGCTGAGCGCGCTGTCGAACAGCCCGCCGTCGGCGACGGTCGCGGTCCAGCCCTTCCGGCCCGTGTCGAGGTCGATCTCCTGCAACTGGTTGCACTTGGCGCGGTCGCTGGTGCCGTCCATGTAGGCCACGACGACCTTGTCGTCCGCGGACTTCCGCGAGGTGACCGCGCAGATCTTCTGCGGGAACGCGATCGGGGCCCAGGCCGGGTCGCCGTTGCCCACCCGGTACGCGAAGACCTGCTTGTACGCCGCCTTCACCGCCGTCTTCCCGGTGATCCACATGCCGGGCGCGTCGGCGCCGGAAGCGGGCGCGTCGGGCGCCGACTTGTACCAGAGCACCTTGGCTTCGCCTGACTTGCGGCCCGCGTTCAAGTTCTCCGGGTCCGCACCGCCCCCGCTGCCGTCACCGGGGTCGGCCGGGGTACCGGAGGCCTTCGGGTCGTCGGACCGCTGGGCGACCGGCTTCTTGTCGCCGCCTTTGCCGCCGGTCACGGCGTACACCGTGCCGCCGACGACCAGCAGCCCGGCCACCGCCGCCGCGACGATCAGCGCGGGCCTGCCCTTGAACGGGCCGCCGCCTCCGCCGCCGGGCGGCGGTGGCATCCCCGGGCCGCCGGGGTACTGCGGCTGCTGCTGGGGGTATCCGTACCCGTACCCGGGCTGCGGCCCGTACGGGCCCGGCGTGCCGTAGGGGCCGGGGGCGGGCTGCTGCGGATAGCCGTAGCCGGGTTGCGGCTGCTGCTGGGGGTGCGGCTGCGGCTGCGGTGCGCCGAAAGCTCCCGGTGCGGGCGGCTGTTGCGGGGGGCCGAATCCGCCGCCCGGCGGCGGCTGGTCCTGCGGCGCTCCGAAAGCACCCTGCGGCGGCTGGCCGGGCGGCTGTGTCATCAGCGTTCTCCCCCTCGTTCACTGATTTCGAGCCATGCCCGAGGCCGGTGACGGCAGCGGCGGTCGCACTCAGGCAGTTCTCAGACTGACCTTTCTACCACCCGCCACCGACAGCCCACGGGCCCGCGTCGGCCGCCGTTCCCAAGGGAGAACCGCCCCGTGATGCCACCGTTACGCGCCTTCACGCCCCCTTCACCGGGCCCGCGCAAGGGGGTTGCGCGCGGGCTCGCGGTGGGCTGATTCACGCCGGTGGGTACGTCCGTTACGCGTCCTCGGCCAACTCCAGCCAGCGCATCTCCAGTTCCTCGCGCTCGCCGGCCAGGTCGCGCAGCTGGGCGTCGAGTTCGGCGACCTTCGCGAAGTCCGTGGCGTTCGCGGCGATCTGGTCGTGCAGCTTGGTCTCCTTCTCGGAGACCCGGTCCAACTGCCGTTCGATCTTCTGGAGTTCCTTCTTGGCGGCGCGCTGGTCGGCGGCGCTGCGCTCGGTCGTGGCGGCCTTGGGGGCCGCGGCGCCGGCGGTCGCGGCGACCGCCTCCTCCATGCGCTGCCGGCGCTCCAGGTACTCGTCGATGCCGCGCGGCAGCATCCGCAGCGTGGCGTCGCCGAGGAGGGCGAAGACGCGGTCGGTGGTGCGCTCGACGAAGAACCGGTCGTGGGAGATGACGATCATCGAGCCGGGCCAGCCGTCGAGGACGTCCTCCAGCTGGGTGAGGGTCTCGATGTCGAGGTCGTTGGTGGGCTCGTCGAGGAAGAGGACGTTGGGCTCGTCCATGAGCAGACGGAGGAGCTGGAGGCGGCGGCGCTCACCGCCGGAGAGGTCGCCGACCGGCGTCCACTGCTTCTCCTTGCTGAAGCCGAACGTCTCGCACAGCTGACCGGCGGTCAGCTCGCGCCCCTTGCCGAGGTCGACGCGCTCGCGGACCTGCTGGACCGCCTCCAGGACCCGCGTGTTCGGGTTCAGCTCGGCGACCTCCTGGGAGAGGTAGGCCAGCTTGACGGTCTTGCCGACGGCGACCCGGCCGGCCGCGGGCTGGGTCTCGCCCTCCGTCCGCGCCGCCTCGGCCATGGCGCGCAGCAGCGACGTCTTGCCCGCGCCGTTGACGCCGACCAGGCCGATGCGGTCGCCGGGGCCGAGCTGCCAGGTGACGTGCTTGAGCAGCACCTTCGGCCCGGCCTGGACGGTCACGTCCTCCAGGTCGAAGACGGTCTTGCCGAGCCGGGAGGAGGCGAACTTCATCAGCTCGGAGGTGTCCCGCGGCGGCGGCACGTCGGCGATCAGCTCGTTGGCGGCCTCGACCCGGAACCGCGGCTTGGAGGTACGGGCGGGAGCGCCGCGGCGCAGCCAGGCCAGCTCCTTGCGGACCAGGTTCTGCCGCTTGGTCTCCTCGGTGGCCGCGATCCGCTCGCGCTCCGCGCGGGCGAAGACGTAGTCGGAGTAGCCGCCCTCGTACTCGTAGACGGCGCCGCGCTGCACGTCCCACATCCGGGTGCAGACCTGGTCGAGGAACCACCGGTCGTGGGTGACGCAGACCAGCGCCGAGCGGCGCTCGCGCAGGTGCCGGGCCAGCCAGGAGATGCCCTCGACGTCGAGGTGGTTGGTCGGCTCGTCGAGGACGAGCAGGTCCTGCTCCTCGATGAGCAGCTTGGCGAGCGCGATACGGCGCCGCTCACCACCGGAGAGCGGCCCGATGACGGTGTCGAGCCCCTTGGGGAAGCCCGGCAGGTCGAGCCCGCCGAACAGCCCGGTCAGCACGTCCCTGACCTTGGCGTTGCCGGCCCACTCGTGGTCGGCCATGTCACCGATGACCTCGTGGCGGACGGTGGCGGCCGGGTCGAGGGAGTCGTGCTGGGTGAGGACGCCGCTGCGCAGTCCGCCGGAGTGGGTGACACGGCCGGTGTCGGCATCCTCCAGCTTCGCGAGCATCCGGATGAGGGTGGTCTTGCCGTCGCCGTTGCGGCCCACCACGCCGATGCGGTCGCCCTCCGACACGCCGAGCGAGACGCCGTCCAGCAGGGCACGGGTGCCGTAGACCTTGCTGACGTTCTCGACATTGACCAGGTTGACGGCCATTTCACTCCTGCGCACGGGGGATGGATCGCCCATCCAGGGTAGTCGGAGGCCAGCCGTCCTCCTGCTGCTCCTGCTGCTCCGTCTGCTCCCGACGCCGCCGCGTCCGCGTCCGCCGTGTCCGTGTGTGCGCTCTCTCCCCGCCCGGCCGCGTCGGAAGCGGCACCGGGAGCGGAGCGTACGGGCTCCACCGGAAGTGCCGCGATGGCCCGTGTGCCGACTGCTGCGCCGTCGTGGCCGGTCGCGCAGTTCCCCGCGCCCCTTCGGGGGCGCTGCCGGACCGCAGTCGGGAGCGGTCTCGTCGGTGGCGCAGCCCTATTTCGGCGCGGTGCAGGGACGGGACACCGTATTACCGCGCGGAGGGCGAGACCGAGCGCCGCTTACCGCGGGGGGGCGAGACCGAGCGCCGTATTACCGCGCCGCTGCGGGACCGGGCCGCCGCATTACCGCGCCGCTGCGGGACCGGGCCGCCGCATTACCGCGCCGCTGCGGGACCGGGCCGCCGCA